>NZ_JAWPGQ010000028.1:0-1523 GCF_033343935.1 Mesomycoplasma ovipneumoniae | reverse complement strand
AGTCTAATAGTCCACAAACAACAAGACAACATTCCTGAACTAGCAAAGACTCCGGAGGTATCAAATACTAGCTGGGCTAAACAATACAGTCCAGATCAGCCTTTGGCTAATTCAACAACAATTACTCTTGAATTTAAAAACCCAATACAGACTGATGCCAGCGGTCAGCCAACAAGTCAGTGACTATCTTCAGTGCCGGTGAGTATTCATCCAGCTGAACTGGCTCTGAGTCCTCTGCAGCCGGTGATTGCTCCTGAGTTGAAGAATACGGGGCTAGCGAAACTCTCTTCTGGAAACTACACTTTCTTCCTTGGGGATGAAAAAAAAGTCAATGATAACCTTGCAATTGCCCAAAGAGCTACAGCAGAAGCGTCTATAGTTAAAATTGAAGATCCAAAATTAATTGAGTCTTTGCCAGTTTCAATCCCAAATCCGCAACATCAATTAGTTCAACTAACCTTAAACCCATTACTTAACCAAAGTGTTGTAGACTTTAAAATAAGCGATCTAAAGGTAGAATCTCCGACAAAATTATCATTTAGTCTTGAAAGTAGCGATATAAAGCGTTTAATTAATGCCCCTATTGAAATAGCAAAAGCTTCTTCTGCTGATACTTCAGAAAGTCAAGATACAAAAGCTACAAATATTGTAAAAATTAAACCTAAACTAGTCTTACAAGGAGCAATCGGTGTTCCATGAAGTACAATAAAAAAACCCCTTAAGTTCTCAAAAAACCTTAACGTAAATAATCAATGATTTGAAAGTCGAATCCCGGAATGATCAAAAAAAGATGCACATACGATAAAAGCCCAAGTTTTCCCTGAGATCGGTAAAAACGGTAGAGCCGCCAAAATACAGGGTAACACCTTCCGTAGTTGAGTCAACATCAATGACCCACTTTGGCGACTATTAGAAAAAGACCCCGCTCAAGATCTTTCTGCTCTATCACTTAAAGTTTTTGACCCTTCAGGTTACTTAAACCAAAGATTAGCTCAAGGTGAAGGTAATACTAAAACCCCAACCACCAATCTCAATTTATACTCATACCAACTTAATAAAACAAAAGAAGAAAATGTAAGAAAAGGATGAACAAATGTTCACCCAAACCAATTCGTTAGTCCAGGGGAAAACTTCAAACTTACAAATGATTATTTAAATATTATTTTAAATCAGCCAACAAAAGTTACTTATTATAGTGCAAGTGATTTTGTAAATAACTTATTTAATGATCCTGACAAAAAAGATACTGATGTCCAAGACAAATACACAAAAACTGTCAAAGAAAAAGTAGGCGCTAATGCTGTTGATTGAGGAACTGCTTATTTGAATTTTTGATATCCAAAAGAATTAATTCAGCAACAATCAAATATTATTAGTGCTAATTTAACTGATTTATTATTTGTTAATCCTGATGAACTTGACAACAACGAAAAAATGATTGCTCCAAATTTAATTAATTGATGGCCTAATTTCCGAAATTCAGAAACACCATTTATCAGAACAACTGAAAATGCAAATGCAAA
>NZ_JAWPGQ010000027.1:0-2183 GCF_033343935.1 Mesomycoplasma ovipneumoniae | reverse complement strand
AAAAAACACGGATTTACCGGTATTTTTGCATATTTGTATTCAATAAAAAGTGAATGTTTTCCATCGAACTGCCAAACTCAAGAATATACTAGCTTAGATCTAATATTTAAAAAAATCACCAAATGGCGATTTTAAAAATATCTGTGTGTTACATTTATATTCTTAATTTGAGAAAATACGACTAGATTTTATCTAATCGTCTTTTTTATGAAAGTATTTTTCATTTACTTCATCTTCAAATTTCTTTATTAAGTTTTGATGATTTTTTAAAAACCATTTTTTGTGATTTTCAAGATATTTTTTTCTAATACTAGAATCATTTAAATCGTTAGGCACCCTTTTGATTCTTTCATCTTCACTATCAAAACCTGTAAAATCTTCTTCTAATCTTTCCTTACACATTTGAACATACTCTTCATTAATTTCTATACCTATACCTCGTCTATTAGTTTGCTGGCAAACTCTAAGCATTGTTCCACTACCAACAAATGGATCAAGTACAATATCATTTTCATTCGATGAAGCTAAAATCATTCTTTCATACAAAGCTTCTGGTTTTTGTGTGGGGTGCTTTTTTCTATTCTTATTACAATAATGCATATGAGAAAATTGCCATACATTTCCCGGATTTGAACCCCTCATGTTATTTATTGAACGGTAAAATTTTTGTGGAACTCTTATATCATCTAAGTTAAAGGTAAATTTACTTTTATGCTTGGTAAACATTAGTATATCATCGTGTCTAGGAGAAAACCCTTTTGTTTTCCCTATTCCTTGTGTATAAAACCAAGTTATCCAAGAATTAAAATGCATATTCAACTCTTTTTCAAGTATGCTATAAATATATGATATATATCTCATACCCATAAAAATGTATATAGTTCCATCATCTTTTAGCACTCTTTTTGCTTCGGTAAGCCACTGTCTTGAAAATTCTAAATACTCTTCAAATTCCAAATTATCTTTATTATTTCCATAATCTTTATTCAAATTGTATGGCGGATCTGTGACAATTAAATTAATACTTTTAGATTCAATTTTTTTAAGTTCTTCAATTGCATTTCCACAAATTATTTTTAAAGTTTTATCCATTTATTTTTAATTGCCTCTCTATAGAAATCTTCAAATGTTCTTCTGCTACTATGTAAATATTTTTTATCTAATAATTGACACATTTCCCAAGTAGTTCTTCTTTTAAAACTAACATTATGAATATCTTTTATTTGTATTTGACCAGTGCCTAGAGCTGGATTATAGTTTATGTCATTATCTCCTATAAATTTTAAGTCATACGCATTAAAGTCAACAACTTGCATAATACCATCCATCAATTGTGTTCGTTCATTTCTTTCTGAATAAACTTTATGCTTAATCGACAATACTATAAACATATAATCAGGATCAACTACATAAGCTGTCCTAATCCTAGAAAAAGAAGTAATATTAGGACCTTTTCCACTATCAATAATATCATTTGCAGTCGCCTTTACATCAATATTCCCTGTAAGAACTTTAACATTATCTTTCTTAAACTCGAGTATAATATCTGCCATTCCTAGTCTTTCTTGTGCTTCTACATTTATTAAATTATATTTATTATTTTGAACATTCCTAATGCTGGCAAAAACCTCAGTTGCCCAAGCTTCGATCATAGGATCTGCAATCTTGTTTATATTTTCTAATGGTAATCCTAATTTTAAATTTGTATTTATTATAATTTTATCATCACCAGAATTTTTTCGTTCTTGTAATATATTTATTATTTGTTCAATAACAAATTTTGAATCTTTTTCATATTCTTTAGACTCTATAGGTATTTTAAATTCTAAATCTTCATATCTCATAATTGTTTTTTCCTCCATTTTAAATAATTATAATAACATCTTCAATTTTACAATTTAATTCTTCACAAATCCTTTCAATATTTCTAAGCGATATATATTCCCGAGTTTCCCAGTTTGATGAGATAATCTTAGAAAAGTGTCCGGTTTTTTCGCGATTTTTTAACTTAAAAAGCAAAACTAAAAAATATTTAAACTACCCTTTTTAGCTAAAACACTCACAAAAATCATTTATGGTTAAAATAACAAAAACTTAAAAAAATACAACTACTATTTAAACTCAATGTAAATAGAAAACTCATTTTTATTTACGCTGAGCCTAAAAAAATATATGAAGTTTTG
>NZ_JAWPGQ010000026.1:0-2746 GCF_033343935.1 Mesomycoplasma ovipneumoniae | reverse complement strand
TGGGCATCTAATAATAAAGTTGAATTTAATGTAATTCTTAATTCAGCATTAGTTCCTGAAAGATTAACTTTTTCGACTGCACTAATAAATGAAGCTGTATCAAAAGTAGTCTTAACTGCAGGAGCTGGGACAGAAGCAGGCACTGTTGGATCTTGAAGCGGGCTTGTTGAGATATTTACATTTAAAAAGTTAGTATTAGCCAGAGTTGCTGGTGAACCAGCCGGAGTACCTGCAGGAGCAGGAGCCGCCGGAGAAGCTACAGTACCAGCTTGAGCGGCTTGAGAACCATCTTGGAATGAACTAGCACCAGAAGAAGAACTGTCAAAAACACTAAGACTACGACGAGAACGTGCCAAAGGAACAAGACTTGAGGACTGAATTGCTGAGTGTGTTCTTGTTGAGTCAGTTGAAGTTACTGTATTTAGTGGGAAATATTTAACTACTTTTTGGTTTGAATCAACATTAGGAATAAACTCAAGTTTAGATATTTCAAAACGGCTTCCTACCGGAACCTTATTTGCTAAATTATCTTTATTAATTCTAAACACAGCAAGACCATCTTGGTCAACGGTTGTCTCAACACTAAGATCAGGATCATCTTGGCCTGCGGCTTGGAATTTTTTAAATGTTAGTCTAACTTTATTGTTAACTAAAAATCAGTTTTTATTAATATCAAAAACCATTCTTAGAACCGCGCCATGACGTTTAAATTCAGTTTGGGCAATATAATTAGGAGTAACGTCCCGGGCAGTTGTTGCAAATTCTTTTTGGTCTTCAGTAAGAGTATTTAAAAATCCAAGGCGAACGCCGTTGACAAAAATATCAACAATTGAATAAACTGTATATTTTTCTAAGTCTTCTAATAAAAATTTAACAGTAGCTACGTTGCTTTGCTCGTCAAAAGTGATTTGGGCACCTGCCTGCGAAATTGCACCGGTACGATTTGACTTTACAACTAATTTAATGTCTGCAGCGGCACTAGCAGCTTTAGGACCGCTGACATAATCTTTGAAAAATTGTTTTGGATCTTTAATTTTAAGCTCAATACCAGCTTGAGTATCAGTTAAATTGGTTTGCTCTAGGGTTAAGCTAGGCATTTTTGCTTTTAATTCTTGTTCAAGTAAAGTTTTGTCAATTTTAATTTCAGAAATTAAAGACTTTGTTGAAAAGAGTTTTTTGTGTTTGTCTTCAACTTCTGTTTTGTCAAATACTACATTAATATTATTTGCAACTGGACTTGCCTCAGGGGCTTGACGCCGAGTACGCCGACCGATTGAACGAGTGCTACGAGCTAATACTTTTTTAGATAATTTTAAGCCTTTAACTTCATAAGTACTTGCCTCATCAAGATCGTCAATTGTAAAAATTGCTTGGTTATTTGAGACAATAACTTTGCTTGATTTTTTGACTTCGGTGTCTTTAGTTTTTAGAACATATTCAAGTTCAGCTTCAAATTGATCATTTAAAATATCATCATTAACTGAGTCAAAAAAGACTGTAAGTTCAACACTTGTCTCGGTAACATCAACATAAGAAATATTTTTAACACTAACTGTGGTTAGTTGGGTTACAAATGTTTTAGGATCACTAGCTATATTTTGTGCAAAAGGAATTGAATAAATACCATTTGGCCGAACAACAGAAATTGAACTAACTTCATATTTTGTTAGTTTTTCTAAATTGTTATTAAATTCAAATTCAACTGAAGCAGAAGTCTCAGCTTGTTGACCAGCAACTGAATTTTCAGCTTTAATTTTTGCTGAAGCTAGTACTATTTTCCCTGTTTGTTTATTAATAAGCGTTAATGTTGCAAGTTGGTCTTTTTTTAGTTTTAGTATTTCATTATTTGAGTTAGAAAATTCAACTTTAATTTTTGCTGACTGTTGTTTGTCAATGTTGGTTGTTGAATCAACTGGGTTAAATTCAATGCTTGAAACAACAACGTCAGTTGCAAATTTTAGAGTTTTTTGGTTTGAACTAGCGGTAATTTCGGCGGCCCTTGAAGTATTAGGGTCAGTCTGAGCTAGAAAATCATTAACTATTTTAAATTTAGGACCAGTTGTTGTATATTGATCATTAGTCTGTACATCTTGCTTGTTTGCCAAACTTAAAAGGGCAATTTTAAAGTCTTTACCTTCAGCAAGATTGTCAAAAGTAATTTCAGCTCTTAGCCGTCCATCGTCTAGTTTTTCAATTTTTACTGTTTTTTTAGTGTTGGTGTTCCCTTGACCTTGAGCCAAAGCATTAACGGTAACAAGCTGAGCTACAGGATCGCCGTCTGGAGTTATTTCAACTTCGATTTGCTTGTTAGCTAAATAAGCATCTCTAATTGGGTCAAAATAAATTTCGGCCTTAACAGAGTTTTGTTTGATATCTGAATAGACAAGATTTTTAACTTCAATGCTGTCAACATTTACAACAAAACTCTTAGCACTATCTTCTGTAAAGTTTTTCTCATCTTTGTAAATTAAATAATCAGGACGAGAATAGTCATTTACTGAAACTAGTTCGTATTTTACTGCTCGATCAAGATTTGAAAAAGTAAATTCAGCTTCAATTTGACCGGTTTTTTCTTCGGCTTTGGCACTTGAGGCTACAATTGCACCTGTTTGGGTGTTTTTTATTAAAAGGGTTAGCTGTTTTTGTTGGCTAGCAACTTGCTGTAAGAGTAATTTTTGGGCATCGGCAAAAGTTAGCTTTACTTTAACAGTCTCATTTTGGTTTGAGGTGACTGAGAAAGTCTTTA
>NZ_JAWPGQ010000025.1:0-5481 GCF_033343935.1 Mesomycoplasma ovipneumoniae | reverse complement strand
ACAATAACCAAAAGCCCTAAATTTATAGATTTCTAAACGGTCAAATTTAAGGCATTCCATCATATTAAAAATATAATGGATAATTCGCGCTGTCTGATTTTTTTATGACAAAAACATAATTAATTCCCCCTTAATTCAATATCCAAATTTATTAATTATTCTTAAGTGATAGTTATTATAACATAATTTTTTCTTAGACCAAGCATTTTTTTTGTAAAATCTTAATTTTAAAACAATAAAATTAAGATTTTAGGGTAAAAAACACGTATTTACGGGCATTCTTGCTATTTATATTCACTAAAAAGTGAATTTTTGAATCAAATTGGGAAACTCAGGAATATAAACTTTAATTCTCTAATTATGCAAGCATAAATTAATAACTTAAGTATAATAAAATGATTATATAAGCTTAACAGATATTGCAAGGTATAAAAACAAAGATGATCCACGATTTGTTATTCAGAATTGAATGAGAAATAGAAATACAATAGAATTTATAGATTTGTGGGAGATATTAAATAATAAAAATTTTAACCGTGTGCAATTCGACACGTTTAAAATGGACGCGGGTCTAAATAGATTTACAACATCGCCACAAAGATGGATTGAAAATAAAAATGGGGAGTGTTCATAATTTTGTGTTCTAAGTAAATCTGTTTTGATATTTTAGTAAATCAGTAAAAAATTGTAATTAACTTTTGCCAAAAAAATTAAAGTTTATTTTTCACCTTTTTACAAAAAAGTAAAATGTGTTATATAATAAAAAAAATATTGAATTCAATAAAAGAGGTAATTATGAAATCTAAAATTACTAAATTTAGCTTACTTTTATCTTCTTTTGTAACAGTTTTTGGTCTTACAATTGCTTGTGGAACTACCCCTGAAATTAAAATACCAGCTAAACAAAACGAAAATGCAAAACCACTGCCTAAGAAACCAAATTTAGATAACCAAAATAATTTATCTTCAGACAAAAAAGAAGAGCAAAATAATCAAGTTGAAGATAAAAAAAGTGAAGAAAATAATCCGACCTTAGAAAACGATAACAAAGAAATTAAATCCAAACCAGAAGATCAAGTTAAAACTCCTGAGCCTACCTCATCAGATAATACAACTCAGGAAACACCGACAACTCCTGAAAATATTGAACCAACTTTGTTTCAAGAACAGCAAAAAAGTATTGAAAAAATTAACACATTTACTACACTAGCTTCTAGTTTAAAATTGCATTTTGCACAACAAATTAATGAACAAACAAGTACTCAAGATCTTAAAAAAATAGAAGAAAAAGTTAGTAAACTTTCTAATTTATCAACAAAATTAAGTGATACTATTAAGTCAGCAGAAGCTATAAAATCAACACCAAAATACACTTCTACTACTAATAATGCTGATAAATTATTAGATATTACTCTTTTAAAAGCGCAGTCATTTTTTCATAATCAAGAACTAGCTTTTTCAAGTAATATTAGTGATTTGGAATTACAAATTAATGCAGTACAAAAAGAATTAATTGATGCACAAAAAGCTCTAAATGGAACAACAACAGATGAACAAATTAGTCAAATTAAAACTGATTTAGAACAAGTAAATCCTTCATTTGATGAAGCAAAAATTAAACTTTATAGACTTGAAGACAAATTAAATCCAGTAGCTTTTGATGTTGAAACTACAAAATTATTGACTAAAATTGGAAAAGAAGGTTATTCTTTTGAAATCAAAGATACAAAATTAGATAATTCCAACAATAATAAAATTAAAATTACTTATCAGGTAACTAATGCCCAAGGACATAGAACAAGAATTTCAAAATTACTTGATTTTAAAAAAGATAATACCTATACTTATGATATCGAAAGTAAGATATCAGCTTTAGATACAAAGTTTCAACATTTAGATGACTTATATGATTTTGATAAAATTGTCCTTCAACAAATTAACAAAGAACACGTTGGTCAACTTCAAGATATTATTAAGCAAAATTTTAGATCTAAAGGTAATAAAGTTGATCACATTTTTCAACATGATTTGGCTCAAATTAGCTATGAAAATGAACACTTTAGTGCAAAAGTTAACTTCTTAGCACTAGGAAAAATAGTAAAGCAAATTACACTCCAAACTAAAGATAAAATAACTCTTCGATCTACTAGTATGACCAAGCTTGAAAGAGATAAAGCGGACTTGCAACTTTTAATTTCTAGCTATCTTACAAATGTACAATGAAATAAAGATAATTTAAGTGGTAGTGAACAAATTTTGAAGGATTTACAACCTATCAAACAAGGTGTTGATCATCATGGAATTCCTTCAATATTGGCAGAAAAGGAGTTAAATAATATTTATAAATGACCAAAAATAGGTAAATATTCACTTTTTGTTAAAGAAGTACTTGATCATTCAAATATTTATGATTCTAATCGTGGTGGAACAGTCAAACTAATTTTTGGAATCAAAAAGGACAATCAAGAACTTAATTTTCAAGATTGAGATTTAGATATGCAAGAAAGTGATTATAAAACTAAATATGCTAAAAATATGTGATATTTTCGACCACTTCGTGCTAGTGATATTGAATTACCTTCTAATTGAGTAAGTAGTAATTTTGATAATAGTCATAAAAAATTAATTGATGAAATTAACGCCTCTAATTTCGATTTAAGAAAAACTCCAGGTGCTAAAGTTAACGGAAAAGAAACACTTTTTAGTGTTTTAAACCCGCAACAATTAGTTAGCCAATTTCGAAAACAAGATGCTGGTAGTGCACTGCAATATTTATTAAAACTTAAAAATAATCATAATAACAACGCTCAAAATGATTCATCAGAGTTTAAAAGAACATTAGATGAATCAAAAGATGCCACTGGAGGAGATGAATTTGATAAACAAAGTATTCAAGCTAAAATAGATAATTCAGCAAATGTTTTTATAGTAAATACAAATAGCATAATTCCTAGTGGAGTAACAACTAATCCAAATAATATTTCTGATATTATTAATAACTATTTTATTGTATATTATGATGTAAAATCAGAAAGAACAGGTGAGCTAAAATTCAAAATTGGCTTTATTAATAAAAGTGATCCTAGCAAAGTTTATTCAAAATCAGAAGAAATTACACTTGTAAATTTATCAAATGATTTTCAAAATAATATATATCCAGAATTACTTATTAACAAAGTGAATCTACAAGATTTTCAATATAATAATCAACAATTAACTTGAAATAAACAAACTTTGACACTAAATAACTATTCAATTGACACTAAGGATATTACAATTCATGAAACAGTTCAGTATAACAACAATACTTATATTAATTTAAAATATACTTACCCTAACCAAAAAAAAGAAACAGAAAAAATAGTTGTTGGTAATAATTGATACAAGGTTGCTGGTTCAAATTCTGTTTTGCTTGATGATATCAAAAATTCAAGCTTCAAATGGAGACATTCAGGTCTTAATACTTTAATAGTAGAAAATTATCAAGTTATTCGAAATCGACAAATTGAATTTAATGCTAAAGATGCAATTTGATCACAAGATGGAAAAGGTGCATCCTGAGTTTTAAAAGAAAAGTACCTTGAAAAAATGTTAGAAAATGCTCGAGATGTAAAACTAGATTTAACAATTTATGGAAATGTTTTAATTCAAGATGATAATCGCTATAATAGATTCACTAAACCAGGAGATCCTACCATTGGCAATGAAGCTAAATATAAGTTTCCTTCATTTACTATAGACTATTCAGAACTGAAATGAAAATCAGAACAAAATATTGAACTTGAACTACCACAAAGATATAATAATACTAGCACTGGCTCTACACCACTTCCCAAATTAACATTATTATTAAATGTTACAAAAAAAATAGATGGACTGCACTTTAAATTAAGTTTGAAAGGTGAAGAATATAGCATTATTGTTGGTAATCCTGTAAATTATGTAAATACCACTCAAGGTTACAATCCTTTTACAAATAATGATAAATTTGACAAAAATAAAGCTTTTATCTTGTGAGATAGAGGTGCTGGTGTAAATGTTATTTATGAGAATTATGAACAATATGAAGAGCATACTAGACGAACTAATTTATTCGATTATAAACAGATTTCATACACTCAAGAAAATGCACCAATTCCTTTTTATACCGATCCTAATGTTCGAAAAAATGTTTATTTTCCTAACCAAAACGTTCCCTATGAAATTCATAATGGTTATTTACAAAACAATGATTATATAAATTATTCCACTATCAAATCAAATCCTCAATTTGAAAATAATTTCCAACGTGCACTTGCTTTTAGTTTTGGTTCTGCAACGATGATTGGAAAAGTAAATAATGATGAAAATGACTGAAAATTCTACTTTATAACTAATAATCACGTAGAAAATGTCAAAAATTTTGACCAGCTAAATAACTCAACAACTGGCTTACCAAACACTTATCGAAGATATAGTTACATTGTAAAGTCTTCACTTAATTTTGAAAATAATGTTAATGCTGGATTTAGTTACTGAGGTGGCCTATTAACAGGTCCAAATTCTTCATCAAAACCTAGCGACAAAGAAGAAGACCCAAATTCTGGATTTCTACTTTCTCAAATTTGATCTGGATCAGATCAACAAAGTCGAGATGGAAAGGAACATAAAGGTCACAATATTGATGCTACTATTTTTGTGGTCGATGTTAAGCCACTTTATGATGAAGCACTTGCACAAGGAAAATATGAGTATGCCAACTGATTAAAATCATGACTAGCACTTGAAAATATGAAATTTAATTTCAATGGTACGGATTATAATATAAACCACCAGTCATTAATTTATGACTTTTCAATTGTTGGTTTTCCTTATGGAAAACAATCTGCATATGTTATTCACCGACCAGGATTAAGCAATTATAATGTAATGTTAAGACATCAAAATGGCTATGTGCCTACATATTTTGATGCCGGAAATTCAGGAACTGGAATTTTAAGTGCTGATAACAATTACATTTCATTAATTAACTCCGGAACACCTCACAACAGTTTGCAAGGTTGAAATTATGCAACTCGCGGTTTTAACTATTTTGGTGTGAACTTCAATGGTGAACATCCATTGGATTTAAAAAATACTAAATCATTTGCTGCTCAAATTTTAAGATGGCATCTACTTGCACCCGCTAGTGCAAATTCACCATGATTTTTTAATCCATTTAAAACAAACACAAAATAAATCAAAATGTCAAAAAAGTGTATAAATTTATATACTTTTTTAAACTATTTAATATAAAAATGCACTTCAATCTGCATAAGTTAGTACACCAATTTCAGACGTATTCGAAAAAAGGTGTGTAAAAATGAAACAATACAAATTCACAATTGAAGACAAATTTAAATACATTAAAATTGTAGGTTAGTAGAAAAAAATCAGGCAATTAATTTTTTGCCAAGATTTTGAGTACTGTACTTTTGTTAATTTTTTTACGGGAGTGTTCGT
>NZ_JAWPGQ010000024.1:0-5847 GCF_033343935.1 Mesomycoplasma ovipneumoniae | reverse complement strand
TATTGTTTTGGTATTCTTGATTTGCTTTTTTCATAATTATCTCCTTTAATTGGTTAAAATAAACTAGTTGTTTAGATTAATAAGTAATTCTAAGTCAGGCTTTATCGTGCGATACCCATGGTACAAAATAAGGATTTTCAGCATCAACTTGGAGTCCATCATAACCTTTTACTGGGAAGAGGTACTTATGGACTGGTTGTCCATTACCAGGGTTAAAGTTTTTATACTGTTGATTTTCAACATATTGATTCTGACCAACATCTTGGCTTAAAGCAGGGTTTTGGGTGAAATTTGGCGGTAAATAAGGGAAAACTAGTAGACCCATGAAATTTAAATTTGTCCCGGCTTTTGGAAGTTCTTCTTCTGATCAATTAGGTGGAGCTAAATTTATTCAAAGAGTTCTATCATTAACATTGATATCATCTTGTAATTTGATAGGAACTCCGTTTTTATTTCCAAACAAATAGATTTTACCCGCTTGATCAACAAAAGCTGCATAAGAAACAGTTGGTAAGATTTCCTGAAGTTTTACACCAAAGCCAATTTTGTTTTCCGGATTATTAAATTCAATTCTTAGCCATTTTGCGGCTGGGTCATATGTAGCGGTTTTTATACCAAAAGGATGACGAGTTTGTTTTTTAAAAAGCTCATCTAAATAATTTTCTATGTTACGATGAGCATAAGGTATTCCGTAAATTTGATCGGCTATATTTTGATTAGCCATACCTGGATTATTATCTTGTCCAGTAACAAGAGTTTTTACAGGTCCGGTTGGGCCGATAAAAAAAGTTTTATCATGGTTTAAGGTTCCAAAATCTCTATGCGTTTTTTCAAAAAGCGATCTAGTGAAGGCGTCAATAATTAGTCCTTGTTGCCTATTTTTATCAAACTGTCTAACTTCTGAACCATGCCAAACATTTCCGGATGGATTTGCCCAAAAATTACCTCAGTATGGGTCTTCTTTTTGGATTATTGGCGAAGTCATGAATGTAAGATTTACATTGCTTGAGAAAACAGGTATTAATGGTTCGTAATCATTGTGTTGATTTTCTGGTTTTCATAGATCATTTGGGTTTAATAATTTTGGATAAATACTAATAATTTTTTTAGCGAACGCTTGAGGATTTGTCCAATGATAAGTCATTATTAAACCAATTTTTGTTATTTTATCTTGAACATCAACTTTTGCTAGTCTAATGGCATAAAATTTATCATTAGTCGTGTTGACTCTTGGTTCTTGCCTTGGTTCTAAAGTTTTAGGAATCTTTTGGGTTAGCTCAATATATTCTTTATTTGGAGTAGTTAAGAGACTAGCAAATGGATTGGAAAGATCGTAGTCATAACCTTTTACATCAAAATCAAGACTATAAATAATACCTGAATCTTGCCTAAAACTATTATAATTGGTGGTACGGCTTACTCCAGCATCATTCGATCCATCAACTCCATATAAAGCTTGTCGAGCTGGTGTTGATTGATCTCGAATTAAGGTTGATTGAAAATTGAAAAAAATATTACTTGATAAATCAACTCAATTACCTAAACCATTTACACCTGTAATTTGAGCTTTACTAAATTTATTCCTTAATGGTGCTAAAAGATTTTTTGGATCTTCAAATTCCATTTCAATATAAGCACCAATTTGGTTCAGTGGCTTAATTTCAGATTTTTTCAATAATATTCTGTTTGTATATTTGGCAAAATCATCAAGTTCGATTGTTTGAATTCTTGACACAGCATTTTGTTGAGCAAAACCAGTACCACCAGTACCAGTATAAGCTTGTCTATTATTATTTTTGTTGGCTGTCTGATTAGTATTAATATTAGTTATAAGTTTTGAAAACTCTGATGCCTCACGGGTTTCATTATCTTTGAAATATTTATACTGAATAGCAACACGCATCTTGTAATATATTAGCCAAGATGCATCACCTTTAAGAGTAAAAGCAAAATAACGATAAGAGTTTGGGTTTGTTAAGTGTGGACTGGATTTAAATACGTCTGATTTATATTTTGTTAAAACTTGAATTCTATCGAGTTGTTGTCTGTGTTGTCTTAATCTTTCTAAACGTTGGGTAATAGCCGCTTTTATTTCAGCGCCTTGTCTTCGAAGCTCAGCTTCATAATTTGTCTTATTACCTCTAGTTGCAAGTTCTTTGATCAAATTAATCCGAATTTCATCTTGCTGATTAAAGTTTTTTATTTCGTTTTCTATTGTTTGAATTTGTTTGTCAACTTCAGCTTGCTGAATTAAAAGTCGTTGTAGCTCAGGACCTTCTTCATACTCAGTTGGTGGGCCGGCTAGTTCACGTGGATTATATAATTCAATAAAGGAATCTGTAAAATTTGGCTCATATTTTGCCACTTGGATTCAATTAATGGCATCGGTGCGGTTATTCTGTAGATCTTTATCCTCGCTCCCCTCAAGAATTAATTTCCAATCTTTCATTGATGCCTCATCAATTGCTCGATAAGGATCGTCAAAGGCAAAGTAAATAGTTTGTTCAAAAGTATCTTCTTTTCCTGAATGATTATAAAAATTAGTAATTCCAGCTTTGACTAATGGTGGCTGGGCTAATTGAGTTGTAAACTCAAGATTATTTTTGTTAGGAACAGTAGCTTGGGTATCATCAAGATTTAAAGTAATTTGATTTGAAACATCAGCATCAACTGTTTGAATTTGACTTATTTTATAAGTTGTTGAAGGATAGAAATTAGCATCTTGAGCATCGGTAACTTCTTTATTTTGTAGACTTGCAATAAGTGCTTTTTTGCTATCATCGTAGCTAACATCAAATTCATATTCTTTTTCAGCCGCATTGTCACCGGTTGTTAGCTCTTTGCCTGTAGGGTCAAGTGCTTTAAATTTAACTTTAATTCTTTTATTATTTAGTGATCACATTTGAACTGGATCTAAATTTAAGGTTAAATTTTCAGGTGCGTATTCAGGGCTAGGGGTAGCACCTGTGCTAGTATAATTTCTAGGCGCTTGGGTTAAAATAATTCTTTCAGGTGAAAGCTCAGTAAAAGGAGTTTTGAATATTTTTGCACTTGAACTAGCATCTTGTTGAACTGATCCAGGTTGGTCTAATCTAAGTATATAGTCTTGTTCACCAAAAGGAATTTCCAAATCTTGGCCTTGAAGTTTTAAAATTTTGTACTCAACATTTGGAATTAAATTATCTAATTCATATTCAATTTCAAATCTAGACTTATCCTGAAATCTTGTAACTTGTGATTGGGTAATTAATGTAATTGGAATTTTATTTGCTGTTTGTTGGTTTGGATCGGGTTGAATAGATAAAACAATCGGATTGTCAACAACACGCTCAAAGTTAGCTGGATCACCTTTTAATCTAATTTTTAATTTTGCACTTGTATCTTTAAGTTCAGACACAACTAAAGACTCAATAACAGTCGGAATAATAACTTCTGATTCCAATATAGGAGCATAATCCAAATTATATTGTCTTTCAGGAACGGCAACTACAATATCCTCAGGTCTTCTACCTTTAAGATCAGTATCACTTGAAACACTTTTGAGTGTAAATTCAAAGCCAATTTTGGTTCCTGGTTGGATTCTATTTTGGGTGTTTCTATCCAAATCAATTTCAACTTTATAAGGAGTTGCTGTTTTTGTCGCATCTTTTTGTACTTGTAGACTAGGAATTGTGGCTACATCAGTATTATCATTTTTGTTTTTAATTTTAACTTCAAATGTTGCACCTTCTAAAAATGAATTATCATTATCAAAGTAAAGACTTACATTTCCAAAAACTTTTGACCCATCTTCTTTTGTAGGATTGAGACCTCCTGAATTTGGGGTAGAACCTGAAGCTGCAGTATTTCCTGAACCTGTATTACTTCCAGTAGTTCCGGTTTTTAAGTCTTTAACTTCTAAGTCAGCAAGGAAAATTTTTTGAACTGTTGGTGTAAATTGTAGTCTAGTTGAGCTAGCTAAATGATCAATTTTAACTCCACCGATTTCGAAATTTTTAATATCATAAGTATGGAATCTATCAAGGTTGTTTAATTTAAAAGTAACCCTTCCAGTTGTTGGGTCATATTGAGATTCGGATATAAAACTAATTTCTGTTTGATCAGCAGCAGTTCCAGGAGCTGAGCCTGCTGGCACAGTTGCTGAGTTAGCATCTGAACGAATAATAGTAATTGTGGCAAAACTTCTTGGGATTTGTAAAAAATGTTTATTAAAAGTAAATTCTAATGTTGCTGATCTACCATCGGCATCTGTATTGTCATCTTGAGAAAAATTAGTTCTTTCTTCATACTCAAATTGAGCTTTAGTTTCAAAAAATGGAATTTTTTGATCTACAGGAGCATTTTCGACCTCAACTGAGTCAAATTTGGCAACTTCCATTCTATTTGGACCTAATACTGTTGCAACTTGATTTCTGGCATCAACAGTTTTAATTCTTAAATTACGATTTGAAGTTGATAGTCTACCCGCCCCTGGAGCTGGTGAGGTAGCTTCTTTAATTGTAAATTTAGTAATTTCGTAAGTTTTATTTGGGGCTAAACTGGTTCTGGTTCTTTGATCTTTTGAACTAGTATTATCGATTGTTACACGTGAAATTGGACCATCAGGAATAAAACTAAATTTGGTTACTGAAGGACGAGCAGCACCTCTACCTTGAGTAGTTGGAGTCGGCTGATCAAGTTTTTCGGTAATTTCAAGTTCAACTTTGTGTTTGTTTCTTCAAAGATATTCGTCTTTTTCGTCAAATTGGAAAATAACATTTGCTGCCTCATCTTGATAGGCTCCAACTTGGGAAAAATTAGTAAGTCAAGCTTTTTTCCCTGGAGTTGTAAACTGAGTTTTGTCAACTCTTGTAGTTTTATACTCGGAGAGTTCAATTTTTTGATCTTTATAAGCAAAAAATTCAATATTATAAAGAGAAGCTTTATTTAAATTAGTTTCAAAAGTAGCAACATAGAAATGTGAAGCACCAGTCCCTCTTCCTGAATCTGTTAATTTTTTAATTGAACTAGCTTTTCTTATTTGTTCATATTTTTTAAGAGATTCATTGTATAGTTGTACCCTAAAATTATTTTTATCACTATCTTGATCTGATAGATCTTCTGAAGAAATAAAGTATGCATAAATTGTTGCATCAATTCCTGAAAACTTATCTTTTTCTTCAACATAAATTAGCTGGTCATACAAAGCAATTGGACTTGTTTGAATAATTGATGTTTCGTTAATTGCTTGGTTGCCTTGTGATTTATCTCTATCAAAAGTTGCTAGAGAATTATAATTTGAGTTAAAATCAACAAGATTTTGACTTGGGCTTGCTACACTTCGCTTTGCCCGACCAGAAGTTGAGCTTGGTTTTTGAACTAGTTCAACTTTTGTGATTTTATAATTATAAGTTTCAAATAATTTGTTTGGATTAATTGTCTTAACTTGAGTAGAAACGCTTCCCTCAACATTTGTCGGCTTTCTTAAAACTGTATTTGTGTCACGATCAACAGTGAATGTTGTTTTAGCTTCAGGTATAATTAGTGTTTTCTGACTTGAGTTAGTATAATTATCTTTAAGCTCAACGCTAACAGTTGAGTCAGAATTAATTATTCCATTAACAGTTGAGACTGTTGTATTTGCATTGGTCTTATCAATCCGTTGGTATGAGACTCTAACGGTATAATTTTCTAAATATTGGGCAACTTGATCATCAAGGGTAATTTTAACATTAGCAGTTTTTTTGCTTGAATTATAGCTTGAGTCAATTTTTTTAACACTAAAACTAGTTGGGGTTGTTCGAAATAGTTTATCTTCGTATTTAACTGACTTATCATCAAAGGCAATTACTTGTTCAGCATTGTTAT
>NZ_JAWPGQ010000023.1:0-9451 GCF_033343935.1 Mesomycoplasma ovipneumoniae | reverse complement strand
TAAACGATAATTTATTTGTCTAGTCTTCAATAGTGATTTGACCATTTAAAAGAAGCGGTAGTAAATAATCGCGAAGGGATGTTAAGTAGATTATTTGCTGTGAGTTTTTCGCAATTATATTTTTTATATTTAAAATGTTGAATTTCTTTGAAATTTCTTTATTGTATGGAAATTTGTACGATAGTATGGATTGCGAACTAACAATAGGCATTTTTGTTCCTTGAGATTGACTAATAGCATACTTGAAAAATGAATCACTAGATATGGTTATAAGTGCGAAATTATAATCATATTGAAATTTGGGTATAAATGAATGTATTGTTCCTGCAACCACTCCATTGAAAGGTGCTATACCTGCTTTACGAAGATAAGGTCTAATCGACCCAAAAAGAATATCTCCTTCAATCATTGTAAATAAATTAGTTGAAAAATTGCTACTTGTATTAGCAGTTGTTAAAGATATAGAATTTTGAGGCATAACACTTAAATCTATTGTAGGCTCAATACTTTTAAAGTTAAATGGATTAGATTTTTTCAATATAATGTCAGACATTTTTTTAGCACTTCAACCATTAGGGATATATCTCTTTAATTCTTCATTAAATACCATTTCTCCACCCGATGATTTGTGTGGATTTCCATTTTCATCAGGAAAGTCAAATTGAGTAAACCAATAATCATAAAGTAGTTTGGCTTGCTTCTCTAAATTATCGTTTATTTTATTATTTAGTTCAATTTTTTTATTAATGAAGTAGATAAAATCACCTATCTTTTCCTTATTTTTAACATCAGGTATTGAATAGTTCATAATATGATTTTTATCACAACGAGGCAATATTGAACCTTTTACCCCAAGCATTGCATATTGAAAAAAACTATCATTTAAAAGGTTCGCATAAATATATTTCCCAAATCTAGATTCTAATGGTTTTATAACCAAAACGTCAGGACTTGCTAACCCGCTTTTATCTGCTAGTCAAATCTTCTTTAAATAAGGACCAATATTACCTAGCAAAATATCATATTTCTCAAATTTAGTATATTTCCCGGTTTTTGGCACAAACGAGGAAGGTTTAATACCCTTTTTATTTGGCAAAATGTTTTCAACACCAACATAAAAAACATCAAGACCATCAATACTTAATTTTTCATTTGAATAAATTGCATAATTCATTAATTTTTTCATTCCACCACCTTAAAATCATTGTTATGTCTAATATTTAATGTACATATTAGCCTTATTTTCCTTTGTTAAAACGTAGTTTTTAGTACTTTAATACAAGGTTTTTATTTATTATAACTTTATAACATCACAATTCAATGTCTGTGTCTTGGCTTGGTATCATCTTTAACTTAGAATATTAAATAAGCACATTAGTTTTGCCCGTTGTTGCAATCAATATCAACTTCAATTTATCATTTAGTGCATCATATTCATTTGTCTAGGCACAAATAAAAATGTTATGAAATATTATTTTTAGATAATTTTAAATTTTGCAGTTGTTCCATTATTTCTTTTTGAAGCTTATCTCCCTCTTCAAAATATTTTTGAAGTTCGCTTTGATATTTATTCATTTTGGCTTCAAATTCTTCTTGGGTTATTTCAACATAATCGATTTTAATATCAAAATACTGACCGGCTGACAGTGAGTAGTTTTTTTCTTTTATATCATCATATGAAACTGCTATTGAAAAGTCGTCAATTGATTCTTTCTTGTTAAATGTGTTTATTATTAACTCAATATCTTTTTCAGTTAATCTTCTTTTTTTGTTTTTTCCATCTTTATAATCTTCGCCCAGTTTTGAGGCATCAATCAAAATTACTTTATCGTGACTTCTAGCATTATCAAAGAATAGTACTGTAACATTAGTGCCTGTATTTGCAAAGACATTAGATGGCATACTCACACAACCATAAACTATTTTCTCATCAACAATTCTTTTTAAAATTTTACTTTCAACACCCGATTTAGATGTGATAAATCCCGTTGGAATAACAATTGCACCTTTACCTGTTTCATTCTTTAATGAATTAATAACATGTTGAATAAATAAAGTATAAATTGCCATACTATCTTTTTTCTTTTGCGGAACTTTAGGCACGCCACCTCAAAAACGCTCAGGCATAGTAGATAATTTTTCTCTAGTTTCTGAAAAATCTAATTTAAAAGGTGGGTTAGAAACAACAAAATCAAACTGTCTTAATGATTTGTTGTCATCGCTTCTGTGATATGGAGAGGTCAAAGTATCTCCTTGAATAGCGTTTTGTAATGAAGAAACTAATCCATTTAAAATCAAATTAAATTTGAGCATCTTATTACTTTTTTGTGAAATATCTTGAGTGTAAATAGTGCATCTATCAATACCTATGCTGTGTGATAATGCCATTACAAGCGTACCTGTCCCAGCAGAAGGGTCATAAATTTCAATGCTATTAAACTCTTTTTGTTCACCAATAAGTAATTTTGCCATTATTTTTGCAATTGATTGAGGGGTGTAATACTCTGCGTATTTTCCACCTCCATTTGTGTTGTAGTCCTTTAGAAGATATTCAAACATATCTGCAAAAAAATCATAGCGTTCACCAAAAGCTTCTTCAAAAGAAAAATTAACCAATTTATCAACTAATGCACTGGCAAAATCTGACCTTTTGATATCGTCAGTAACATAAACTGTAAGTTTTTCAAAAATAGGGATTCTTGTTTTATTAACAGTTTCTGTTGCAAAAATTGCTTCATTTTTAGCAGCTATTTCTTCCATTGTTGAATCGAAAATTTGCGCAAAATTCTCCTTTTTTTGCTGATTTCAAAGGATGGAAATTAAATGCTGGGGATCAAGAAGCGGAACATCCGCATTAAGTCTATTAAGTAATGATTTTCTTGTTTTTTCGCTCATATTAGCATAAGATTCATCTCATTTGTCTGCGACTTTTAATTCAGGACTAACTTTTTTAATTTCATATCCAAACTTATCATTTATGAATTTATAAAGAAAAACCTGGGTGATTACCTTATACTCGTTACCATCATTTCCAATTCCATAATGCTGACAAGTTGCTTTTAATGCATCAATTAAACTAATTGTCTTTTCTTTTAAGTTCATGTATTATTTCCTTATTCTGTAAATTATTGTTTGATTTAACTAGTGTATTCCTCTTGAATATTATTAATAATGAATTCAGTATATTCATTTTCTTCATCAAAAATCCTATATATTGTGCTACTAATTGTTTTTTTAAAGTAACCTTGATTTTTTAAAATAGAATTCCTATTATAAATTTCATTATCTATGTTGTTTTTTATCATTTTTAACACATTCATTATTTCATTGTTTGAAAGAATTAATTCGTATTTTTCATCAGAGTGTTTTTTGTTGAACTCCAAAATCCGTTTATGTATACGAACAAATCTTTGGTCATTGTCATACTTGGTTAGTAAATTGTTATTATCTTTGTTAATTTTTTTTATATTAGATAATTTTTCATCCAAAAATGTGGAATATTCATTGAATTCATCCATATTATCAATATTATTAACAATATTGTAACCTCTTTCAGCAAGTTTCGCTCTTATTATTGAAACTAAAGATGAGTACTCTGGATCTTTTTTATCGATATTTGCTTCCACTTCTCTTAATAGTTGAACCAATTTTTCCTTTAATACATTTGTATCTGTAGAAACAATTTTTAATTCATCTTTAACTGAAGTTTTTTTAAATATGAATTCAATATTATTCATAATTTCGTTTATAGATGATTGAAATGATTCATTATTTTTTAATGCAAGTTTTAGGTTTACTGTATTTATTCTCTTTGTAAGTAGATTAATCAAAATTGGTAGATTTCCAATTTTGATTTCATTAAATTTTTCCTTCAAAACTTCATCGCCTCAAGTTCTAACCAAATTAAATGAATCTCTTGCACTAAATAATACATTTCTTAAGTCGATTAAATGTTTTTTATCGTTAATTTCAGATATTTCTGAATCAAAAATTTCCAGATTGTTAATTGTGTATTTAAATAATTTGTTCGATGCATTTTTTACATTTTCAATTAATTTGTCTTTATCTTCAAAAATGCTATTTAACAGATCATATGATTCTACATCACTTATTTTTTGTAATTCATCAAGGTATGCCTTGTTTGTATCATCAAAATTTTTCTTAATATCAGCAAAATCAATAATATAACCGTATGTGTTTTGTTCATATGGTCTATTAACGCGAGTTATAGCTTGTAGCAATGTATGGTCAGTTAATTTTCGACCAAAATATAATTTTTTTAGTCTAGGTGCATCAAAGCCAGTTAAAAGCATGTTAAAAACAATTAAAATATCAATATTTTTCCCTTTTTTAAAGTCATTGATATACTCCATTCTGGTGGCCTTATCATCAATGTCATGTAAAATTAGAGCTGCTTTTAACTTGGTTTTTCCAAATTCATTATCGTCTGCATTGCTTTGGATCTTGTTGAAAAATTCATATATTTTTTCCGCTTGGTTGCTTGTTTCACAAATAACCATGCCCCCTAATGAATTGCTCCCGCGAGAAATTCGAAATTGTTTAAAATCTCTGATTATGAATTTTGTAAGTTCCTCAACATATGAATCATGCTCAATAATATAAGACTTTTTTACATCTTTTTTTTGCGCTAATTCTTGTAGTTGTAGACTATCATATATTTTTTCTAGTTTAAATTTACATGAAGTTTCAACGTCTTCTCTGATAATTTTTAGTGTATAACCATCTTTTATAGATTTATCATAATAATATGTATGAATATAATTGCCAAATATAGACCATGATTCTTTATCTTTTTTTAAAAGCGGTGTGCCAGTTAGCGCAATTTTTATTGAGTCAGTATCAGCATTAAATAAATTTGCTAAAAAACTACCGCCCTTTTTATAACTTCTGTGGGCTTCATCTATTATAAAAATTCTTTGTAAATTTACTGAGTAATCAGGAATATTGATCTTATCTTTTTCATCAAATCGTTGGATATTAACTACGGTTATTTCCATTTTTCCATCATTGCCTTCGGTAGCATGACTTGTTTGGAATTGTGCCATTAATTCTTCTTTATTGGGATGTGTTTTAACTGACAAACCACGATATTCAAATTCTTGTTTAGCTTGTTCTAGTAAATCCAATCTGTCGACAATAAAGTAAAATTTAGCAACTTTGTTTTGCCAAGAAAAATAGTCGGTCAAATATTTTATTAAATAATATGACAATGCAGTTTTTCCACTCCCTTGAGTGTGTCAAATAATTCCTGACTTTTTACCTTTATTAAGGGTATCGCCAACCGCTAATGTAGCTAGCAATTGTTGATATCGCATTATGTGTTTTAGACTAAATTGCTCGATATTGCCATCTACTTCTTTATTATAGTTTAAATAGGCAATACCGTATTTAATGATAAAAAGCAATCTTTCTGGAGAACATAAAGATGTGATAATTCTATTTGTGGGGGTATTAAAATCTGAATTTATTTGGTATTCCGGAGCCCCAAGTAATGAATGGGCATTAAAATCACTAATGATTTGTTTTTCTATACGTTCATCTATAGTTCCATAAGGATAGTCATTGATAAACTTGTCTGAATCTTCTCTAAAGCAATTGAAAAACGCTTTTTCCTTTGCCGCTGTGCTGTAAAACGCGCCCTCAACTGGTGCAATACCATCAAGATTATCATATTCCATATTATTTGAAAAAATCATTAATTGGCTAATGTTTATATATCTTCTAAATTTGGCATTTGGTAATCTTTTTTTATTCATCCTCTGGGCTTCAGCAACGACACCTCCAGGATTATTAGGTGTTTTAACCTCGATAAAAACTAAGGGTAAACCATTAATAAATAAGGTTATATCAGGTCTTAGTTCTTCACCTTCGTTACGGTAAGAAAATTCTCCTGTGAAATGAAAGGAGTTGTTTTCCTTATTATCAAAATCTATTAATTTTTGATTATATGAGATTAAACGGTTATAAAAACTCATTCCTAAATCATCATTGTTTAGGTCGTGTCTTATTTGGTGTAAGACCTCGTTAAAATCACCATTAAAAGTCGGATTTAATTGAAAAAATTTTTCTTTAAAAATATCAACAGCAATATTGGTAGTAGCATCATATTCAAATGATTTTTTACTATCAGAATTTCTTCCAAGATATTTATATCCAAGTCTTAACAAATGCACTAATGCAGGTATTTGAACTCTTGTTTTTTCGTTAAATTCAGCCATAATTTATATTATCCTTGGGTTACCTCAACTTTTCCGCTTTTTTGCTCGACATTTTCTTTAGTATTATTTGAACTAATGTTTTGAATTGTCTCTGACTTTGGAACAGATAAACTACTTGACTGATCAAAAAACTAGTGAAAAATCGACCCGATTAAGTGTCCAAGTTCTATATTTTTTCTCCATTTTACATTTTCATTTTTGGGCCATTTTTTTTATATTTTTCTTCTTGTTCTAGAAAACCACTAAATTCATGTTCTAAGTGATTAAAATCAAAAATATCGCTTTGATTATTTTCTTTTTGCATTATTAATTTGAATATTTTAAAACTGTCTAGATCAAGACTTAAATTATTTTCTTCAAGCCAATTTTTCATAAATTCAAAGTCGTTTTTTTGTAACTCTTCTATTAATTCATCATAATCATTTATTGATTTAGTAATTATTTTTGCATCAATATTAATCGGAATTATTGGCTGTTCTAATGAATTATATTGTTTAATAATTTCCATTGAATTAAGCCCTTTTTGAATGAATTTATTTCTTTTAATTCATTTTAATAAAGGCGAATAAATTTTTTCTTCTTCGTATTCTTTCTTAGCAAGCGATAAATTATTTCTTAAAAGATTAAGATTTTGAGGATCTCTTTCTTTTTGCAAGACGTCCATTTTTAGTTTTATTTCTAGTGATTTTGAAGAATTATTGTAGTCTTTTTTAAGATGTCAGTCGCTAGCATATAATACTTTTGGGATGGCTTTTTGAATATTTACATCATAATTTACATGTGTAAAGACTATAAACGGTGGCTTTTGATTTAGAAAAGAATTGATAGTATTAAAAATTTTGTTTACATAATAATAATCTAATTCTTGAGTATCCCAAATTTTAGTTTGATTTTTCTTTAAAAACTCATCCAAATCATCTTTGTCTATATAAAAAATTTGGGAACAGTCAAGATATGAGTCTTTTCTAAATAATGTTTTTGGTTTGTTTGCTTTGGGTATCTCAATTTCACTTTTTAACTTTTTTCTAATTTCACCGTTTTTTTTATGTTTTGAACGAGCTTTAACATAGTAATATAAATCAGTATTTGAGTCATAAAAAATAACAACAGGATGAGCTTCTATTGTTTCTTCAAGACTAGTAAAAATAAGAGAGTCGCTAAAACTAATGGGAGAAAATTTTTTTACTAGTTTTTCAGTCATCTCAATTTCCCCCTTTGGATAAAAATTTATTCTTATAAATTTAAATTATAAAGGAAAATAAGTTAAATTTTCCTAAAAATTTTCCCTTTTTTTAAAAAAATTTCTAATATAAAATAAATAATTATGTTTTACATATCTGAAGAAAAAACAACTTTAATTGACAATTTAATAGAAAAAATCAAAGCAGAAGATGAAAAGTTTTTAAAAAACTACGCAAACAAAATCTGACCTTATTAGTAAAAAAATAAGAAAACCTTCTAAATTTGTCAAGAGCAAATCACAAGTTTAATAAAAAAATCAAGTTGCTAATTTTTTAAGAATTCTTAGGTCCTGAGCTTGACAGTTTGATGGCAAAAATTCACTTTTTAGTGAATACAAATACGCAAAAATACCTGTAAATCCGTTTTTTTGGCTTAATGGCTTAAAATCTTAATTTTTATTATTTTGAAATTAATCTTTTGCAAAAAAAATGTTTGGTCTAAGAAAAAATTATGTTATAATAAGTCTCACTAAGAATAATTAATAAATTTGATATTGAATTAAGGGGGAATTAGTTATGTTTTTGCAATAAAAAAATCAGAAAATGCGAATTTTCCATTATATTTTTAAGTATGATGGTATGCCTTAAATTTAACCGTTTAGAAATCTTCAAATTTAAGGCTTTTAATCATTGTTCTTTCAAAACTTCATATATTTTTTTAGGCTCAATGTAAGTAAAAACGAGTTTTCTATTTACATTGAGTTTAAATAGCAGTTGTATTTTTTTATGATTTTTGTTGTTTTATCCATAAATTGATTTTTGCCAGTGTTTTAAAATAGGTAATTAACTTTTGCCAAAAAGTTAAAAAAGTGACCAAAAGGTGACTGTTTAAAATTATCTCATCAAACCGGGAAACTCGGGAGGCACATTTTTGTAAATAAACATAAATTCAACTAACAAAATTGCTATTTTTAAATAAATAAGAATGTAAAAACAGGTTAAAAATTTTAAAAATAAAGTTAAATCTTTTATCATTATATTTATTAATTATATTTATTAATTATCAAAAAGATTTACGATTCTCCATCTATCTCAAGAAATTTTTTGCTCTTATGACCGCGAAAATCTACTCTTGCAATTTCATCATAATATTCAGACCAATCATCAGAATCTCAAGAAAAGAGAAGGTGTGGTTGTAAAATTAATTCTTTTTCTCCCTGGCTATATAAATTAGTATTTTCTAGAAAGCGTCTAAAATATTCAAATTCATGGTCTGTTTCTTTTAGAAATTTATTCAAGGCATCCCGATATAAAATTAATTCTTCCATAGATGATCCAATCACATTTTTAATTAAATTATTTTGCCTTGGTGGTCATGAGACAAAGAATGCCGGATCCTTGCCATCACGCAAAAAAATATCTTGTTCAAGTTTGACTAATTTTTGTTTGAAATAATATTTTAAAATTTCGTATTTACCTTGATAAATATCATCATATAAATTTGAATGTCCAAATCAGTAATAAATTTTTTGACCATCGACATTCAGCAAAATGAAATTTTTTAATGCGATTGGCAAAATCCGTGCTTCTCCAGCTCCATAGGCGGAGTAGTAAAATGGTTGAAATCAAAAAACTGGCTTTTTTGAGTTAAATTGGGAAATTATTTCATCAAAAAGTCCATATTCTTGTCCACCAAAGTAAAAAATTTCGAAATTTTCAAGTTTTAATTTTGCTCAGCTTGGCAGAATATAAAAATCAGGTTTATGGGGATAAAAATCTAGATCTTCAAGTCAATATTTAGGACCAAATAAAATTTGCAACAAATAAATTAATTCGATTTTATTTGTCCAATTATTCGCATTATCATAATAATTTTTGCCGTCTTCACCAAAAAGTTTGACGCAATACTTTCCATACTCTGAACCAAATTTATCAAATCAACTAAGAATAAATTTATCACGATTTTCAATGTTTAGATTAAGCTTTTTAATCCCATATTTTTCAAATTTTTTAAGCAAATTTTCATAAGTT
>NZ_JAWPGQ010000022.1:0-11474 GCF_033343935.1 Mesomycoplasma ovipneumoniae | reverse complement strand
GTGAGTCTTATTATAACATAACTTTATTTTAGGCAAAGCATTTTTTTTTTTTTTTTTAAAATTAGTAGAAAAAATTTAGACAACTAATTTTTATCTATGATTTTGATTTTACCACTTTTGTTAATTGTTTCTAGTAATTTATTTAGTTTTCCCGAGTTTCCCAGTTTTAAGACAAAAATTCACTTTTTAGTGAATAAAAAAATGAAAAAACACCCGTAAATCAGTGTTTTTTAAACGTGAAACCTTAATTTTTATTAATATCATTTAATTGCATTTTAGTAATTTTATGGTATAATTATAAATTATGAAAAAACAAAAATTAACTAAGTTGGTTTGGTAACGATGTTGCAAAAATTAAGGCAAAGGGTTGAATTTAACACTTTAGATCAGCAAATGATATTTAAAAATCACGATGGTATCCCTAGCGATCCAAACATTTGGAATAGATATGATTTCCACTTTGATATCTTAATAAATCACTAATAAAATTGTAATTAACTTTTACCAAAAAACTTAAAAAAGTCCCTAAAAACGGATACTTTTTTAAAATTACCTTATCAAACTGGGAAACTCGGGTTGATTTTACCACTTTTGTTAATTGTTTCTAGTAATTTATTTAGTTTTGGTCTAAATTTGGTTGCTTAATTATAAAAAAACCTCGCAAAAACGAGGCTTTTTTATGATTAAAATTTGTGATTAGACATATTCAGATCTAAATTTTTCAAAAAGTTTATTATATTCTTCTTCAGTTTGAGGTGTGTCAAATAAAACAAAACCTTTAAAGGTGATTCCAGTTTCAGATCTTGAAAGTGGTAGTTTGTCTATAGCTTCTTGGATTTTTGATTTTGTGGTTCCAAAAGTAAAACCTTTTTCAAAATTCATCTTTGCACCAGTTGGTATTTCGCGACTTCAGGTAAATCTCGGTTTTTTAGCATCATCAGATTCAGTAGAATAAAATTTCATGTTCATAATGGATTTGCCATCTTTTTTTTCAATATCTATACGTAAAATAATAGTGGATTCAGAATTATTAAGAAAATCATGAAAAAATGAAAGAGGATTTTTTGGTTTGGTATTTCCTAAACTAAGGGAAGGTTCTCCATTTGATAGTTTTAGTTGAATGTCATATTCACCATTATATGTTGTTTTAAACCCTTCTTTTTTGGGATTAAAAGATGGGAAAAAGGGTTGACGCTGTGGTTGTGTCTTTGGTTTAGCAACAAAATCAGCACCAATTTTAAAAACACCCGGAACAAATAATTCCTTTTCAATAATTAAGTTAAAATCGTTTTCCTGTTCACCTGTTTTTAGTAAAAAATATTGGAGAGCATCTGTCTGAGGTAATTTACTTGGTTTAAAAGCGAAAAGGAAGGAAGTGCCGTTTTCCAATTTTAGATCTTTGTCGGTATTTGGATCATTCTCCAAGGAAACACCACCTTCAGCTAAATAAATACCTTGTTCTTGTTCATCAATATGAACTTTTCCTTTGAATTTTTCTGAAGGGGCTGGATTTGCCTTAAATCTAAAATTTGGATTATTAACAGCTGAAATTGATTTTACAACTTGCTGTTTTTGCCCATCTAAAGATTCCTCTTCTGTTTCAACATTAGTTTTTCAATCTAAAAATATGTGAGTTTTTACAGTGTCAGAAAAAGATTTATAAAGTTTATTTTCTTCATTTACATTATCAAGTTCAATTGCTAGATTTCTTTCAACTCCATTAGGGGTTTTAATTTTAAGATTAATTTCATAAGTTTCATCTTGATGATCTCTAGAAAAATAAATGGAAGTGCCTTCAGGAAGATCAGCTTTTTCAAGACCTTCAAGAAGTTTTTTTAGGTAATCACCTAATAAAGATTCTTGACTTGAAGGAACTGGATCTGGAGCAGGGTCTGGAGTTTGAGCTGCGGTTGGAGGAATAACTGACTCTGAACCCGAAGAATTAGTTGACTCTGGACTTGGAGAAGCGGGTGGACTTAATGGTGGATCTTGGAATAAGGTCGGTAAAGCGGCAACATTTGTAGCAACATCTGTAGAATCTTCTGATCCTTCAGTGGTCTCTTCAGTGGTCTGCTCAGTAGTTTGTTCAGTGGCTTGATCAGTGTTTGAAGTTATTGGAGTCTGATTAATTTTGTTACTTTTTGTTGCAAAAAAATTAAGAGCATCGAAAAAAGGGGCTAGCTGGGTTGTTATATTTTTTAAATCGTAAGGTTTATTCAAAAAAGGTTGGATTTTATCATCAATTGTTGAAGCAAAAACTGTAATTGGCAAATCTTTCTTGATTTCAAAGCTTAAGTTGTCGATATCTTGTGATCCTTGTTTGTCAAAAGTTTCAATTGCATTTTTAAAATATGCACCATAAATTTCTTCATTTGCATCAAATTCTAGTTCAAAATTGAAAGTATAAGTATTATCTTCACCAAGTTTTAGACCTAAAGGAAGTAATGTTGCTTCACTAAAATTACCTTCAAGATTTAGTCCAATATTGAAAATATTAGAATTTTTAGGATTATTTTTGTTTTCTTTTACTGAAAAAGTGACATTTTTTGGGGTAAAATTAGGGATTAAATTTTTAATTTCTTCTAGAAATGTTTTATCCTCATTTTCATTTGAGCTTGAAGTAAATCAAGAATTAAACTGCTCAAGATTTAAATTTTCAGGATTTTGAGCAAAATATTCTGATACACTAAGCTTGTTTTGTGCTAAATGTTTAGAAATTACTGAATTAAATTTGTAATTTTTCTTAAAAATTTTTAATAATTCAGAAGATTTTTTTTGGTCAGTTTTCTTAGGCACATCAACAAAATTTAGTGTTAATTTGCTACTTTTTTGTGTTTTTTTATCAAATAAGCTTAATGCTAAGTCAATTTTATTATTAACATCATCAATATTTGTAAAATTTAATTTTTCTTGTTGCAATTCAGGTTTTATTTCAAAATTAGAAGGAAAAACAAAAACCGGTTCAGAATTTATGTTGAATGAAATTCCGCCAAATTTAGAAAATGTTGCAAATAATGCTGAACTTGAATTTTTTGTTTCTTTAAAATGTTTATTAAATTCATTGTAAAACAAAATGGCAATTTCGGTTGCGGTTTTTCCTTCTAAAAAATCTTGATTTAGAAGACTAATTGATGCACTCAAATTTTGGGCTGAAAAATTCAAGGTTTTATCTTGATCTGAAAAATCTAAGTCAAAACTTGCTGTATAATTTATACTTTTACTAGAATTTGAAATATTAACAGCAAGATTTTTTATTTTATTTGACTCAATTTTTACTTCTGATTGACTCCTTGGAACAACCAATCTGAAATTGAAATCTGGATATTTTTGAGTAATTTGACTAAAGTCAATTGCATTATTTAAGTCAAAATTATATGCACTGTCAAAATGCAAATTTAGTGCATCAGAAGCGCTTAATTTTTTAGCAAATTTTGACTTAAGTTTTAAATTAGCGACTAAACTGTCAAATTCGGTCGTGTTAAATTCAGAATTAACATTTAAATTTGTAGCATTAGCTAGTTTCTCGTCAAATTGTGATAATTTTGAATTATAATTTTTTGACTGTAAGGAGATTAAATACGGAACACTGGCAGAAATACTAACGACCGCGCTAACTCCTATAATTGCAAAAATTATATGATTTAATTTAAGCTTTTTCATAATAATTTCCTTTATAAGTTTACTTTTTTAATAATAAAGAGCTTGTATGTTCTATGACAATAACGCGGATAGGCTGACTTGAGACAATTTTAGGTTTATTTCTATCATAAAGATATAAAAATAAATTATATTGAACCCGGCTTCCAGTGTTAGGGATTTTCTCAAGTACACCACTAATATCAGTGTCGGTAGTAGTTTGTGATTCTGCTGTGCCTGGTGCGCCGGTTGTTTGACTCTGTTTTGTTTTTATTGCATAAAAGCCTAAATCTATATCTTTGTGTTCAAAGGTTAAATAACTGCTAAAAGGCAGTTTTTCAACTTGTTTATCAACAGATACTGGCTCACCTTCCTTTGTTGAGATAGCGAGATTGATTTGAGATTTTAAATCATCAAGGTCTTGTTTGCTTAAGATAACTATTTGTGAATTTGGTGAAAAAGTTGAGGCAATTTCATCTAATTTATCAACTTCATCACTTAAAAGTTTGTTATCAGGATTGATTTTTAGTTCAATTTCTGATTTTTTTGTTTGATAAATAACACTAACTAGATCACCGTTTTTATCAACTGGGCCAATATTGTATCAATATTTTAATTTTAAATTTTGGTCATTTTGTTTTTCTAGAGCATCAACATTTGTTAAATTAGGTTCCAGGCTAAATTGAATTTTATAATTAAAATCTTTACCAAAATTACCAGTAAAAAGTTTTTGGCTCTTTTGTTTTGAATAAGCTAATGAATAAAAAGCTGCAAGAAAATCGGTGAGATTTTCAATATTATTTTTATTGTCTGGGGTTGAAAAATCAGGTTGAGTGATTTTATTTGATTGTAATTCGATCTGTTTTATAAAATATTCAGGGCTAAAAGATGAATTTGTTTTCATCAAATTAAGAGTGTTTTTAAGCTCGTTACTAATATAAAAACCATTTTCAAGAGGTTTATCAGAATTTAAAAAACCATAATTAAATGAAAAAAGTCAAACTTTTAGGTCACCAGTTTCTTCAGTTGCTTGACCGCGTGGTTGTTTTGTAGGCTTAATTGTAATTTCACTTAATTTTTTAAATAATTCATTACTATTAGAATTTTCTGGCCAATTTGTTTCAGAACCTATTAATCCAAAATGTTTAAGATAATCAAACCAATATTTTGCGACAAAACTAATGTCCTGTTTTGATAAAAATGATAAAAATTGTGAAATTTTCTCGTCGCTATTGAAATAATTAGAATAAATTGATGTTATACCTTTAGAGGCTGCATCATCAACATTTGAATTTTTAATTAAATCTTCAACAGTTGGCAAATTATAACTATCAACCATTGATTTTAATTGAGTTTCGTCAAATCTAAAACCATAATAACGTGAATTTTGAAGAACTTTTTTTAATTTATCGAAATTATTTGCCTGAATTAGTGCTAATAATTCGTCTTTTGGAATTCCTTTTTGATTTGCTGGTTTTTGGACTTTTGGTTCAATAGTCAAACCGCTTTTTTTAATTGAATCTGCAAAATCAGGATCATTTTGAGCTAATATTTCAAGATTTTTAATACTTTGAGAAAATTTTTTTGTAGCAACAATTTTATCGTTTCTTTTATCTTTTATAACAATATCACCATTAATTTGGGCAACAACATCGTTATCTTTAAAATCTAGATTAACTTGTTCAGTATCTAGTTTTATTTGAAGATCTAAAAATTTTGAAATTTGGTTAAAATTTAAATTTTCTAGTTTATTTTGGAATCTAATTTTTGATATCAGCGGTGTTTTTACAATTTTTTCAATAAGTGAATTAAGAAAATCTGCACGCTTTTCTTTGGTTGCAAAAATTTCATTATTATAATAATTTAGAAAATCTCACCCTGTAATTAAAGTTGAATTATTTTGGCTAAAATTATTTATTGCAAAATAATCACTGTCAGAAAATTCGCTTAAAACAATATCATCACTAATTGACTTATCAAGGAAAGAATTACTTAAATCGAGTTGAGTAGTAACGAAAAATTTGGAATCCTTGTTAAAATCAGCGGCAATTTCCTTTGAAAAATCAGAAGAAAACTGGGCAACAAAGGTCAATTTATAAACCCCTGGAGTTGCAGTTTTTACTAAATATCGATCAGTTATAATTTGATCTTTTACCAAATTTATATCATAGCGAGGTTTTTGAATACCACTGTCAGACTCAAAGTAAAAGCTTTTATTACTAAAAATTTGCGAAATTATCTCATCAAGGTTGAAATATTTGTTAATAATTTCTCTAGCTTCAGTGTCATTTTTTGCGCTATTAACTTCTTTTTGAAAATCTTCAACTAAAATTAACTTTGTCAGTTCTTTTTTAAATGAAAAATTAACCTCACTATTTGTGTAAGGTCTTAATTTCTTGAGTTGGTCTTCTGAGTAAGTTGAAAAATTAGAAAGTGAATAATCTGGAACATAATTATAAGCAACTTTTTGTTTAAATAAGTCAGAAGTTGCTGTTTTATCATCGTCTAATTTTTGTAAAACTCGCCAAAAAACCTCAAATGTTTGCTCATTATCATCAGGTTTGATATCAAAAATTTCCAATTTGAAAGGTTTTCAATTATGATCGGTTGAAAAATTAACGGGAATGCTAGAGTTATTAGTCTGGTAAAAATCAAAAAAATCTGTTAAATCAATGTCAGTTTTTTTGGTGTTATCGTCGTTCAAAAGTTTCTTTTTTAGATCTAAATAGTCTGAATTAGCATTTAAATATGTATCCTTTATGCTAATGAAAGAAATTGATTTTGCTTGGTTTTGCACATCAATTCGGGGGTTTTTTAGTTCTAAATTTGCAAAAACAAGTAGCGGAGTGGCAATAATTACTCCACCAGCAATAGTACTTAGCCCTAAAAGAAAAATATTTTTTTTAGTTAGTAGTTTTTTAGTGATTGTACTTTTCGTCACCTTTCCTCCTATGTGTTCAATAAAAAATTTTAACAAAAAAAAAAAAAAAAAGTAAACAAATCCCTTAAATTAGTTAATAAACAAACATTTTAGTGATAAAACTTGTTTTTAAATTTTTAAAATATTGGGCTTTTTGTTCATAAGCGGCAATTAGTGAGTCAAAAGTTTCAAAAAGTTTCCAAATTTTCTCTTGCTCAAAAGTATCAGCAACTTTTATAAAATAATTTTCAATTTCATTAAGCCGAAAAATATGTCTAACAGATTTGTTTGTACTTTTTAGCATTAATTTTTTAAAAATCTCAGTCTTAAATCAGATCAAAAAATAATCAGAATTATAGTCTTTTTTGAGCCTAAAAACTTCATACATCGGGCTGATTAAACCAGGTATAGAATTTTTATATAACGCTAGCGAACCAACTTGAATTCTTGATGGATTAAATGCAAAAGAATTTTTTGTAATTATTTGTGAGTTGTCTTTGTTTGCAAAAACAGCTTTTCCACCTTTTTTAAAAAGTTCTTTTTGACTTACAAATCCAAGTTTATTTGAAACTGAGTAACTTATAAGCTTTAAATTATTTGAATTTTTGTTTTTATAAGTTTGAAAAAGATCACTAATTTGCTCAGTTTTTCAGGGTTGACTCAGCCCCTTAAATCTAATTGAAGGAAAATTTGAGCTTAAATCAGTAAACATTTTTTTAGTTAGACTATTTTTAAGATCTTTCAAAAGGTGAATTTTTTCTTCAAGTTTGTTTAGTAGGTTTTCAAAAGTCTCAAAAAGTTGCGAAATTTTTTGCTGCTCGGTAATATCTGGAGTGAATTTTATCTCAATTTTGAGTACATTTGAGCTAATTAAATGCGGGATTGTACTTTTAGAAATGAATTTTTTGGAATTTTTTTCGAACTGAATTGCAAAAAATGTACTTTCAGGATACTTTTTTGAAGTCAAAATTCCACAATTAGAGGTAGCAAAAAATTTTTCTTGAATAAATCTAGCCGATCCTGGATTTCCGTGAGTTGAAAAAATTATTTTTCCTTGCGCCAAAAACTCGTTATAATAGCCTAAAATCCCGTGATTTTCTGTTTGCGATGAGTAAACCGGATAGATGTAGCCGCTCTCTCTCTCTCTCTCTCTCTCTCTCTCTCTCTGTGTGTGTGTGTGTCAATCTCTACGGGTCTAGTTTTTATTTGGTTTTTGCTTAACGTTTGTCCTCGGGAAATCTCAAATAAATTTTTAACTTGATCACTAATTCAAATTGAATTGAAGTTTTTGAATTTAACTAGCGGTATAATTGGCTTTTTATTCATTAATTAGTCCTTTAAATATTCTAAATTATAATAAAAAATCCACCTTTAAATAGTAAAAGTTGGGTTTTTTTATATTTAAAAATTTTAGTAGTCTAAATTAAGATGAAGAATCTGAAGAGGATTTAATACTTATTTCACGCAAGGCAAATTTACCTCTCGAATTTCCTAGTTTAATGAGATAATCTTAAAAAGTCTCCAGTTTTCACGCTTTTTTAATTTTTTTGGCAAAAGTTAATTGCCTATTTTTTTACTTATTTATTAAAATATCAAAGTAAAAATCATCTTATTTCAAATATTTGGATCACTAAGAAGGTGATCAAACTGTCAAACTCAAGAAAAATAACTATCAAAGTAAAAACACTAAATTTTAAATCTAACACTCATGAATGCAAAATCTACTTATTAATTAAACAAAGTAAACTAAAAAAGCTAAAATTTTAACTTAAAAAGTAAAATTATGAAATTTTTAAACTACCTTTTTTAGTTTAGAATACTGACAAAAATCAAAAAAATACAACTACTATTTAAACTCAATGCAAATAGAAAACTCGTTTTTACTTACATTGAGCCTAAAAAAATATACGAAGTTTTGAAAGAACAATAATCAAAAGCCTTAAATTTGTAGATTTCTAAACGGTCAAATTTAAGGCATCCCATCATCTTTAAAAATATAATGGAAAATTCAAAGTATATAATTTTTTTATGACAAAAACATTCTTGATTCCTCCTTAATTCAATAGCAAAATTTATTAATTATTCTTAGTGGGGTTAATTATAACATAACTTTATTTTTGACCAAGCATTTTTTTTTTTTTTTTGCAAAAGGTTAAATTTACAATAATAAAAATTAAGATTTTAAGTCAAAAAACCCCGATTTACGAGTATTTTTACATATTAGCATTCAATAAAAAGTGAATTTTTGCCATCAAACTGGGAAAATCAGAAATATTCTAAATTAAGATGAAGAGGACTTAACGCTTATTTCACGAAAGGCAAATTTACCTTGTGATGCTTGTTTTTGTCTTGGGTCTTTAGTTTTTTCTTGATAAAACTTAATTAGATCTTGTTTAATTTGTTCAGAATCGACAACAATTTTACTAAAAGGATAAGCGTTATTTACTGCTTCAACAAAGGCTTTGAGTTGTTCTTTTGCATCTTCACTAGGATTTCCGCTTATATTAAATGTAACATTTTGCTGATTTTGGCCAGTTTGATCACGAAAATAAATTCGCCCAGTAGGACTGTCATAACGCTCAGAAATTCCACTTAATTTGTCGGTATATTTTGAGCCTTCAAAGTCTGAAACATTAGCTGAAAAAGTTGGACCTGGATTAGTGCTAGATCCAGAATTAATATCGGCGGCAAAATAAATATCAGTAAATCTTAGCTTTTTAAAGCCTTCATAATCTTGAGATGCATATTTATCTTCTTTTCAGTTTTTAATGTTATCATTAAAAATTCGGTCAATTTCGTCAAATTTAAGGTTTTTAATTGTTTTAATATTTGTTTCAGAAAAATCTAGTTTTGGAGGATAGCCACCTTTGCCGCCATGGCGACCTTGAAATGGACGTTGATAAATTTTGGATCCAAAAGCTAACTTTAAACCTTCGGTGATTTTAGTTGCATCATCTCCTTTATCCCAACGGAGTGTGTCAAATAAAATTGATCCAGGAATTTGTTCATCAGGTGTGTTTTTATGAAAGTCAGCAGCATTATTATAATCAAAACTAATAAAATCAACATTAGCAACGGCATTTGGATTAATTGCTCAGTTATCAGCGATTGCTTTTTCGTTAGAATAGAGTTCTAATTCTTTAAGTTTTTTGCCTCGAAGTGCTGACAGACCATTTATTGCTTTTTGGTCATCTAAAAACAGTGTTAGTTTTTGGACATTATTTGGTAAGGCTTGCAAAATTTTATCGATATTTTGGTCTTTATTTTTTGTGCCGACATTTTTAAGAACAACAGCATCAATTTTGTTACCGACATTTGATTTTAGAAAATCTTGGAATTTTTCAAAAGCATTTTTGTCATTTGCATCAATTGAAACAGCAATAATTTGGGACTTTACAGCTTTATGTTTATTTTGGGCATTTTGAGTATATTGGTAAACTTTTATTGATCCAGAACCTGAACCGGCAACTTTGTCAATTTCGGTTTTTCATTCACTATTAGAAGAAATATCGGCTTTGTCTCAACCCTCATAGTTTTGATTAGCAATTCCGTGTGGATTACGTTGAACTCAACCTTCATTACTTAAAAGACGATTTTGGTTTCGTTGACGATAAAGTCCATTTTTTCCTGTAATTGGATTGTCATCAGGATTTACAAAAATTCAGGCGTGATGGTCATTAGGATCAACAGTCATTCCTCGCTCAATTGATTTGTAATCAATCTCAGAAAATTTTGGGCCTTCTATTGCTTGCTGTTTTAAAAATTTTAAGTAATTATCTTCTCTAGTTTTGTAATTATTTGCTACTCAAATTTGGTATCTTAGACTTTCTTCAAATACTTTTTTTTGTTCATCGGTACCATTAGGGTAATAACGCTTAAATTCATGCTTTAACTGGCGTTCTAGTTCGGCAATTTCAGTTACTCGTGCGGCAATATTTGCTTCAGTTCTTCGTGTTGAAGCAGCTAGACCTAAACGCCAGTTGGCTTTTGCTTGCTCAAGTGCTCCGGGTGAAACATTAACTGATTGGGATTGTCTTGGCGAGGTTTGGACTCTTTGGGTAGCGGTTGCTGTGCTATGAACTGGTGAACTTGCGGTTCTTGAAACACTTGGAGCTGGAATTGGGACGGTTGACTCAACTCGACTAATTACTCTTCTTGTTATTTTTGGAGCAGGTTGAGGCTTAGGAGTGGCAATAGCAATTTTTTTAACTTGTTTTGGAATTTCAACTTTTGGCGGGATTTTTTCAACTTTTTGCGGCTGGACTACTGGGGTATCTGATTCAATTTTTTTAGGTTCTGGTTTTTGGACTGGTATAAATTTAGAATTTGTAACTGGTGAATTAAAAGCGGTATCATTTGGGATATTTTTAAGAATTATTGATGGCGCTTCTGGCGAATAAGCAACCAAAGGAGATTCTCAGTTAAAATTATTTACTACTTCATTTAATGCAAAGGAAAAGCTAACGGCAATAGCACTTGCTGCTGCTCCTATTAGATATTTTTTGCGCTTTGAGACATAAAAAATTTGCATTTTAACCTCCTAAAAACAAAAAAACAAAATTAGGCAAATTTTGAATTTAAATTTTAGCTAATTTTGTTTTTAGATAGATTTAGAAAATATTATAAATGATTTTTTAAAAAAACAAAACTTTTTGTCCAAAAAATTTTTAAGGATTTTTTGGGGCGTTTCAGTCTCAATCGGTAACCCTTCCAAGTTTCACAGTTTGATGAGATAATCTTAAAAAGTGTCTGGTTTTTCGTGGTTTTTTAACTTAAAAAGCAAAATTATGAAATTTTTAAACTAGCTTTTTTAGTTAAAACACTGGCAAAAATCAATTTATGATAAAACAACAAAAATCACAAAAAAAATACAACTACTATTTAAACTCAATGCAAATAAAAAACTCGTTTTTACTTA
>NZ_JAWPGQ010000021.1:0-12118 GCF_033343935.1 Mesomycoplasma ovipneumoniae | reverse complement strand
GTTTTCTATTTGCATTGAGTTTAAATAGTAGTTGTATTTTTTATGATTTTTGTTATTTTTTTTCAAAATTTTGCAAAATATAAATCTGACTAGAAAAACGGAAAAAAATTTGTCTGCTTTAACCTTTTTAATCGATTTTTTAATGATATTTTAAATTAAAAATCGATTAAGAAAATTGAAAAATGCTATAAATTACAAGGTTTTTTGAGAATATTATGTTTTTAACTAATCCAAATACAAAGTAACATAAATAAGACACAAAAGATAATACAAACTGTATGTGTCAAGTAAAAAATCGTTGAAAATGTGATTAATAAAGTCATCAGAGGTTTTTATTGATGTTGGAAAATCAAGATACATAAAATTTCAGTCGCATTTGTAAGTAAAATAGATCGCGTTTCCTGAAGATTCAATGGTAACATCCAAAACTTTAACGCCATTACGGTCAGAATATCTTTTTAGTGAAAGTTCCATTGCAAGCGGTGTATACATTTTTCGGATTTTCAATCTGTCACTAGATTGTGGATTAAAAACCTTGTTAAATTCTTCGTTTTCAAGTTGGATTTTCTCTTTTTGAGAAAGTCAGCCATTTGGTTTTAAAAGCTTAAAATCAAATGCCTTTTCACCTAAAATTGAAGTATCAATTTTTAAAATTCCAGTAAAACTTTTCTTTGTCACAGTTTCTTTTTTTCTTCTTTCTTCTCATTGTCAGCGTACATTTGTAAAACTAACACGGAATTTTTCATCAATTAATAATTCTTTCAGAGGTCTAACTTCACTAATTCAAGCCTTTGATGAGCCAATGATTTGAACAGGAGTAAGATTGCTAATTTCATTTTTTGAAATTTGAATGTTGTTGCTAGGTTGGTCATTAAAACCTAAATAATCCATTCCTTTATCTAAAATTGAAAAGGCAGCTTTGTAAGCAACTTCTGGCTTAAAACTATCTATGACATCTTTTGAAACTTCATTGGTGATTTTCCTAATTTCCCTTTTTTTGATTCCTAAGTAAAAAGTAGAAGCAATTGCAATTATTCCGGAAATAACTGCAAAAATGATGCCACCAATCCCTAGCTCGTATTTGATAGCAACATAAATACCAGCCGAAATAAAAATGTATGAAATTAACGAGACAATTTCAAGTTTTTTTGCCACTCTTTGTATTCCAGCAAGTTTTTCAAGAGTCTTTAAATGTTTTTTCTTGATAATTTCGTCTAATTTAGGCCGAAATTCCTCTTTTGCCTTGCTTTTATAGTCTTCAAATTTAAAATAATCATTTATTATTTTCATTTTTACTCCTTGATTCAATTTTAAAAGGAATTATTATAAAAATACTCTTTTTTTCTACTTTTTAGTTATTTTTCAATAAAAATAGCTAAAAAGTGCTATAAATTACAGGGTTTTTTTGAAAATATTATGTTTTTAACTAATCTAAATACAAAGTAGCGTAAATAAGAGACAAAAGATAATACAAACTGTAAGTGTCAGTCAAAAAATCGTTGAAAATTCGATTAATAAAATGATCAGGGCTTTTTATTGACCTAGGAAAATTAAAATACATAAAATTTCAGTTGCAGCTGTAAGTAAAATAGATAGCATTTTGAAAAGATTGAATGGAAATATCGGAAACTTTAACACCATTACGGTCAAAATATCTTTTTAGCGAAAGTTCCATTGCAAGCGGTGTATACATTTTTCTGATTTTCAATTTATCATTTGATACTGGTCTAAAAACTTTGTTAAATAATTGGTTTTCAAGTTTGACTTTATCTCTTTGAAAAGGCCAGCCGCCTGCTTTTAAAAGTTTAAAATCAAATACCTTTTCGCCCAAAATTGAAGTATCAATTTTTAAAAATCCAGTATAACTATGCCTTATCACAGTTTTAACTTTTCCATCTTCGTCTTCTATTTTTTCTTCTCATTCTCAGTGGACATTTGTAAAGGCAACATGGAATTTTTTATCAATTAATAATTGTTTGACAGGTCTAACTTCGCTAATTCAAGCATCTGCTGAGCCAATAGTTCCTGCAGGAGTAAAATTTCTAACTTCATTTCCTGAAATTAGAAAATTGTTGTTTAGTTGGTCATAAAAACCTAAATAATCCATTCCTTTGTCTAAAATTGAAAAGGCTGTTTTATAAGCATCTTCTGGTTTAAAATTAACTATGACGTCTTTTGAAATTTCATTTGTGATTGACCAAATTTCCTTCTTTTTCATTCAAAAGTAAAAAGCAGAGAAAAAAGCAATTATTCCCGGAATAATTGCAAAAATTAAGGTAATATATGCAACTTCGGCCAAGGAAATACTAAGAACAATAATAAAAGTTAAAAATAATGAAATTAAAAAAATAATGATAAGTTTTTTTGTATCTTTTTGTAATACAGCAATTTTTTGAAGTGAGCTTGAATTTTTTTCTTGACAATTTCATCTAATTTGGGAAGAAATTCCTCTTTTGCCTTGTTTTTATAGTCTTCAAATTTAAAATAATCACTTATTATTTTCATTTTTACTCCTTGGGCGATTTTAAAAGGAATTATCATAAAAATACTCTTTTTTAGTCCGGTTTTTTAGTTATTTTTAAATAAAAACAGCTAAAAAATGCTATAAATTACAAGGTTTTTTGTTTTTCGCCTATAAAGTCAAAGTTTTTTAGACTTTTAAAATCTAGTTTATTATTAGTTTGGCTAACCAAAATTAGTGAACTAATCTAATTAAAATTAATATAAAAAATAAGACAAATAATCTCAAAAAATCTGAAGAATTAATTTAAGCAAATATTTCTTAGATTTAAAAGGATATTATTTGTCTAAAAGTGTGTTTTTTTAAATTTTATATTGTTTGAATTGTAAATTAATTGAGAAATTATGTCTGTTTTTAGGATGCTTTTTTGCAGTGGTTGATTTTTAATAAAAAATTAAAAATCTTTGAATGATACATCTTGACGATTTTGGTTGCTTGTGCTAAACATTGGATAGGTTGTTAAATTCATGGAAGATGCAACAATCGAAGAAGGAAAGACAAAAATTTCGGTGTTAAAAGAATTAACATTGCTATTATAAAGTCGTCTTGCAGCCGCCAATTCTCTTTCTAAATAGGAAGTTTGCTCAATTAATTCTTGATAAATTTTTGATGCTTGCAATTCAGGGTAATTTTCACTTACTGCAATTAGTCTACCAAATAATGAATTGTTTAAATTTTCAATTTCTTGAGCATTTTCTATGTTTGATTTTAAACTTCGTAATCTTGTAATATCGCTTAAAATTGATTTTTCATATTCACGATATGAACGAACTTGGTCAGCTAATTTCAATAAAGTTGCACTACGTTGCTCAAGTTGAACCTCAATTGTACCAGCTGATTCATTGATTAAATTTTGTTGACGCATAAAATTATTTTTTTGCGAAATGTAATAAATTGGACCAATAAATAAAAACAAAGTCCCCAAAGTTCAAAATGCAACTTTAGCCGCTGTTGAAACAGTCGGTTTTTTGGAGTCATTATCAATTCGAGGTTCAAATCCTTCGATATTTCCAGCATTTTTAGGGTTATATAAATTTGACATTTTTTTCCTTTAAATATTAATTAATTTATAAATTATACCATATTTTTTTCAAAAACATCATATTTTTAACTAATCCAAATACAAAGTAACGTAAATAAGACACAAAAGATAATATAAACTGTAAGTGTCAAGCAAAAAATCTTTGAAAATGTGATTAATAAAGTCGTCCGCCGTTTTTATGTGTGTTGGAAAATCAACATACATAAAATTTCAGTCACATTTGTAAGTAAAATAGATCGCATTTCCTGAAGATTCAATGGTAACATCTGTAACCTTAACGCCATCACGGTCAAAATATCTTTTTAGTGAAAGTTCCATTGCAAGCGGCGTATACATTTTTCTGATTTTAAATCTGTCATTTGATTCTGGATTAAAAACCTCGTTAAATTCCTCGTTTTCAAGTTTGATTTTGTCTTTTTGAGAAAATCAGCTCCTTGGTTTTAAAAGTTTAAAATCAAATGCCTTTTCGCCTAAAATTGAAGTATCAATCTTTAAAATTCCAGTAAAACTTTCCCTTGTCACAGTTTCTTTATTTCTTCATTCTTTTCATTGTCAGCGGACATTTGTAAAACTAACATGGAATTTTTCATCAATTAATAATTTTTTCAGAGGTCTAACTTCACTAATTTTAGCCTTTGATGATCCAATGATTTCTACAGGAGTAAATCTGCTAATTTCATTTTTTGAAATTAGAATGTTGCTAGCTTGGTGATTGAAACCTAAATAATCCATTCCTTTATCTAAAATTGAATATGCAGCTTTGTAAGCAACTTCTGGCTGAAAACTATCTAGGACATCTTTTGAAACTTCATCGGTGATTTTCCTAATTTCCCTTTTTTTGACTCCTAAATAAAAAGTAGAAGCAATTGCAACTATTCCCGGAATAACTGCTAAAATGATACCACCAATTCCTAGCTCGTAATTGACAGCAACAAACATAGCAATCACAGTTAAAACGAATGAAATTGACGAGACAATATTAAGTGTTTTTGCCACACTTTGTATTCCAGCAAGTTTTTCAAGAGTCTTTGAATGCTTTTTCTTGATAATGTCGTCTAATTTAGGCCGAAATTCTTCTTTTGCCTTGTTTTTATAGTCTTCAAATTTAAAATAATCATTTATTATTTTCATTTTTACTCCTTGGTTCAATTTTAAAAGGAATTATTATAAAAATACTCTTTTTTTCTCCACTTTTTAGTTATTTCTGAATAAAAATAGCTAAAAAGTGGCTAATTTAGTGAAAAATTCAGACAGCTAGTTTTTTTATCTATTGTTTTGATTTTACCATTTTTATCAATTTTTTCTAGTAATTTATTAGTAATTATTGCACTTTTCCTTTGATTTTACAATAAAATATACATCTAAATTTTTAAAATCCAAAATTATAAAATTTTTTTGCACTTTAGCATTAAAAATTTAAAAATTAATAGTATAATATTGTAATTTAAATTTAAATTAAAGCGTCTGTAAAATCTTATTGCTTTATTTAAATTCTTTGTTTTTCAAAGAAAAAAAATAGAAAACATACCAAAAAAGGAAAAAAATGTTCAAAAATATAAAAAAAATTGCAAAATTAAGGCTTCTTCCAATCGCTTCTGTGCTGCCAGTTTTTATTGTCTTATCATGCCAACACAATACCCAAACAGCTCCTGAAACTAAAAAAGGTTCCCAATCTAGTCAAGAAGACAAAAATAAACCCGTAAAAATGGACACTCAAACAACAACAACTAGAAAAACTAACCAAACAATCGACTTTCATTCTACTCCATTTAATATTCCAAAAAAAGATAATGTCAAAACTCGAACCTTATTATTTCCAGCTGCAAGAAGTGAAAATAGACTAAATAGTGAAGGTGTTTTCCGTTTCCAATTGCATCACTCGCCGGTAAAAGGGGTTACAGGAACATGAAGTGCCTATGCTAGTGAGGTAAAATCATTAAATGACAATACTTTAGTTGATCCTTTAAAAGTTAAGGTCGCTCGTACAACCGCAATTGAAGGTGATAATATTGAATTTCCTTTAGTTTTTCGATGAGATGAGCAAGATCAAAAACTAGAAAAAGGTAAATTTTACACATTTATTTTCTGAAAAGATGATGGTTCAGAAAAAATTGTTTTTAAACCAGAACATGTTGAAAATAGTAGAGATACTTTTCAAGCAATTGAGTAAAATTTCAAAGTTTTTCAAAATAAAAACCGCTTTTAGCGGTTTTTATTTTGAAAAAAACAAGGAAAATTAAATCCTAGGTTTGGCAGTTTGGTGGCAAAAATTCACTTTTTATTGAATACAAATATGAAAAAATGCCCTGATTTACGGGTATTTTTGCTTAAAATCTTAATTTTTGATATTTTCAAATTAAGCTTTTGCAAAAAAAAAAAAAAATGCTTGGTTTAAAATAAAATTATGTTATAATAAAACTCACTTAAGAATAATTAATAAATTTTGAAATTGAATTAAGGGGGAATTAATTATGTTTTGTCTTAAAAAAATCAGAAAATGTGAATTTTCCATTATATTTTTAAATATGATGGAATGGCATAAATTTGACCGTTTAGAAATCTACAAATTTATTGCTTTTAATTATGGCTCTTTCAAAACTTCATATATTTTTTTAGGCTCAATGTAAGTAAAAACGAGTTTTCTATTTGCATTGAGTTTAAATAGTAGTTGTATTTTTTATGATTTTTGTTGTTTTATCCGTAAATTGATTTTTGCCAGTGTTTTTAAAATGGGTAATTAACTTTTGCCAAAAAAATTAAAAAAGTGCCCAAAAATCGGACACTTTTTAAGATTATCTCATTAAACTGGGAAATTCGGGGAAAACAAGGAAAATTAAATTATTTTGTTTATTAAAATTAGTGCATTTTCTGCTTGAAATTCAATCGGTTTTTCAATTTGACCTGATATTAATATGGCATCAAATGGCTTAAAAGGAGCATCATTAATTTTTCCTTGACCAGAAATTATTATAATTTCATACCAAAAAACATCATTTTGGGGAAAAAGTAAAAATTTTTGGCTAATTTTTACTTTTTCAAGGTTAAAAAATTTATTTTTAACTAGCGATTGTTGATTTTTATTGTTGTCATGAATAATTTTTGGACTTAATTTTGGTTTTATTGCGACCTTTGCAAGTTCAAAATGAAGTTCTCTTTTTTGTCCATTAGTGTCAAGTCGATCAAAGTCAAAAATTCGAAAAGTTAAGTCTGAATTTTGCTGAATTTCATAAACAAGGGCGCCTTGAGGAATAGAATGGATAAGTCCGGCGCTAATATAGGCGAAATCATTTTTTTCAAGATCAGAAAAATTACAGTATTTGTCGATATTTTGGTTATTAATTTCTGTAATATTCTCAGCAAAATCATTTGATTTTGCACCAATTATAAAAGGATCATCGCCTTTGTTTAGCACAAGTCAAGCCTCATCTTTGCCAAAAGAATTTAATTTTTTTGCTAATTTATTATCAGGATGAACTTGGAGACTCAGTTTTTGGCCGGCATCAATAATTTTATGAAGATTTGGGTAAGTTTTGTGTGGATAAAAGCTAAAAAATTGGCGGTTCTGGGCGAAAAAATCGTTTAAATTTTGCCCACTGACACGGGAAAGACCGTGTTTTTGCGCTGAAATTAGTCAGAGTTCGCCAATTTTTTGGCTAGATTTTAGCTGATTTTGTAAATTTTGACCAGCTCATAAAGTATTTTTTTGGTATGGTTCAACAAAAACAAAATAATCTTTCATTTAGTTAGATTGACCTAATTTTTTTGTTAAAAACATCATTACCGATAAATGCTGATAAAATAAGTCCTAAAATTCCCATAACTAGTAAAAATACGCCATAAACAAAACCTTGACTTGGTACCGCTTCTTTTTTGGCAATTGTTGCGTTAATAAATTCTTGGTGTTCGGTAATATTTAAACTAATAAGGATAATTCCAAAAATAAGGACAGCTAAGGCCAAAAAAATCACAATATAAAACAGTTTTTTATTATCTATTTTCTTAATTTTCATTACTTAGCTCCTTTTTTGTGATTTTTTCGTGTAAAGTTTGCAAAAATATTAAAGTTACGATCCTTTCAAAGTCCATAAATTAGTGCGGTAGTAAAACTTCCGACAATAACTGACAAAAAGAAAAAGGCAATTCCAAGACCAATTCCGTGTTTTATTGAACCAACAGCACCAAGAATTGCAACAATTGGTCCCCCGTGTCCGGCTTGATTTGTAACAGCAAGAAGTCCAGCAAGTCCACCAGCAACTGCTGAACCAATAACATTAGCACTAATTACTCGTTTTGGATCAGCGATTGCAAAAGGAATGGCACCTTCAGAAATTCCAATAAATCCCATTATTATTGCTGAAAGTCCGAGCGATTTTTCTTCTTTTGTAAATTTTCTACGTCAAATTAAGGTTGTAATTCCCATTCCAATTGGTGCAACCGGTATTGCTGCTGCCATCATTCCCATTGGTTCATAAACTTGAGTTGAAACAAGAGCGGTTGAAGTTAAAAAAGCAACCTTATTTACTGGGCCACCCATGTCAAATCCGGCCATTCCACCAAGTAAAAGACCTAAAAGAAAAGCAATACCAATCCCAATTCCGTCTTTGTTTTCAAAAACATGCTTTAATCCAGCGATTAATTTGTCAAGCACTCAACCAATAGGAGCCCCAATTAAGAAAATTACGATTAAAGATCAAAATAGACTGACTCCAATTGGAATTACAAAAATTGGTAAAATTGCACTTAAAGATTTTTGGATTTTTAGTGAGTTAATGTATTTAACACTGTAACCAACAAGAATTCCAAAAATTACTGCGCCAATAAATCCCATCGGTGTTTGAACAGAAATCCCACCAATTCCATAAAATAAATCGTTCGTATTACCGACAGTTGCAACAATAAATCCTGGAGCAAGTGCGGCCCGTCCGGCAATTGAGTAGGCAATGTATCCACCTAAAACACCGATCATTAATTTAAAGGCAATTACCCCAATTTCGAGCATTCATCAGAGAAAATCACCTTTTGGAGCTGCCTCAGCATTACCATAAATTGCTTTTCCAATTCCTAGCGAAAGGGCGATCATAATTCCACCAAAGACAACATAAGGAATCATGTATGAAATTCCGGTGATAATATGTTTAACAATGCTAGTTCGATTTTCCTGATTTTGTGTTTGTTTTTTTTGTTTATTATGTAAAATTGGTGCTTTTTTTGCTTTTTGAATTACATCTTCAGTTTCATGAATTGCGGCTTTAGTGCTTGTAAAATAGACCTTTTTTTGGTCAAAAATTGAGCTGTCAATTTCAAGATCACTGGCAACTATGACAAATTCGGCCTCTTCAATATCTTCTTTTGTTAAAACATTTTTAGGGCCAACTGACCCTCGAGTTTCAATTTTAGGAACATAGCCATTTTGTTTTAGTCCCATTTCTAATTTTTCAGCTGCTAAATAAGTGTGAGCAATTCCAACGGTACAAGATGTGATTCCAACAACTTTTTTTGCATTTATGGGAATTTTTTGGGAATTTGTCTCGTGATTTTCCACCTGGTCTTTTTCAAAAATAAACTTTGAAATGTTATCAAAAATAACATTTTCATCTTTTGATAAAATTATTTCTTTAATTTCGGGATTAAGAATAATTCGTGCAACTTTTGCCAAAAGTTCGACTTGATTTTGTTCAAAACCAGACTTTGGCAGCAAAATACAAAAAATAAATTTTGCCTTAGAGTCATCAAAATTTTGCCAATCAAGTCCAGATTTTAGACTTAAAAACAGCAGCGCTGGCTTTGTAACAGCGCTACTTTGAGCATGAGGGATTGCAAAATTTGACTCAAGTCCGGTAGAGATTTCATTTTCACGAGCAAAAAGATCGTCAAAGATTTTATTTTTTTCAGTTCCAATTCCAAGATTGACTGCTTTTTGAGCAATAAATTCAAAAACTTCTTCTTTTGAATTAAGATCTTGATCTAAAAAAATAAAATCTTTTGAAAAAATACTCATAAAAACCTTCCTTTCTTTTAATTTTATATACTTAAATAATCCATTATTTAATTAAAAACAAAAGAAAAATAAAAAAATTTTTACAAATTTGAAGTTTTTTATGAATGTTTTTCAATTACTCGTTTCATTCTTTGAGAATTTCAAGGTTTTTCTTGTAATTTTCTTCGTATTGCTCAGAAATTAAATTAGCAACACTGAAAAAAATAACATCAGAAATAAATTGTTGGTTAATTTTCGATGAGATCGAAATAAACCGGTTCTTTTGTTCAAGTGTCCGGTAAAAAATTAAATTTTTTTTGGGAATATCGATTTGTTTTTTTGCTGTTATAACAATAAAATTGTCGTTATTTTCAATAAACTTTTTAATAACAAAATTAATTTCTTTTGTTTTGCAAGATTTTGAAAACAAAATTTTTAGCGCTTGAGATTGAACGCTAACTAATAAAAAATTATGAAAATCACGAAAACTAACTGAATTTAACCCTAATTTTTGTAAATTAATCGCTAGTTCGCTGGCTCCAATTGAAGAAGAACCAGCTCCATAAATAAAAATTTTTTTGCTTTCGATAATTTTACGGGCAAAATCTTGGATTTTTTCAAGATCAACAAGTTCTAATGTTTGAACTAATGAATTATGATAATATTTATAGAGTTGCTCAATAATTAGCTTGTTTTTATCGGTTTTTTGCTGATTTTTGACTTTATTTGAAATTTGTGCTGAATTAAGGAATAAATAATAAACATGAAACTGCATTTCTTTAAAGCTAGAAAAGCTTAACTTTTTTGCTAAATTTGAAATGAGTGTTATTGAAGATTGGGTTTTATTTGCTAATGATTTTAGATTGGACTGATAGAAAAATTGTGGATTTTCCTCCGCTAATTTAATGATAATTTTTTCAGTTTTAGTTAGAGATTCAACAATTTTTTCGTCAAAGAAAACACTTTTCATAAAAATTAATCTACTTTACTTATAAAATAAAAAATGAACAAGTCCTGCTTTTTTGATTTTAAAAAACAGGACTTGTTAAGTGAGAAAATTAAAAAAATACTATAAATTCTTAGGCTTTTTCCTGAATTGGGCCTAGGCCGATTAGATCGCCTTTTTCAATAAAACTAATTGAAGCACCACCACCAGTTGAAACATGACTAAAAGCATCACCTAATTTTTCAGCTTCAATCGCAGCAACTGAATCACCACCACCAATTACACTGTAGCAATTTTCAAGTTTTGAAATTACTTTTGCAATTTCACGAGTTCCGATGGCAAAATTAGAAAACTCAGCAACACCAAGAGTTCCATTTCACAAAATAGTTTTTGCATCTTTTAAATGTGATTCAAATAATTTAATAGTCATTGGACCAATATCTAAACCTTCAAGGTCATCTGGAATTTCAAGTGGATTTTTTTCGTTATAAACTGGGGCTACATCTTCAAATTTATCAGACAAAGCAGCATCAAGCGGTAAAATTAATTTATCATTGTACTTTTTAACCAAACTTAGGGCTAATTCAATTTTGTCTTCTTCAACAATTGACTTTCCAATTTTGTATCCAAGGGCTTTTTTGAATGTATAGCCCATTCCTCCACCAATTAAAACTTTGTCAGCTTTTTCAAGTAGAGTTGAAATTATCCCGATTTTGTCAGAAATTTTTGCACCACCAATAATTGCATAAAAAGGTTTTTGTGGTTCAAAAACAATTTTTGATAGTGCATCAAGTTCTTCTTTTACAAGATAACCGATTGCTGACTCTTTGATGTGAGTTGCAATTCCGACATTAGATGCATGAGCGCGGTGAAGTGTTCCAAAGGCGTCATTTATAAAAACATCACCTAATGAAGCTCAGTATTTTCCAAGTTCTGGATTATTTTTTGATTCAGCTTTGTTTTCAAGATCTTGGAATCTTGTGTTTTCAAGCACTAAAATTTGTCCGTTTTCAAGTTGATCAATTGCTTCTTCAACTTCTTTGCCTCGGTTTTGAGCAACAAATTTGACTTCTTTTTGTGAAATTTTAGCTAATTCTTCGGCAACAATTCGTAGTGACTTTTTTTTCAAATCTTCAGGGGTTTTAACCCTACCAAGGTGTGATAAAATTATAAGTTTACCACCATCAGCAACAATTTTCTCAATGGTTTTTAAACTCGCGGTAATTCTTTTTGTTGAAGTAATTTTCCCTTCAAGAATTGGAACATTAAAATCAACACGTAAAAGAACTTTTTTATTAAAAAATTTAATTTCATCAATAAATTTTTTAGTTTTATAGGTTGGTATCATTCTTTATTATTTTCCTTTAAAAAAATTAATGTTACGCTTAGAATTATAAACTAATAAATTAATATATCTAAAAAAACTGTAAATAAATTTTGTTTTATGAATTTATAGCTTTTTTGTCTTATGCCGATTTTATTTAATATTCTGCAAAAAAAAAAAAAAAATGCTTGGTCTAAGAAAAAATTAAGGTATAATTAGATCAATTAAGAATAAATTAATAAATTTTGATGTTGAATTAAGGGGGAATTAGTTATGTTTTTGCCATAAAAAAATTAGATAGTGCGAAT
>NZ_JAWPGQ010000020.1:0-12490 GCF_033343935.1 Mesomycoplasma ovipneumoniae | reverse complement strand
AGGCATTCCATCATATTTAAAAATATAATGGATAATTCACATTTTCTGATTTTTTTATGGCAAAAACATAAGTAATTACCCCTTAATTCTGATTTCTAAATTTATTAACTATTCTTAAGTGATGCTAATTATAACACAACTTTATTTTTGACAAAGCATTTTTTTTTTTTTTTTACAAGGGGTTAAATTTAAAATAATAAAAATTAAGATTTTAACGCAAAAAACACGTATTTACGGGTATTTTTTGCGTGTTTATATTCACTAAAAAGTCAATTTTTGTCATCACACTGGCAAACTCATGGGAAAAAATATTTAATATCTATTTTTAGTCAAATTTTAAATATTTTATACAAAATTAAAAAAACAATTAATTATTTTCATTTAGTCAGTCAAAGCCGTTTATTCCGTGGTGTTTAATAAGACTGGCAATTTTTTGATTACCACTTTTATTATAAAAATCAGAATCAAAACTTATAATTGTAAGTTTATTTGTGATTATTCTTTCGGCAATAACTTTTTCTAATTCAGCCAAAAATCAAGTTGTAAAATTACTAATTATATCTAATTCAACAATTAGAACATCAACATTTTTTAATTTTTTCGTTAATTTTGCCTTGTTTTCGGTAATAAATTGGCAAATTTCAGACAAGTTAAAATAGCCAACATTAATTTTCCGAAGTGCAAAAAAAACTGTAAAAGATTTCAAAAGTAAGGTTTGTGAAACACTATCTCAATTAGTTCAGTAAACCAAACTTTCGCTCATTTTGTTTTTATTTAAATAAATTTTAAATTTTTCTAATAAAGGTAAAATTTGTCCGAATTTTCCAACATTAAGTTGTTCCATAATTTTGAAAAAATCTTTAAATTTAGGAAAACTTATTTCTGGCAAAAGTAAAAATTCAGCTCATTTTTTATTATCTTCTGATCAGAGAAAAACACATTTTTCTTTAAGCTTTCTTGTTTGAGGTTCCCTTATTATTTCAAATTTGTAATTAGGAAGCTTTTCCCACTCGGTTGCTCGCCAAAACAAGTCTAAATTATCGTAATACTCATTTTTATCAATTTTGAGTTGTTTAATTCAACTGGCAAATTTTGGATTTTTAAGAGCCGATTCATAATCTAAGTCTAAAAATTTATTATCTAAATTTTCTAATATTTGACTATTTTTAAGGCTATTTTTATCATTTTTAGCAACTTTATTATTTTTAGGACTGTTTTGATCAGTATTATTTAAAATTTTTTCTAAAACATTAATAAGTGATTTTGGTATTTCTTTGTTGTTGGAATTGCTGCTAGTTATTTTTTTAGTTTTTGGGTGAATTTCTGTCATATTTTACTTAGTTTTTAATTAATTTCATTTTCATCAATAAATCAGGAAATTGCATTTATCATTTCAGGTGTTTCAACTTTTGATTTTTTAGGACTTTTTGGCTTAGAGATTTTTTTAGTGCTTGACTCAAGCTCGACTATTTTTTTAGTTTTTGCACTTTCAGATTTATTTTTATTTTTTATTTTTGTTCTAAAAATCTCTTCAAGTTCAAGTTCAACATCTGCGCCACTAATAATTTGATCATCTCACAAACTATCAAGAATCTTTTTAATATAATTAAATTTCACTTGATTGCCAACTTTAAAACAATATTCAATAACATTATTAATCGCTCAATTAGAAAAACTTTTTTCTTCGACATATTTTAATAATGAATTTCGAAGTCGAGGTTTCATTGAATATCCAGTTAAAAACAAGTGGTATTTTTCAAAGTTTAGTTCTTTTTTTGCTTCATTGTTGTCAGTATTTTTAACACAATTAAAAATAGTTGAAATGTTTTGGTTATTCTGTCCAAAAATTTCATAAAATTTTTTTGAAAGATTATGGAAATTGTCAGTCTTAATTTGTCTAGAGTCAAATTTTTCAAAATTATTTTTAAATTTTGAAATCAAACTCAAGTATCTTTTATCAGTAATTTTTTCAGTGATTAGTGGTTTTAAATAAGGATTTTTGTCGATTTGCTCTGAATTTAAAGGTTTTTTTATTTCAATGAAATACTTTTCTTCTTGAGAATCATAAAAGGTTTGAATTAAATTTAAACATTCCAAAATTTCACGAGTTTTATTAAAATTATCAAGGTTAATACTGTAAATTTTGTCCAAAAAATCAAAGTTAATTGGCTCATTTGCGTTTTTGATAGTTAAAAAATATTGGAACAAAAGATAACCTTGAAATTTAACAACGGGAAAATAAAAATATAACAAATTATTTAAATCATTTTGATCAATATTAGAATTTGAAATTACATAACAGGAATGCATAGCAAAGTGAAATTGTAGCCCTATTTAAAAATTTTGGTGAAAAATTTTGGGAAAAATGATGGCCTTTTTCACCTTGAATTTGAGATTTTGACATTATAAAATTTTATTTTATTGCCATTTAATGCCTGGTTTTTTTCTCAAACTTCTTTTTTGACCTTTTTGGATTTAATGTTTAAAAGTAGTTGTTTCCTCGAAGCGCTAATTCAGACAGTTTTTCAAAAAAACGCCTGAAAATCGGCATTTTTTGTCCATAAATTAGGTATTTCAACAAAATGGTAATAATTGGTTTTTAAATGTTCTTCTAAAATTGGATAGATTTTCTGTTCAATAAAGTCACGATTTTGCTGGTTTTCAACCATAAAATCACGAAGTTTATTTTTATCAAGGATGTTATTATGAATAAAATCAGGTTTAAACTTTTTAACTATTTCAAAACAAGGGTTATTTTCTAAAAAACATTTAAAATAAAATTCATCTGTATACAAAACAGAATAACCAAATTTTTCAACTGCTTTCAAAAAAGTTGTTTTTCCACTTGCGTAAAACCCAACTATAGCAATAGATTTTGGGTTGAAAATGAAATTTTCAAGGGCTTTAGCTACTCCGAATTTCCTTTTATAGCCGACAATATGAGCGTGTTTTTTTAGTTTTCTAGGCGAATTTTTCATCAAAATTAAGGTGTTGACAACATTTTTTGTTGAAATGTCGTTTTCAGAATCGCCAATATGAAATGAATAATTTAGTGAGATATTGGCAACTTTTGAGATAAAAACGGCGGCTTGACCTTTTGAGGCATTAAAATCGGTAATTTCAATAACAAATCCCTTTTCAATAGTATAAATTTGGATTTTTTCAGAAAAAAATTCTTCAATAAATTTTCTAAATTTACTTATTTTAAAAAAATTAGGTGAAAAAATCAAAATTTTTTTGACATTTTTTGGTAAAACAATTTTGTCAATGTCTTTTACTTCAAGATTTGAAAAAAATTTTGAAAAAAGATACAAAAAACTTTTTGATGGCGAAAAAATAACTTTTGAATCAAATGAAATTGAAACATTTCATTTTTTTGCAAAATTGAGAATTTGTTCTACAATTTTTTGATTAATGGATGATTCAAAGATTAAATTTAAATTTTGATCATAAATTTCGGCGCCATTTTGACAGACATAAAAATTTGCAGAAATTTTTTTGCCAATATTAATAATATCAGTTGAAAATTTTCTTCCTGTTGAAATTACAATTTTACATTCCTTAGATAATTTTCTTACTGAATGCAAATTTGTATCTGAAATTTGGGCATTTTTGCCCTTTCCAATGTCTAAAAGGGTACCATCAAGATCGATAAAAGCAATTTTATAGAACATATTTAAACCAAATTTGCAATATTTTCAGCAAAATTATATAAAAAATGCTAAAATTATATAATATTTTAATAAGTGTTTTTTCTAGTTGAAAAAATGTTTTTTAATATTACTAAATTATAATATAATTTTGAGTTTTAGTACAAATTAAGGATTTATTTATGAAAAAGCAAAATATATTTCAAAAGATTGCCAATTTGAATTCAGATTCAAGAAAAAAACCACAAGAAAAAGCGCCAGCTAAAGCTAAAAAAGTTTGAATTCCAATTACTTTGACTGCCGGTTTTTTAACTGTAATTGGTCTTGGGGTTGGAATTCCTTTGTCTTATTCAAGTGGTTCTAAAACTAATCTAGAAATCCGCGATCCTAAATCCAATATAGTAATTCTTAAGTCCCCTATTGCAGACAAAAATATCAAAGTTGAAGAATTATTGAGTGTTTTTAAATCTGACAATTCAAAACAGCGCGATGATCTCCGTGAAGCTCAAAAATATTTAATTGAATTTTTATATAATCAAGAATATGAAGCATCCAAAGTGTTTCAAGCAGCCTGGGAAAACACAAACACTGACAAAACTCAAGGAAATTCCCGCCGCTTTACATTGCAATCCTTTGAAGAAATACGTCAATCCCAACGAAATTTTCTTAATGATGAGCGTAGTAGATACCAAACCACTTTTGGCTTTAATAATTGAGAAACTGAATTCAATAAGTATTTAAATTCAGATCCGCGTTTTAATAATGCTGTTAATATTGATCAAGCAGTTGAAGCTCTTTCAATTAATGCAGCACAAAATGTCGCTTTTGCCCGTTTTAAATTGGGAATTAATAAAAATTTTACTAAAAGTGATATTGAAGATCGAATTTTGAAAGATGATATTAAGGACGAAAAAGGACAAGTAGTTTATAAAAAAGGCGAAAAATTATTTGCTGGCTTAATTGAGATTGGCAAAAACGGCTTTGGTCCAAATATTGTTAGTCCAAATCCAACCTCAGCATCAAATGATCCTAAAATTTCTGCTTTTATTACTAACTCTTTTATTAAGGAATATGTAAATCCGACTAAAATAATTAACGAAATTTATTTTGATCCAAAAGCACCTTTGGCTGGAAATTTCAATTTTTTTGAAATTTCGCAAATTTCAATTAATGCAAAACCAAATGCAAAAGATGCAAAATCACCATGAACTGTTGATAAAAAAACTCTCCAAGAACTTTTAACTTATAAAGTTTTAAAAACAAGTTCTGAATCATCACTTGCTGAGCAAGTTAGCAATAATTTGGAATTAATTGAGAATTTTAAAGGCGGAAATTCTACTGATCCAACCCAAAATAATCAAGATAAAATTCTACTTTCTACTCTGGATTATGAAAATAACAAAAAAAGTGCTGAAATTTTAGGCCAACTTCCGATTGCTTCACTTAGCCAAACTCTAACAAACAATGAAGCTGGTTATATTTTTGCTTTTTTAGAAAATTCAACCTCAGCTGAGCCAAAACAAAAACTTTTTAGCAAAACTTTAATGGAAAAACTTAAAGATTTGCTCTTTAAAAATGCCCAAAGTTTACTTGTTGATCCTTCTGAGCTAAATTCTAAGCCAATTAGTGAAATTAGAAGTTTGAATCAACGACTTCACTCATACATTCAAGGGCTTTCTGATAATGAACTTGCTCAGGCAGGAAGGGCGTTTTTAGAAACTTTTGGCACAGATGAAAATGATAATCGTACTCATTTAGTTTATAATTTAGGTGATAATTTGAAATTAGTGCTTGACTCAAAAGGAATGAAAGTTTTGAGTTTAAATAAAATTAGCAGTCTTGAAGACTTTAACAAAATAATTTCGCACCAATTGCAATTAAGTGCTAATAATCAAGTTGACTCAAAACAAAATTCAACAATAAACATGAGTCAACTTTTTGCCGATATTTCGAATAATAATTTTATTCAGTCGCTTTTAGTTCGTGATGCAAATTATCAAAAACAACTTTTAGAGTCAAAAAAAACAACAGTTGAGCAAGAAAAAACCAACTTTTTAAATTCAGTTTTACAATCTTCTGAAAATTTTTTGAATTTTTACGTTCTTTCTCAAGTTTTAAATATTAACCAAAAGTTACAAGATTATATTTCCAATGCAACTTTAAATGATTTAAGCGCAGATTTTTGATATAATAATCAAAAAGAACGTTGAGAATTGAAAGCCGATCCATCAAAAGAGTTGCGCCAGGCGATAATTGACAAACTTGAAAGTCTTTTTCGATTTAGTCGCTAGTTGAAAGGAACATTTGTGAAAAATCACCCCAAAAAAAACAAATTTTTAAAAAAATTACCGTTTTTCTTAGTTTTAGGTACATCTTTTAGTGCTTTAGTTTCTTGCACCGTTGATGTTAATTCGGGCGCAAGGTTTGAAGAAGATCGAAAACTAAGTTCAAATGATGTTAAGGATTTTGTTGAAAATGCCTTTGTTGAAAATATTTTAGCCCAAAATATTTTCAAAACCGGCTCAAATTCACTTGCTAGTGAATTTACAAATACAAATTCGCAATTTTTTACCCAAGCAAAAGCGGCTTTTGATTTTTACCAAAACTACCAAATTAGTTTGGATCCAACTTATAGTTTAAAATTAATTGCCCAATTACAAAGTACTAATGCAATTTCAGCAAGTGATTTTGCACTTTTATCACCTCAGGCTGGTTATAATAAGACTTTTAATGATCAAGCTTTTATTGTTTTATACAATAATTTTTCAACCGGAATTGCCCGTGAAATAAATAAAATGTTGCTAGTTAAGGCTTATTTAACTCAACTTGATCAGCCAAATTTGATTAAAGATTCTCAAATTTACAAAGATGGTATTTCAACAAGAACATCCTTTACATCACGGCAAATTTTTCAAAATATTGATCCAAATTCACCTGATTTTTTTCTAATTCACTTAATGTTAACAAAAAATCCGGTTCAAGTTTGGCAATTTGAATCAAGCGACCCAAATAGTATAAGTACTTTTTCACAACTAAAAATTAAAGATACTAATACTTTTAACACACTTTTACGTAGTGAAAATATTAATTCTAGATTAACTCGCAAAGAGCAACAATTTGAAAAACTTGGTAAAAATGACGATATTGATACAACATTATTGCTTGGATACGCTGGAATTTTGTACCGTCAAAATGCTTCTTTAGGTGATTTATCATTCCAATTTAACGATCTTAGAATTCAAGGTCAAACTAAGTCTGGTTTTTTAGATCCAGCTTCAAATCTTCTTTGGTCAGCTAAAGATTTCCAGAATTTTAACTTAATTAATCAAGCAAAAATGTATCCTGTTGAATTAAGTCCAAATTTTGACCGCAAAAAAACTAAAGATCAAGTCCAAATTTCTGACTTTGAGATCAAAATTCCTGCGCAGATTCCGGGAGTATCATATAAAATTAAGAACGTAATTCCGACAAAAGATAATGATGCTAATAAATTTGCCGTTGGTGTTCTTGTCGAAATTAGTATAAATTCTTCAAAATTTTATTACAATGTTGATGTTAGTTGAGATGAAAATAAAGTCCTTTATAATCCTCAAATAAATGCTGAAGGTCAAAATTTACCAAAAATTGATAACGGAATTGCGGCAGTTAGTTCTGATTTGTCAAAAATATCGGTCAAATATTATAACAAATTAGCTCCTCTATATGATAAAATAGTTGAAGAAAATAACACAAAACAAGTTTACTTTTCGCTTGAAAATACACCTTGAAATACCCAAGAACAAAAAACAAAACTAGCTTATTCATTATATCTTGCTGATCAAGGCGGAATTTTCCGTGATGCTAAAAACTTTTTTGAATCAATTGGATATAAAATCGAATCTAAGGATCCAATTGTAAAAATTAGTTAATTGTTAGAAAATTTTAGGGGAAAAATGGAAAATACAACATTATTTTTAGATATTATTGCAAAAAAATCACCAGCAAAAATTATTTTTGAAGATGATCAAGTTATCGCTTTTTTTGACAAGTTTCCGGTTTCACCTGGTCATTTTTTAGTTGTGCCTAAAAAATATTCACGAAATTTATTTCACATTTCCGATGAAGATCTTACTTATTTAATAAAAATTGCAAGAAAATTAGCATTAGAGCAAGTTAAGCAACTTGGTGCAACTGGTTTTAGACTTCAAGTTAATAACGAAAAAGATGCAAAACAAACAATTTTTCACACACACATTCACATTATTCCGTTTTATAAAAAAGAAGAATAGTAATAACTAATTCCCCTTTTTTGAATTAAATCTCAAAAAAGGGGAATTTTATTTTCATAAACTTTCAAAATTCTTTCAACTAAATTATAATTTTTGCTCTTCCCGAGTTTCCCAGTTTGGTGAGATAATCTTAAAACAGGTCTGGTTTTAGTCACTTTTTTAACTTTTTTTGGCAAAAGTTAATTACCTATTTTAAAACACTGGAAAAATCAATTTATGGACTAAACAACAAAAATCATAAAAAATACAACTACTATTTAAACTCAATGCAAATAGAAAACTCGTTTTTATTTGCAGCGAGCCTAAAAAAACATATGAAGTTTTGAAAGAACAATAACCAAAAGCCCTAAATTTGTAGATTTATAAACGGGTAAATTTAAGGCATACCATCATATTTAAAAATATAATGGAAAAATTCGCATTTTCTGATTTTTTTATGGCAAAAACATAACTAATTCCCCCTTAATTCTAATTTCAAAATTTATTAATTTATTCTTAGTGTGGTTAATTATAACATAATTTTATTTTAGACCAAACATTTTTTTCTTTTTTTTATAAAGCGTTAATTTCAAAATAATAAAAATTAAGAATTTAGGTAAAAAAACCGGGATTTATGGGTATTTTTTTCATATTTAGATTACTAAAAAGTGAATTTTTGACATCAAACGGGAAACTCAGATTTGAATTAAACCTCAAAAAAGAGGAATTTTATTTTGCATAAAGTTTCAAAATTCTTTCAACTAAATTATAATTTCTTGCTCTTAGGGCAATTCCAGAAGTTAAGTGGGATGTAAGCCCGAATTGATCATAAAAAAGTGAATGAACATTGCCATTTACAGTTAAAATTGAACGATTAATAAAAGCAAGGCTTCCATCTGCATTAAAAATTCCACTTCCTGAAGCTCCAGGTCCATTTGTTGCAAAAAAATTAGCGGCAACTAAACGAGGGTCATTAGCATCTCGGCGGAAATTTATACCTTTAAAAACATTTTTTGAAAATAAATTATCTGCCCAAAACATTCCTATTTTTGTTGTATAGTCAAAATCACCATCATCTCAAACCCTGTCTGAAATTTTCAGTGGTGGAAATTTTGAAATTTTTTGTCAATATTTTTTAAATTCGGCAAAATCTTTGACAAAATTTTGGAATTTGCCGTTTTGAAGCCAGAAACTCGAATTTATAAAATTTTGTTGGTGTTCGCTAAAAAATTTTATAAGTTTGTCAACATCGCTTATAAATTTTGAGTAATTAAAATAAAAAACTGCAATGTCAAAGCCGTAGTTGTCTCATTCAGCCAGTTCAAAATAATTTTGATACAAATCCTCCATATATTGATTAATTTTTGGATTACTTTGGAAACTAAAAGGTAAGTTAGGTACCCCGTTTTTTATTTTTTTTTCTTGTTCAAAAAGGCGAAATAAAATGCGATTATCTAGTTCTTTTATCTTAAAATCATCATAATATTGTAAAAACTTAGTTAGTTTTGGATTTAGTTCGTTTTGACCAACCTTTTTATTCATTAATTTTCAAAAAGGAATTTTGCTATTTCTTAGCGAGTGAATAACGTGAGCATTAGTCAGAAAAGCAGCTTTTTCAGAATTTGTATTTAATAAAACGGCTGTTCCGGTCGCAAAACGCATGTTTCTTGTAAAAATATTGGAAAATCTTTTTTGCTCAAGACTATCAGAATTAAACCCAAATCAAGGTAAATTATAATAATTTCCTAAAGCGGGACGGTTAAAATAAGCAAAATGATTTTGTTTAACGTTAACGTTACCAACTAAATTTGGATTCATTTTATCAATCAAATAAACTTTTAAATTATTATTTTTCTGTCCAAGAAAGGTGTTTTTATTTTCTTTTTTAACAACATTTTGCCAATTTCTAAGCAAATAGCGGCTATAATTTGAAACTTGATTGCTTGGTGGTTTAAAATCATCTTCTTTAAGATCTGATAATAAATCTGGGCGGAAATTTCGGAATGATTTAATATTTACTTGAACAAAATCAAAAATAGGTTGATTTTGTTCATCTGATTCAGAATCATTTTTATCTTTAATTTTAACTTCCGTGTCAGTTGTTTTTTCAGAACCCGGTTTTAATGAATCAATTTTTTCTGGCTGTTTTTTGTCATCTTTATTATCTCCAACTTTTGGCGGATTAGTTTGAATTTCAGGTGGAGTAGTTTCAACCTTGGGTAAATTATTTTCAACTTTGGGAGGAGTAGTTTCAACTCTGGGCGGATTAGTTTCGGTTTCGGGTAACTTATTTTCAACTCCGGGTGAATTATCTTCAACTCTAGGCGGTTTAGTTTCAACTTCGGGTGAATTATCTTCAACTCTAGGCGGATTAGTTCCAACTTCAGGCAAATTATTTCCAACTCTGGGCGGATTAGTTTTTATGAACTGAATTTGCGAAGTGCAACTTATAACTACAAAAGGACTTAGAAAACCTAAATAAAACAGATATTTTGATAAGTTTTTCATAATATATCTCTCTATTAGTTATAAATCAGCAATTTTTTAGATTTTAAATTGAAAAATTGCTTTGATTTTGTAAATTATACAATATAATTTTTAAATATTTAAAATTTTATCAACTTACAATTAATCAAAAAGGAATCTCATGAAAATTCAAAGCGCCCGAAAACTTGGTTTTTTTGCAGCCTTATCAATGCTCGTTGGCTCAGTTGTCGGAATCGGAATTTTTTTCAAAAATGCTAGTATCGCCGCAACCACTAATAATAATGGTTATGCTTGACTTTTTGCTTGAATTATTGGAGGAATAATTTCGCTTTTTGCTGCAATTAGTTTTTCTGAAATTAGCTTTTTAAAACAAACTAAACTAAATGGGCTAGCAAACTGGTCTTATCAAATTGCTGGTAAAAAAAGTGGTTATTTTGTCTTATTTAGTTACGGATTTTATTATTTAGGAATGCTAAGCCTAATTTTAGGAATATTTTCGTCTGAAATTACAATTTGGTTTATTCAGACAGCTAGTGGCTTTGATTTTTCATTTCCATTTTGGGCGCATATATTATTAGGTGCTTTTTTTACTATTGTGTTTGTAACAACAAATTATGTTTCTGTTAAATTTTCCGGGTATGTTGCACTTGTTTCAACAGTTTTAAAATTTGTTCCATTAATTATTGCCGTCTTTGCTGGGATTTTTTTTCCAACAACTCATAATGCCGGTGGTTCTAGTGCTTTTGTAGTAACTGAAAAAAATAGTTTTGATTTTTCAAAATTAGTGCTTGCACTTCCAGCGGTTTTGTTTGCTTATGATTCATTTCTTTCAGTTGGTTCAATTCATAATAAAGTTCAAAAAGCAAGTAAAAGAGTCCCTTTGATTATTACAGTGGGGATGATTTTAATTGCTAGCGTTTACACTCTTATTGGTTTATCATCAGCGCTTCATAATAAAGGAACAATTTCAGGTCTAATTAGTGACGTTTTCCCGGCTAATGCAGCCCGTGGCATTACTATTTTTGTGGCTGTTTTCCTTTTGATTTCAACATACGGTGTAGCTAATTCTTTAAATGCTGCATTTGTAAATCAAGTTAGAGACCTTGTAAAATTAAATGCAATTGTTGGCGCTCATAGTTTAAAAAAGAAATATTCTAACGAAAAAGTTACAATTTTTTATCTTATTATTACATTAGTGTTTTGAGCACTTGTTATTTATATCCCTTCGCTAGCCATTAAACTTCCAACAAAAGATGGATCAGGAATCGGGTATGGTAGTGATGTTATTGTTGATTCAATGTCCAATTTCCCTTCACTAATTTTCTTTGGTGTATATATGGCAATTATTGTCGCCTATTCACGCAAAAAAATAAAGTATCCTAATTCAATTGAGCGTAAAATTAACCCAAAATTATATTGAATTTCAGCAATAATTTCTTCAAGTTTAATTCTAATTGCCGTTGCCGCCTTTATTTATTCACAAATTTATGCCGTTGCAACACAAGCTCATTCTTCTTCTGGTGCCGGAGTTTTTGCTGATAATGGTTTAATGCTTACAAATATTGGTAGTTTTCTAATTTTTATTACACAAATATTAATATTTGTTTCTTTCCCTTATATTAATTACTTCTTAATTTCTAAAGTTGATAAATTTGATTTGTTTGATAATTTTGACTCAGCTAAAATTGAAAAAGCTGAATAAAAATCAAATCTATTAAGAAATTTATTTAACCTGTTTTTCATTTTTATTTATTTAAAATGGTAATTTTGTTAGTTAAATTTATGTTTGCTTACAAAAAACGCCTCACAAGTTTCCCAGTTTGATGAAATAATCTTTAAAAAGTGTCCGGTTTATTTTGGACACTTTTTTAACTTTTTTGGCCAGCTCAGAAAAAATAACTATCAAAGCAAAAACACTGAATTTTAAATCTAAGACTCATGAATGCAAAATCTACTTATTAACAAAATAAGGCAAACTAAAAAAGCTAAAATTTTAACTAAAAAAGCAGAATTATAAAATGTCTAAACTACCTTTTTTAGCTAAAACACTGGCAAAAATCATAAAAAAATACAACTACTATTTAAACTCAATGCAAATAGAAAACT
>NZ_JAWPGQ010000019.1:0-13129 GCF_033343935.1 Mesomycoplasma ovipneumoniae | reverse complement strand
CATATGAAGTTTTGAAAGAACAATAACCAAAAGCCCTAAATTTAAAGATTTCTAAGCGGGTAAATTTAAGGCATTCCATTATATTTAAAAACATAATGGATAATTCGCACTATCTAATTTTATTAGACAAAAAACATAACTAGTTCCCCCTCAATTCTGATTCTAAATTTATTAATTATTCTTAAGTGATGCTAATTATAACAGAAATTTTTTTTAGACCAAGCATTTTTTTTTTTTTTTGCAAATGGTTAAATTTACAATAATAAAAATTAAGATTTTAGTGCCAAAAAACATGGATTTATGGCTATTTTTGCATATTTGTATTCAATAAAAAGCGAATTTTTGCCATCAAACTGGGGGAACTCACAAAAATATACCTGAATTTTAGTGCAGTTTATTTTTAGCGATTGATGAACATAATAACTTATTCTTTTAAAAAACAATTTTTTAGGTATTTTTTCCTAAAAATTTTTAATATATAGTATAATTATAATAATAAAGAATTAATATTGTATATGAAAAAAGGAAAAACATGAAGAATAGGTTAAAGTTTTTTAAGTTTATCGCTAATATTGTCGCTTTTTCTTGATTAAACCTAAGTGTTTTTGGGTCGCTTCGGCATTTTCAAAATAGAAAAGCTATTTAGATTTTAAAGTAAAAGTCCGCGATTTAGATTTATTAAAGTCAAAAAACTACTAATTTTGATAATTTAGTGCAAATTTTTTAGCCAAAAACCAACAAAATTAGCTTGTTACCAATCCAAATATTAAAAAAATCAAACACATCTAAATAGAACAAACACTAATTTAACCCTAATTTAGAAGATATTAAAATTAATCAAGATGCCTTCTAATTTTAAATAGCTCTTTACCTGAATTTCTTAATAGAGAAAGTGAACTACATTCTGAAAAGGTGTACTAAAACTAAAATTTGAAGGGTATGTTGTTGAATTTAGAGAACTTCAAAACCAAATTTGTGTTTAAAAATCTTCTTTTTTATAAATTACTATATTAATAATAAAAAATGTTAACCATTGAAAAGGTGAGTGTTTCTTATGAAAAACCAAGTAAAATTTTTAGCATTTAAGGCAAAAAAACAGTTAGAAAAACTAAAATATTTAGAAATTAATATTAAATCTTTTTGTTCAACTTATAATATGTTCAATCACGATGATTTTCGGCGTGATAATTGCGACGACAACAACCGAGCAATACCAAATTTTTTATGAGTTTACCTTACAGATAATTGTTCTATTAGTGCTAACCCAATCGAAACAGTTATTGGCATAAATTATAAACAAAATGATTATGTTTATAATTTAAAGTTAGAAGATATACTAAAAGCTACTTTTTTTTCTAAAGAACTCACAAGTTTTCATTTTTACAACCAAATCAAACCCCTAATCGATGAATGAGAAGATAGTATGCCTTGGCCATTTGCTGAAGGAGAGGATAATGATTCCACAAAGCAAGGCTATTTTTCTGATGGCTTGTATGACACTAAAGGTCGAAGAATGGTTGTTGTTGCCTTTGAAAATTTTGGTGATAAGAAAAAATGTGAATTTTCAATTTCGTATCCTACCCTTTTTCGGGCAATTTTTAAATCAAAAAATAAACTAAAAGAAATTGAAAATTTAATTATCAAAGAAATTCAGGAAAGTGTTCCTTATGCAAAGCCAAAAAATTTAGCAAATTATGGCGAAAAAATCTTTGATTTTTTATCAAATATATATGAATATAATTCAGAGTTTCTAGATATAAATAGAGCATATTTAGGACAAAATGTAGAAAATATCTACAATTTGTTATTAAAAGAGAATTATAATTTTAGTGAAAAAACCAAAATTCAACCAATTCAAAATGTATTTACTTTTGAATCTTATGAAAATTTGCTTAAAAAATTTGAAAAATATGGGATTAAAAAACTCGATTTAAACATTGAAAATCGTGATAAATTTATTCTTAGTTGGTTTGATAAATTTGGGCCGGAATATCGAAAGTATTGTAGTAAACTTTTTGGTGAAGAAGGCGAATATTATTATGATAATTTGAATAGATGGACAAATAAAATTGAATTTATCTATTTATTGCAAATTTTATTTGGACCTAGATATGATGTAAATACTGAGTATTTTCATAGTGAACCTGATTTTTTCATTTTACCAAGTTGAGCTAAACTAAAATTGGAAAATTTCCAAATTTTTTACTTTGGCGGGGAAGAATATGGGCTTTTTGATGAAATAATTGAACAATTTGACTCAAAAAAGCCAGTTTTTTGATTTCAACCATTTTATCGCTCAGCTTATAGAACAAGTGTTGGGTGAATTTCACCAATTTCCTTAAAAAATTTTATTTTATTGTATGTTGATGGCCAAAAAATTTATTACTGAATTGGCCACTCAAATTTATATGATGATATTTATCAAGGTAAATACGAAATTTTAAAATATTATTTTAAACAAAAATTAGTCAAACTTGAACAAGATATTTTTCTGCGCGATAGTCAAGATCCACCGTTCTTTGTTTATTTTACAAAAAATCACGATTATCTAACTAAAAATGTAATAGGGTCTTCAATCGAAGAACTAATTTTATTTCGTGATGCAGTGAAAAAATATGAACAAGAAACGCTTGATGAGTACCAATCTTTTCGAAAATTTGTAAAAAATTCAAGTTTTTATAACGAGCAGGAAAAAGCATTAATTTTAGAACGACACTTTGATTTTTCTTGAGATTATGGTAGCGAAAATTATTACTATGATGAAATAAAAAAAATCGATTTTCGTGGCTATAAAAGCAAAAAATATCTTGAGATGGAAGGGAAATCGTAGATCTTTTTGTTAATTAATAGATTTAAAGATAAAAGATTTAAGTTTATTTTTAAAATTTTTAACTTGTTTTTCATTTTTATCTATCTAAAAGTAGGAATTTCGCGACTAATTTATGTTTATTTGCAAAAATGCGCCTGAATTTTAAACCAGGACAAAAAAGCCAACACCTTGGTGTTAATTTTTTTGTCCTGGTTTATTTTAGTGTAATTTATTTTTAGCAATTGATTAACATAATAACTTATTCTTTTAAAACACAATTTTTAGGCATTTTTCCTAAAAAGTTTTTAGTTATGTTAAAATTTTAATACTAAAAAAATTAATTAAAAAAAGGAAAAAACATGAACAAAAAGTTAAAGTTTTTTAAGTTTATTACTAATGTTGTCGCTTTCACTTCGCTGACACTAAGTGTTTTTGGTCCGCTTTGGCATTTTCAAAATACAAAAATCAACTCAGATTTTAAACTTGAAACTCGTGATATAGATTTATCAAATTCAAAAAAACCGGTAAATTTTGATGATTTAGTGCAAATTGTTTCAGCAAAAAACCAACAAAATTCGCTTGTTATTAATGCAAATATTAAAAATACCCAAACACGTCTAAACAAAACAAGTACTAATCCAGACTCTCCTAATCTAGATGATATTCAGATTCAAATTAATCAAGAAGGTGAGGTAATTCTAAATAGTGCTTCGCTTGAATTTGTTAACAAAAAAGCTGAACTCTATTTTGAAGAAGGTGTACCAAAACTAAAATTAGAAGGTTATGTTTTTGACTTTAGAGAGCTTCAAAATCAAACTCGGGTTCAAAAAACCTTCCTTCAATTCTTTTTGCCTTTTATTCCATTTATTGCAAAAGCTGCTGCAGCTGTCGTTGCCGCATTTGCAGTTTCCGCAGCTGCCCAACCATATATGGGAACTTTTCCAAATGTTGCTGGTGTAGGTGCATGATATGGGGGTGGAGGAAGTTACTATCCGTCAGTTGGTTATAGCCCTGTTTATCCATCAGCTGGTTATAACCCTGTTCCTGCGCCAGCTAATAATAACCCTGTTTCTGAGCCAGCTAATAATAACCCTATTACTGAAAGAACTGAAAACTCAATTGTGGTTGACTTAGATAAATTACCAAAAGCAAAAGGTGAACCTAGTATTAAAGAAATAGCAAATATAGCGGCTTTAGAACTTTCTATTGTAAAAGCAAAAGAAAAGGAAAAATTAAGACAATACACTGGAATACACCCCGCCTGATTTTTTAATTTTCACAGTGAAGAGTTAGAACCTTATTTTGTTATTAGTAAACAAGCAATTCCAGAACCTGCCGCGTGACTTTGAGCGGTTGGAAGTTTGGTAGCCCAATCAGAATTAACCAAAATTATTATTAATAGCTTGCTACCTAGTTCAGTAAGAGATAAAATGAATAAAAATAAAGGAGACCGTAAAAATATGGAAAACAAACTAAATTCACCTATTGATTTTTATTCATATAATGAACCAGTTATGAAAAGTTTGGCTGAAAAAACAAAATATACAGCAAATTTGATAGTGGCAAATAGATGGTCATGAGATCCAACTAATAATTTAAATAAAGATATTGGTTTCACTAAGGATCGCTTTGTTGTTGGAGAAGGTCTAGCTAGTGATGCTATTGATTGAGCTAACCCTAAAAATGAGTTTGATATTGATGATCCAAATAAAAATACAAATAAAAATATACCATCATACATAAAAATATATTTTCCCAGTTATCATGTAAGGAGAGCAAGAATGATAGAAGGAAAATTCGAAGAGAATGAATTTATACCAAGAAAAAAAATGTTAAATGTTGAAAAGGTGCATTTTTTATATGGAGAAGCAATTAGATTTAGTAACCAAGGCAAAAAAACAATTAATTAAATTAAAATATATAGAAATTAATATTAAAAGTCGTTGTTCAATTCGAAACATGATTGTGAATGATGTTAAATTATCGCTTGATTGTAAATATGATAATGATGGTTTTCCATTTCCAATTTTTTTGTACAATTACCTTTCCGAGCGCTTCAATCCTAATCCAATTGAAAGAATTATTAGTTTAAATTATAAACAAGAAGATTATGTTTATAATTTAAAACTAGAAGATATCCCAAAAAGTGCATTTTTTTCCAAAAAACTCAATAAATTTGGTTTTTATAATGATATTAGGTGTTTAATTGGTGGTTGAGCAAACAATGAATATTGTGATAAAAATGGAAAAGAAAATCTTGATCTTATCTCTGAACTTTATTCTTCATATGGCTTGCACGATGGTAAAGGTGTTGAAGAGGTTGTTGTTGTCTTTGAAAACTTTGATAATATTGGAAAATGCGAATTTTCAATTTCTTATCCGGCTGTATTTTCAAAAATATTTAAATCAAAAACTGAATTAAGAGAAATTGAAGCTTTAATTATTAAGGAAATTCAGGAAAGTGTTCCTTATGCAGAGCCAAAAAATTTAGCAAATTACCACGAAAAAATCTTTGATTTTTTATCAAATAGATATGAATATAATTCAGAGTTTGTAGATATAAATAAAGCATATTTAGGACAAAATGTAGAAAATATCTACAATTTGTTATTAAAAGAGAATTATAATCTTGACGAAAAAACCCAAATCGAACCAATTCAAAATGTATTTACTTTTGAAACTTATGAAAATTTGCTTAAAAAATTTGAAAAATATGGGATTAAAAAGCTTAATTTAAACATTGAAAATCGTGATAAATTTATTCTTAGTTGATTTGATAAATTTGGTCCAGAATATCGAAAGTATTGTAGCAAACTTTTTGGTAAAGACGGCCAAACTTATTATGATCATGCGAATAATTGGACAAATAAAATCGAATTAATCTATTTGTTGCAAATTTTATTTGGTCCAAAATATTGAATTGAAGAACTAGATTTTTATCCCGATATACCTGATTTTTATATTCTGCCAAGCTGAGCAAAATTAAAACTTGAAAATTTTGAAATTTTTTACTTTGACGGTCAAGAATACGGGCTTTTTGATGAAATAATTTCCCAATTTGACTCAAAAAAGCCAGTTTTTTGATTTCAACCATATTACTACCCTGCCTATGGAGCAGGCGATGCATGAGTTTTGCCAATTGCATTGAAAAATTTCATTTTATTGAATGTTGATGGTGAAAAAATTTATTACTGAATTGGCCATTCAAATTTGTATGATGATATTTATGGAGGTAAATACGAAATTTTAAAATATTATTTCAAACAAAAATTGGTCAAACTTGAACAAGATATTTTTCTGCGTGATGGCAAGGATCCGGCGTTCTTTGTTTCTAGATCACCAAGGCAAAATAATTTAACTAAAAATGTGATTGGATCATCTATGGAAGAATTAATTTTATATCGGGATGCGTTGAATAAATTTCTAAAAGGAACAGACCATGAATTTGGGTATTTTACAGACTTTCTAGAAAATACTAATTTATATAGTCAACAAGAAAAAGAATTAATTTTACAAGAACACGCTCTCTTTTCTTGAGATTCTAATGATTGAACTAAATATTATAATGAAATTGCAAGAGTAGATTTTCGCGGTTATAAAAGTAAAAAATATCTTGAGATAGAAGGGAAATAGTAGATCTTTTTGCTAATTAATGAATTTAAAGACAAAAGATTTAAGTTTATTTTTAAAATTCTTAACTTTCATTTTTTAAATTCTTATTTATTTGAAATATATGTTCTTGAAATATATTTTTTTGCCAAACTAATAAAAAATTAAAATAACTAGTTATTCTCCACTAATTTATTGATCTTTTTTTTAGTAAAATAAAAAAAATTTTGTAAAATTAAATCTAGTTGATCAAAACTGACCTTTGAAAGGAAAAAATGACATACCAAAATTATCTTGAATTACGACTAAAACAACAAAATGAAACTAAAAGTCTACGTTCAGTTTTAATTATTGACGGACATGATGAACGGGCAATTCAAGCCGCTCAGCAATTAAAAGCTAAAAATTTAGTTAGACCAATTTTACTTGTTGACGAATTATATGAGAATCTTGAAATCGACCAATATTTAGTTGACGAAGAAGAAAAACAAACTTTTATACAGCAATTTTTAAAAATCCGTAAAAACAAAGAAACATTAGAATCAGCTGTCGCCCAATTTGATTCTAATGCATTTTACGGGACAATGCTTCTTCGAAACAAAAAAGTTGACGCTGTAATAGGCGGACTTAATTATCCAACTGCAGAAATTCTTCGAGCTGCATTCAAAATTATCGGACCAAAACCAGATATTAAAACAATTTCTTCCGTAATGATAATGCATCGAGGTGATGAAAAATACTTATTTAGTGATATTTCGGTAAATATTTTACCAAATGAGACTCAATTAGCTGATATTGCTAAAAACGCACTTGACTTTGCAATTCAACTTGGATTTGACCCTAAACCAGCTTTTTTATCATTTTCAACAAAAGGATCAGCCAAATCACCTCAATCTGATGCCGTATCTAGAGCTGTAAAAATGTTCAATGCAACTTCACCAATTGAAGCTTATGGTGAAATTCAATTAGATGCAGCTCTTGACTATAAGGTACGTCGCCAAAAATACGGTGAAAATGCCGCTACAAATGCTAATGTTTTAATTTTTCCAAATCTTGATGCCGGAAATATTGGCTACAAAATTGCTCAAAGACTTGGTGGCTTTGGGGCAATAGGACCAATAATCACCGGAATTGCCGCTCCTATTAATGACTTATCACGTGGAGCAACGGTTGAAGATGTTTTTTACACCGCACTAATTAGCGCACTTCAAGTTGAAAAGGATAAATAATGAAGAGTAAAATTTTAGTTATAAACGCTGGTTCATCCTCAATTAAATGACAAATTTTTGAAAAAGATACATTAGATTTGCTCGGAGTTGGTCTAATCGAAAGAATTGGACTTCAAGAAGGCAAAATCAAAATGACATTTGACGAGAAAAGCTACAACTTGAGCAAAGATTTTCCAACTCATTCTGATGCCTTAGAGAGTCAAATTCAACTTTGAAAAGACAATAATTTAGTTCAAAACCTAGAAGAATTTGAGCTTGTTGGATTTCGAATTGTTCATGGGGGTGCAAGTTTCAATGCTCCAGCTCGCCTTGATGATTTAGCGATAGCAAAAATTCAAGAAGCAGCAAAATTTGCACCTTTGCACAACCCAGGGGCGCTCGCAACTATTAGTGCTATTAAAAAATTACTTCCTTGAGCAAAATTATCAGCAAGTTTTGACACCGCTTTTCATGCAAGTATCCCTAAAGTTAATTACACATATCCAATTAATGCCCAAATAGCAAACAAGTACGGAATAAGAAAATACGGATTTCACGGCATTTCTCACAAATATATAACAACACAAGTTGAAAAAATCTATAATTCTGATTCAGTTAATTTTGTAAACATGCACATTGGGAATGGGATTTCTTTGTGCGCTGTTAAAGATTCGGCTTCAGTTGATACTTCAATGGGAATGACGCCACTTGCAGGTGTTGCCATGGGAACCCGAAGCGGCGATGTAGACCCCTCAATTTTAACCTACCTAGGCACAACAGCTCATTTTTCCTTCACTGATTTAGACACACTTTTAAACAAACAATCAGGACTTTTAGGACTTTCAAACGTTTCTTCTGACCTTCGGGATGTCATTTCTGCTGCTGACAATGGTAATCAAGATGCAAGTTTTGCCCTTGAAGTTTATGTGCAAAAAATTGTCGACTATCTAATTAATTATATTAATAAGGTTGGTAAAAACATTAAAGCTTTAGTTTTTACCGGTGGGGTAGGCGAAAATTCAGCACTAATTCGTGCTTCGGTAATTGCAAAAATTCAATTACCGAAGTTGAATTTAGTTCTTGATCAAGAACTAAATTCAAGACCAATTCCAGAATTTGCCGCTATTGAAAAAATTTCAGCACCAGAATCAGATCTTGACATTTTCGTAATCAAAACAAACGAAGAACTGTTAATAGCAAAAAACGCACTCAAAGTTTGAAACTAACATTTATTAAGTTTTGAAAGAACCCATAATAAAACCAAAGTATTGATATTATACAATATTTTTATTTTGATCCAAGCATTTTTTTAAAAATTTTGTGCGGATTAATTTTGGCGAGTTTCCCAGCTTGATGAGATAATCTTAAAAAAGTGTCCTGGTTTAGTTTTGGACACTTTTTTAACTTTTTTGGCAAACTCAGAAAAAATAACTATCAAGGCAAAAACACTAAATTTTAAATCTAACGCTCACGAATGCAAAATCTACTTATTAATAAAATAAGACAAACTAAAAAAGCTAAAATTTTACCTTAAAAAGCAAAATTATGAAATTTTTAAACTACTTTTTTAGCTAAAACACTGTAAAAAATCAATTTATGGATACACTAACAAAAATCATAAAAAAATACAACTACTATTTAAACTCAATGCAAATAGAAAACTCGTTTTTATTTAAATGAGCCTAAAAAAATATGTGAAGTTTTGAAAGAGCCGAAAGAAAAAGCCATAAATTTGTAGATTTCTAAACGGTTAAATTTATGGCATTGCATCATATTTAAAAATATGACGGAAAATTCGCAATATCAGAGCACATTAGACAAAAAACATAACTGATTCCCCCTTAATTCAATATAAAATTCATTAATTATTCTTAGTGAGTTTATTATAACAGAATTTTTTCTTAGACCAAGCATTTTTTTAAAATTTTTTTGCCTAGTAATTTTTGCCTAAAATCTTTGTTTACCAAAAAAATTTTTTTAATTTCTTTTATCTTAAAATATTTTGGTATAATAAGGTCATACTTATCAATATATTCTATTAAAATGTTTAATTACTAAAAATATTTTAATATTTTCTTTGAATTTTAAAACATTTTTGTATAATTAAGACATACTATTGAAATATCTAGTAAAGTCTAAAATTTATTTTACCTATCTATTTTTTATTTAAAGAAACAAAGTTGAAATAATTTCAAGCTTTGTTTTTTGTCATTAATAGACAAAAAAATGGTAAAATTAAAACAAAATCTGTATTATATAAAAAGAGGAGTAATTATGGCTGAAAATCTAACAAAAAAAGAGAAAAAATTAATGAAAGCAACTAAAAAACGTGCAATCATACTTTCACTACTTGCCTTTGGTGGTCTTAGTATTGGTTCACTTAGTTTTCTTCCTTTCCTTTTAAAGTCTTGAAATACACTTCAATATAATATTGTTGATTTTAAACATATTAATCGTGATAATATTGGCTATGAACTTGAATTTGCCCTAAGTGATTTAGATTCATATAAACTAAATTATCAAGATTTAAATGTTGACTTTACAGCTGATGAGCAAGGAAAAGACGTAATTGCTTCACACAAAGCCATTTATGATGAATTTAGTCGAACTTGGAGGCTATCTTCAAATTATAACGGTCTTAGTTTTGGAAAAAGATACTATCTAAAAGTTTATCTTGATGATAAAAAGCAAAAAAGATTTTCTGCCAAAAAAGTAATTGCCTTTGGTCAAAATGTTACCAATTTTGTCGATACTCCGCCTGCAGTTTCAACAATTAATTTTCAAACCAAAACTCCTTCTAGTGCCTCAGTTTCACTAAAATTTGCCGACGAGGCTGCTAATCTTGAGGGTAAAAAAGTTGCCCTAGAGTATTATTATGTCCTAAAAAATCAGTCAGCACCCACTGATGTGCTCAGTAATTCCCAGGAAATTCACACTTCTTATGTTGATTCAGCAACTGTTAAAAACGGAGTGGCTGAATTCAGCCTCGAAAATCTTCACCCGGGAATGGATTATAAAATTAGTGCAATTCGTTATGTTGACAGTTCTGCCCCAGCTAGCGATATTCCGCTTGTGCCAATGCAAAAAATTGCCCTAGCTCCACAGATTAACTACGAACAAGATGCCCAAAAAGAAAAACTTTTTGAAGCAACAACAGGAAAATATAATTATCGTGCTGAGTCTTTAATTGACCAAAACTTAAGTTTTGACTCAAAAAGACTTACAGTTAATTTTTCAACTCTGGACTCAAGCCCTAATTTGGAAAACAAGCCAATCAAACTAAACTATACAAACATTCTAACAGGCCAAAAATTCAGTGTCAGTTCATTTTTTGCCGCTAATTTAGCAAGCTTTGACCTAAACAATTTAGCTCCAGGGTCATCTTACCAAATCGAAAGTTTTGAGCTCGAGTCTTCCAAAGTCGAATTTGGCCAAACATTCATCAAAAACTTTCATACCCCAGCGGCAATTGTTGAGTCCAAAATTGCAACCGGAGCGACTTTTTCTAAAGTTGACTTATCTGTTGTCTCAGTTGATAATTTAGAAGGAACTCGTGCGCATTTATATTTAGATGACAGTTCAATTTTGCCAGTTAGTGGTGTTTTTAGAAAAACAGATCAGGCAAATTCTTACCAAATTAGTTTTGAGCCAAAGGGTCTGACCAATAAAACAAAATACGGTCTTAGCAGAGTTGTTTTTGATGCTCTAAGTCCAAATTCTGTTTTTGCCAAAAACAGAGATGGGTATGACTATTTAAATTTAGCTTGAGATAACAGCCTCGAGACTGGTTCTCAGAAGCGTAATTTTATTACTTCAATTTCAGACCTAAAGACCTTTATTAAATTAGAACCAAAAATTCTTGCCTCAAAAGTTGAATACACTTTTGGCTTTGGTCTTGATTCATCTTTTTTAAATGACAAAGAGCTTTATTTATACTATCATAAAAAGGACGAGCCCCAAAAAGTCTATAAATCAAAAGCAAGCATTCCTCAAGGTTCAGAAATTAAATTTGAACTTGAAAACTTTGAGAGCTCAACAACATATAAACTTGAGAAAATCGTCATTTCTGACTATCCAGAGGTTGCTGTTGCAATTAATTTTGATCAAAACAAAAAAACACAGCAAAACTTACCACTAGACGAGTTTTTTGTCAAATATTATGTTTCAGACATTAGTTTTGAAAACGTTGACCAGACAAGTGCAGTTGCCAAGGTAACAATTAATGGAGACTTTAAGAATATCCAAGATGCCAATTTAGACTTAAATGCCAAAATAGTCTTTGGTCAACCTGGTTTTACTAACTTAACAGAAACTATTAACTTAAATCTTGCCAACTTAAAAAATTCTGTTCCTGTTGGTGCTAACCCAACTCGCCACGAGTTACAAGACGACAAGCTTGTTATGTATTTTGATCTTAAAGATCTTGATCCTAAAACTGAGTACCAAGTTGCTGATGTTGAAATTCTCGGAAAAACTGACTTTTTCAGCTCAGAAGGAATTCTTGACTTAAATGCAAGATTTACAACTACCTTCCAAAAAGTTAAAATAATTGGTGCAAACTTTGAGTCAATTAGTCTAACAAGTGCTAATGCTTCAATTTATATTGATCCAAATTTCAACAGATATTTAAACGGCAAAAAATTTAATGCAATTTTTAAATCTGAAGACGGCCAAGAAGTTAAATCTAAACCTTTAGATCAAAGTTCAACTCTTGAATACTCAGTTTTTACAAATAACATCCTTTCAGTTAAATTAGACAAACTTAGTCCTGGGAAAAAATATACTTTTTTCAAATTAGATCCAGCCCCAGGCCAAGATGAGGCTTTTGATAATTTAGAGTATAAATTTATTGATCTAAACCAACAAGAAACTGACAATTTACCTCATTTTTATACCCTAAGTGATATAGCTTCAATTTCAGCTGAGCCTACCCAAGACAGTGCAAAATTGATAGTTAATTTTACCACAAAAGATCCAAATTATAATAAAAGAGCAAATTCTTCACTAAAAAAAGCCGTTATTTTCCTTAAAAATAACGCAACTGGAACAGTTGCCTCAGCTTCAGCTGATAAGATAGAATATCGAGACGGCCTAAACAAAGTTGAATTTAATGTTCAAAATCTTGACAAATTAAGCCACTATACAGTTAGTGAGATTTTGCTTGATGGCCAAAAAATTGAATTCAGTGAGCAATTAAAAGAAGAAGCTGCAGAGCAGCGTAATTTTGCTACTGTTGCAAGTACGGCAAAAATTATCAAAGTAGTCCAAACTGCCCAGTCTCATGATAAAATCGAGGCCGAGCTATCATTTGACCCAGTTAGTGATACTTTCTTGGCTGGAGACAGTATCAAAGTTGTCCTTCAAAACTCAAAAGACCGAAAAACTATCGAGGCAAGTGGAACTGTTGACCAAAATTTAGTACTAAAATTAGATTTTGATAAAGAAGTCGAGGCTGGTTCAGAGTATTCAATTTTAAGTATTACTAACGAGACAAAAAATAAAG
>NZ_JAWPGQ010000018.1:0-14696 GCF_033343935.1 Mesomycoplasma ovipneumoniae | reverse complement strand
CATTCCATCATATTTAAAAATATAATGGATAATTCGCATTTTCTGATTTTTTTATTACAAAAACATAACTAATTCCCCCTTAATTCAATATCAAATTTATTAATTTATTCTTAAGTGATATTTATTATAGCATATTTTTTTCTTAAACCAAACATTTTTTTTTTTTTTTTGCAGAATGTTAATTTTAAAATAATAAACTTAATATTTTAGTGTCAAAAAACACGGATTTACCGGTATTTTTGCATATTTAGATCAACTAAAAAGTGAATTTTTGCCATCAAACTGTCAAACTCAGGCGGTCAAACAGACCAATTTTTTCCCGTTTTGTAGTTAGGTTTATACCTACCAAATTTTTTAAAAAAATACCTTAAAAAGCATATAAATTACTAAACTTGTTTTTACAGCGTTTTTTGCTGTTTTAAATTTAACATACTTTATATTTTTAAATTTAATCGCTTTTTAAAATGAAATTTTATGGTATAATAGCTATTATTTCAAGTTTAGGAGGCGGTAAGATGATTAATGTTAATGAATTTCGACCTGGAATCACCTTTGAATTTGAAGGTGAAATTTTTGTCGTAATTTCAGCACAACATTCAAAACAAGGTCGCGGACAAGCAAACGTAAAAGCAAAAGTTAAAAATCTTCGCTCAGGATCTACCACTATTAAGACATTTTCAGGTGGTGAAAGGGTTCAAAAAGCACGTATTGACAAAATTACAATGGTTTTTCTATATAATGAAGGTCAAAATAGTGTTTTGATGGATGATTCAACTTATGAGCAAATTAGTATTGATAATGAAAAAATAGCCTGAGAACTCAATTTTTTATCTGAAGGTGTTAAGGTAAAATTGCGTAAATTTAATGATGAAATTTTAGATATTGAACTTCCGCCAAAAATTGAATTAAAAGTTGCCTCAACATTTGATGCCGTAAAAGGTAATACAACAACAAATCCAACAAAAAGGGCAACATTAGAAACTGGTTTTGAAATTGATGTTCCTTTATTTATTAAAGAAGACGAAATTATAGTAGTCTCAACCGAAGAAGGAAAATACGTTTCAAGAGGAGGACAATAAAATGACTAACGACACTAAAACAATTAATGCAGCAGAATTAGAATCTAAAGAAAAAGTTGATAAATTCAAAAAAAAGTTTAAATATCTTGAAGAATTAAGTGTAAATTCCTTAAGAATTCACAGTAACGAAGCAATAAATAAGGCAAATTCTGGTCACCCTGGTGTTGCAATTAGTGCTTCAAAAATGATTTATGCACTTTTTCGTGATCATATAAATTTTGATGTCAGTGATCCAAACTGAATTAATCGCGACCGTTTTGTTTTGTCTGCAGGTCATGCATCTTCGCTTTATTATTCACTTTTATATAGTTTAGGTTTATTAAAAAAAGAAGATCTTGAGAATTTTCGGCAAAAAAATTCAAAAACACCTGGACATCCAGAATACGGTCACACTGTTGGAATTGAGGCAACAACTGGACCACTTGGCCAAGGAATTGCAATGGCCGTTGGAATGGCTCTTGCTCAGTCACATTTAAATGCAAAATTCAAAGAAATTAACCACTACACATATGTAATTTGCGGGGATGGTGATCTTCAGGAGGGAATTTCCTATGAGTCACTTTCGCTAGCTGGACATTTAAAACTTAAAAATTTCATTGTTTTGTATGACTCAAATGATATTCAACTTGACTCACCAGTAAGCGTTGTTTTTAGCGAAAATATGAAACAACGAATTGAATCTCAAGGTTTATTTTACCAATTGGTGCCAAAAGATGATGTAAAATTGATCTCAAAAGCAATTTCTAAGGCAAAAGCTTCCCGAAGACCAAGTTTTATTGAAATAAAAACCGTTATTGGACAAGGTTCAACTAAACAAAACACTACCGAAGTTCACGGTGCTCCGCTAGGAGGCGACATTGTTAATTTAAAGAAAAATCTTAAATGAAAACACGAAGAAGATTTTTATCTTGACCCAGAAGTTAGCAAACACTGGCAAAAAACACTTGTAAAAAGGAGCCGGGCTAAAAAAGAAGCTTTTAAAATTTCGCCAGAACTTGAAGAATTTTTACAAAAAGGGCAAAATATTAATTTAGAAATTGATTTAGACCTTCCTAAAAACCAGGCAACCCGGGCAACATCGTCTTTAATTCTTGATTATATTTCCAAAAAAGTTCCTTATTGAATCGGTGGATCAGCTGATTTATCAGTTTCAACAAAAGCAAAAGGTTCGGATGGTTATTTTAGTGACCAAAATTATCAAGGTCGAAATTTAATGTTTGGTGTTCGCGAATTTGCAATGAGTGCAATTGCAAACGGAATTGCCCTTCACTCAGTTTTACGTCCTTTTGTTTCAACATTTTTTGTTTTTGCTGACTATTTAAAACCAGCTTTAAGACTCTCATCATTAATGAAATTGCCAGTAACTTACATTTTTACTCACGACTCCTTGATGGTTGGCGAAGATGGACCGACTCACCAGCCAATTGAACAACTTGCAATGCTTAGATCAGTTCCTAATTTTGCTGTCTATCGTCCTGGAGATGAAAATGAACTAAAAGGAGCTTACGAACTTGCTCTTGAAAGCAAAGATAAACCTTGTGCAATAATTTTAACTCGCCAAAATATCAAATCATTTGCTGAATCAAAAGATAATTTCAAACTTGGAGCCTACTTAGCTCAAAAAACTAAATCAAAATGAGCAATTATTGCCACCGGTAGCGAATTAGGGCTAGCAAAAGAAGTCGCTCAAGAATTAGACTTAAATTTAATTTCTCTATCAAATTGACAAAATACACCAATTTGAGATCCAAATTTTGCAATTTCACTTGAATTAGCTTCTACTTTTGGTTGAAAAACACATGCAAAATACAATTTTGGTCATGATACCTTTGGAATGTCAGCCCCAGCAGAAGACATTCTTGATGAAATTGGCTTTCGCAGCAAAGATCTTGTTGAAAAAATTAAAAAAATTATTGCCTAATTTTTTTAATTAGCAGATTAATTTCAGACACATTCAAAAAGATGTGTTAAAATAAAACAACACAAATTCACAGTTAAAGACAAAATTAAATAAGTCAAAAATGCTTAATTTAAAGGGTTAAAAATTACAATTTTGCATTTTGCAGTGAATTTTAGACAAGTTTAAACATATATATGATAATAATTTAATAAGAAAATCAAAGTAGACGGTAAAAAGTTTGCAAGTAGCATCGATTTGATCAGCCTTTTTAATATAATTATAGTATAATTTTATTTAACTACAAATTTAAGGAGGCTTTAAATGCTTAAATTATCAAAATTTAAAATTATCCTTGGAATAACAACCTTTACAACAGTTGCTACTTTACCTTTTTTAATATTAAGTATTAATGAAAAAACTGTTAAAAATCATAGAAATATATCTAAGACAACTTTCTCTAAAACATTAAAATCCCAATCTCTGGAAGTAATTTCAGCTTTAAAACAAAAAAATGCTGTGTCCTTTTCTTCTACTAACGAAAATACTAAAGAACAGATTAAGGATTTTTCAAAATTTGAAAAAGATTTTCAAGATTTTATCGATGAAGTTTCACAAAACCCGAATTTAAACTTTGAAAAAATTGCTAAAGAAAAATTGCTAAAAAAAGGTGTTACTGCCGATAATATAGAGAAAATATTTGCTTCAAAAAATTTAAAAAATAACAAAATTCAAAATCAAGATTTACTTGTTAAGCCTCAATCCTTTTCTTCTAAGAGTACTCCTAATTTAAAAATGAAAGAATTTGCGAATAAGCTTTGGGAGCAACACGTTTCCACTGCCGCATTTGCTGCTATAAATTACGGTCTTGCAGTGGCTTATGGAGTTATTTGAATGTGGACATCTGCAATAGCTAACACTATTGCAGGCGGGATCTTAACATGGCTTTCAGTTGATTACAAAAACGCTTATAATTCTCTTGTGTATGACAAAAATTGAGATGCTATTAAAGAAACATGAACTCAATATATATTAAATCCTATTTCAAAAGGATTGTCTCATGCTAGTCTTGCATTGTCAGCTAAAGAAATAGTGGAACAAATGGAAAAACTAAGAAAAGTACAAGTAGCAGCAACTGCTGCCCTAAAACCGGTAAGATGGGTAAACCCCAAAATTATAATTGTATTATCTACAATAGATTTTTTCCAAACAATTATTTCCTTAGGTTAATTAATAAAATGAACTTTTGGTCAAGAGCTGAAAAATTTCTAAATCTTAAAATACCAAAAAAATTTTCAATAATCCCGATTTTATCTAATCTTGTGTATTTTTGACTTTTTTATTATTTAGTTTATCGGATGAACCCCAACAAGAAAAGAAGACATTATTTTTTTCTTGTTTTACTTTACTTAATAAGCTACCCATTTCCTTTTTTTGTGCTTGTTTTAGCGCTAAGTTTAACTGATAATGGTTATTTTTTAAGATCTTTTTATTTGAAAATTTTCAACACGTATTTTTTAGCGCATTTGTTTGAAATAATTACTTACTTATTTTTTTATTTCCCATATTCGTATGTTTGTAGTTTTTTACAAAAAATATTCCGTTTTTATTTAACAAAAAAAGTGAAACAAAAATTAGGCCAACTAAATCCAGAAAATAAATTCGATTTTTTAACTAACTTTGATTATGATAAATTTTATAAATTTGCGTGTAAAAGAGAGCTTTATGATCGCTATTTTGAACAGCAAAATTGATATAAGCCTGATCAAAATGTTGAAAATATTATTAAGTCAATAAAGAATTATAACTGATGAAGCCAAGGCTATGTAGCTAGATATTATTGTCATATAATCTTGCAAATTTTTTTGTTTAATTCTGAAAATTCAGAATTAAAAATTAATCAAAAAAACTGAAAATATTTTTTAATAATCTATTTTATTTTTACAACACTACATTTCATATTTTCATGAGTGACTATATGAATGTTTTTTGGATATGCTCTTTGAAGCAAGTCAAATACTGAGGATCTTTATAAAGGACTTTTCGAAAGTGATGTTGTTTTTGTTATAGCATTAGTGTTTCCTGCGATAGGTTATAGTTTTATTCCTAGACTTTTTTATTATCCAAAGACATGAGTAACATATTGACTATTTGAAAGTTAAAAATTACTTTAATTGAATTTTAAGCAGCTTAAAAAACACAAATTATAAATAAATCAATATAGTGTTTAGAATTTTTATATAAAATAATGGTACATTATTCTAGGGAATTTAAAATGAACTTTTGGTCAAGAGCTGAAAAATTTCTAAATCTTAAAATACCAAAAAAATTTTCAATGATCCCGATTTTATCTAATCTTGTGTATTTTTGACTTTTTTATTATTTAGTTTATCGGATGAACCCCAACAAGAAAAGAAGACATTATTTTTTTCTTGTTTTACTTTACTTAATAAGCTACCCTTTTCCTTTTTTTGTGCTTGTTTCAGTACTGAGTCTAACTCATAATGGTGATTTTTTAAGATTTTTTTATTTGAAAATTTTTGACAAGTATTTTTTAATGCATTTGTTTGAAATAATTACTTACTTAATTTTCTATTTCCCTTACTCATATGTTTGTAGTTTTTTACAAAAAATATTCAGTTTTTATTTAACAAAAAAAGTGAAACAAAAATTAGGTCAATTAAATCCAGAAAATAAATTCGATTTTTTAACTAACTTTGATTATGATAAATATTATAAATTTGCATGTCAAAGAAAACTTTATGTTCATTATGTTGAACGGCAAAATTGATATAATCCTGATCAAAATGTTGAAAATATTATTAAGTCAATACACACTTATCACTGACAACATGGCTATGTAGCCAGATATTATTCTCATATAATCTTGCAAATTTTTTTGTTTAATTCCGAAAGTTCAGAATTAAAAATCAATCAAAAAAACTGAAAATATTTTTTAATAATCTATTTTATTTTTACAGCACTACATTTCATATTTTCATGATACTCTATATGACTATTTTGGGGATATTTTCTTTGAAGCAAGCCAAATACTGAAGATCTTTATAAACAACTTTTTGAAAGTACTCCCGTTTTTGTTATACCATTAATGTTTCTTGGGATGGGGTTTACTTTTATACCTCAACTTTTTTATTATCCAAAGACGTGAGTAACATATTGGCTATTTGAAAGTTAAAAATTACTTTAATTGAATTTTAAACGGCTTAAAAAAGGCAAATTATAAATAAATCAATATAGTTTTTAGACTTTTTATATAAAATAGTGCTACTTTATTCAAGGAAATTTAAAATGAACTTTTGATTAACAGTTGAAAAATTTCTAAATCTTAAAATACCAAAAAAATTTTCAAAAATGCCGTTTTTGACTAATGCTTTGTATTTTAAACTTTTTTCTTTTTTAGTTTTTAAATTTAATCCTAATAAGGAAAAAAAGCATTATTTTTTACTTGCATTGCTTTACTTGATAAGTTTTTCGCCTCCTTTTTTTGTAGTTGTTTTAGCATTAATTTTAAGTCCAAATATTGATTTTCTAAGAGAACCATATCTTAAATTTTTTAATAATTATTTGATTACACTGGCTTTTGAAATAAGCACTTATTTAATTTTTTATATTCCATACACGTATTTTTGTGGATTTCTGCAAAAAGTATTCCATTTTTATTTAGCAAAAAAAGTAAAACAAAAATTGGGCGGCTTAAATCCACAAAATAAATTTGATTTTTTAACTGACCTTGATTATAATAAGCATTATGAATTTGCTGTAGGGCGTGTAACCTACTTTAGATCTGGGGTAAGTAAAACTGATAAAAAAGATCCTAACAAAATAATAAAAAATATTCTCGCAACATTTGAAAGTAGAGTTAATATATTTATTCCTGGTGGAATTTTTTCTAGATATTATGCCCAAATAGTTTTGCAAGTTTTTTTACTTAATAGCCAACATCAAACATTAAAAATTGATGAAAAGTACTGAAAAGTTTTTCTTTTTATCCATTTTATATACTTTCTTATTGATTATGGTTTACTTTTATTCATATTTTGATTAGGTGTTGAATTTTTTAGAGCCACTATAATAGTTGACCTTAAATTTAATAGATTTTTATTGTTTGCTGCTTTTCCCCATATTGTTCAACTTGCTTTTTTTATAATTGTATATTCTATAAAACCTTTGGGCTATGATGCCATTTTCAAAAGTATGAGTTAATAATTCTAAAAATAAGGCGATAAATTAGTCTTTTTTTGTTATTTTTAGTTTAGATCTATAATACTTAAAATTCCTAAATCATTAGAGATTTTAATTATTTTTTATTAAACTTGTGATTGGCTCTTGACAAATTTAGAAGGTTTCTTATTTTCCTGTGTTTCCGAGTTTGATGAGATAATCTTAAAAAAGTGTCTGCTTTTTCGACGTTTTTAAGTAAAAAAGCAAAATTACGAAATTTTTAAACTACTTTTTTACTTTAAAACACTAGCAAAAATCATAAAAAAAATACAACTGCTATTTAAACTCAATGCAAATAGAAAACTCGTTTTTATTTGCAGCGAGGCTAAAAAAACATATGAAGTTTTGAAAGAACAATAACTAAAAGCCCTAAATTTAAAGATTTCTAAACGGTTAAATTTAAGGCATACCATTATATCTAAAAATATAATGGAAAATTCACACTATTTGATTTTCATGACAAAAAACATAACTGATCCCCCTTAATTCAATATCAAAATTTATTAATTCATTCTTAGTGAGTCTAATTATAACAGAAATTTTTTTTATACCAAGCATTTTTTTTTTTTTTTGAAAAGGGTTAATTTCAAAATAATAAAGATTAAGGTTTTACCGTCAAAAAACCCGGATTTACGGGTATTTTTACATATTTATATTCAATAAAAGGCGAATTTTGCAATCAAACTTGCAAACTTAGGATTAGCAAAATGAATTTTATCTTCAAAATAATTCTTGGACAATTCAAAAACAGTAAAAAGTAAGCTAGAAATGCTAAAAAGTTAAAAGAATAACCATAAATAATGTATAATAAATAAAATAGTCGAATTTTCTCTATAATTATTTGATTTATCGCAAAATTAGGAATATTAAATATTTTGTGTTTTAAGGTAAATCTGTTTTGATAAAATTTATCATAAAGGGCTAAAATATGAAAAAAAGCAAAAACAATTATCCCATTTGAGTTAGAAATTGAAAAATTTGCTAAAAAATACGTTGAATCTGAAGAATTCAAAAAAGAAGATTCTCGCAACAAAATTTCGGTTATATTTGAAGCTTTCGCTCAGGAACTCTCAAAGGTGCAATCAAACCAACATTTAGACTATGAAAAAAGCAACCCAAGCAAAAATTTAAGCGATATCGAAGAGCAAGTAATTTCACTTTTTGCATCAGGGATGTCATATGAAAAAATTGCTAACATAATGAAAATTATCTATGAAAAAGAAGCAAGTATCGCTTGAATTTCTTCAGTTATTGACAAAATATTACCTGAAATTGAAAAGTGAAAATCGCAAAAAATTGAGAATTTCTATCCAATTTTGTACATTGACAGGATGTTTTTTGATGTTAAAGAAAACGGTGTTTTTGTCAAAAAATCACTTTATCTTATTGTTGCGATTGATTGGCAGGGCAATAAAAAAGCACTAGGATTTTGGATTAAAAATAGCGAATCAGCAAGTAATTGACTTGATGTTCTTAGTGAACTAAAAACTCGCGGACTGGAAGATGTCCTTATAATTCCTTGCGATAATCTAAGCGGAATTAATCAAACAATTGAAACGCTTTTCCCGCAAACAGATATTCAAAAATGTGTTGTTCAGCAAGTTAGAAACTCGATTTTAAAAGTTTCTTACAAGGACAAAAAAGACTTTGTCTCTGATATGAAAAGTATTTATCAAGCCATTAATCAAGAATCTGCAATGCAAAATCTTGATGAATTTGCCAAAAAATGAGGCCAAAAATATCCTTTAATTATCAAGTCTTGGTATGAAAATTTCGCTGAATTAACGACATTTTTTAAATATCCAAACGAATTAAGGCAATCAATTTATACAACAAACCCAATTAAATCAGTGATTAAATTAATTAAGCAAAATATAGAAACAAATGGCAAAATTCAAAGTGTTGATTCCCTTTCAAAAATAACTTATTTAACGCTCCAAAACGTATCTAAAAAATGACAAAAACAGGTAGGAAATTGAGACATAATTAAAAAACAATTAGAAATTACTTTCCCTAATCGGTTAAATAATGTAAAATTAAATTAGATTTCTATTTGAAAAATCCATAAAAATTTAAAACACAAAATTATGAATACTGCCTAAAAAGCAAACTAGAAATGCTAAAAAAGTTAAAAAAATAACCGTAAATAATATATAATAATAAAATAATCGAATTTTCTCTATAATTATTTGATTTATCGAAAAAATTGCAATTCTAATTAAAAAATAAAAAAGCATATTTATAATTAAGGCGCTTATGGAAAATACTAAAGACATTTTAAGAGAGAGAGAGAGAGAGAGAGCAAGGTGAACTTGCTCTTCAATTAGAATTTTATAAAACATATCTCCCAAGAGTTGATAAAAGTCTTTCAATTGATCAAATTCAAAATAATTATACTGACGGAATTATTAATGGAAATATTCTGGAATTTAAGTTAAAAATTAATAATTTAAATGCCGTTTTAATTCAGACAATAAAATATTTATCAAGAATGAGAATTAAAGGAATCCCAGTTCCTAAGAATATTCTTTTAATTTCATTTAGCAAAAACCAAGCATATATTTATAATTCCAGCGACTTTTTAGAACACATTGAAAAAGTTTATATTGGCGCTGCAAGCACTAATAATTTTGATTTCCATACAGACATAAATCCAATAAAATTAGATCTAAATTCAGGACCAGATCAAGAAGAACTAATAGCTTTGCTCAAAGAAAAGCACTACACCAAAATAAATATCGATGAAAACTGTATTGTTGGCTGAGCTAATAAATTTTTCAGTCAAAATCCTGGAAAAACTAAACAAGATTTTATCGGTGATAATACCGGAAAAACTAGAACACTAGGCGAAATTCGCGACCCTAATATTTTTGCTAAATATATAAATCCTTATAAAAAAGATTCAAATGTTCGTTTTGAATATTTAATGGATCAGTTAAATACAAAAATTCAGCAAAAAAATTTAGGAGCCTTTTATACGCCAAAGCCTTATGTAATTAAAGCTTATGAACTGCTAAGAAGGGCAATTTCAGAAGTGCCTGAAGGAAATGACTATATAATTTTAGACCGCTGTGCTGGTACAGGAAATTTAGAAAAATGACTAACAGACGAGGAATTATCTCATGTTATTGTCTCGACTTACGAGTATTATGAGTATAAAGTTTTAGTCGAACTTTTAGGAGACAAAGTAAGACATATTATCCCGCCAATTGAAAATGATAACACTTTTCAACAAGGTTTTGTAAATGGAGCTAATGCACTCAGCGAAGAATATATTAAAAATCAAACGCTACTAAAATATATTAATGATCCTAAATGTTCAATAATTGTTTTTGAAAATCCGCCTTATGTTGAGCCAACTTCAATGGAACAACAAAAACTTAAAACAGCAAAAGAATCCCGTGAAAGTTGAAAAAACTATTATGTGGTTCAGAAAATCAAAGAAGAGAGCAAACTCAAAGGTAGTGAGTTTAATGAACTTGCAAATTATTTTATTTTATCAGCATTTGAATATTACATTCGCCAAAGTGGTGATGCTCTTGTTGTCTTTAGTCCGGTAAAATATTTTAAATGACAAAATCTTGTTAAACGAAAAATTGGTGGTGGTTTTGGTTTTAACAGAAAACATTTTCATGCAGGTCAAGATTTTGTCTCTTGTATTTGGTGAAAATTTGAAAAAGAAGAATTTAATCAAATCGAAGTTGAAGTATTTGACATTGATACAATAACTGACGAACTTATTTATATTAATAAAGCAAAAATAAAAAAAGTTCATGCCTTACTTAGCCAAAGTATTTATAAATACAAAAAAGCAGATCCCCAAAAAGTAGACCCAGATTTAGGGCTAGCATGTGATTATAATGGACTTTTTACAAAAAAATCAGGAAAAAGTTTAAGAGGAGTACCGAGAAATTTAGATGATCCAAATTTTATTGGCTATATTCAAACAACAAGTTTTTCACTTCATTTTGCCTCAAGCGCTTTGATACGAGCTAAGGCTTATAATGAAAATGGCTTTTGAATTGACAAAAATAATTTTCTTGTCGGTCTTCTTGCTTTTAGTAGTGCTATTTATAAAACAATTGATAATGACTGGTCAAAAAATTATCTAGCAAAAACTGGGGATGGCTTTAGTCGTTTTTTATCAGATCTTGAGACCCGTGCAGAACTAAAAGAATTTTTACTTAAAAATTTATTTTTTGTTTCCTTAACAAATTGAAATCACATTCGAAGTCTCGAGGATCCCAGAAATAAAGACAAAATTTATTTAAATGACTTATGCCTTGATAATTTAAATCAAAGTCCAACATTAGCTCTAAATACATTGAAAAATTATAAGCGCACTACTGAAGAATTAGAAATTGAAAATTTGTGATTTAGAATTCTTGAACTTGCAAGTAAAACTAACAATTACCGGCCTGATTTTAAATATGGCTTATACCAAATTATTGAAGAACTAAACACAAAAACACTAATAGGCAACGCAAAATCAAATAAATATATTTATGACTATCCAGAATTAAACGGTAATATCGAGGCTATCAAACAAAAGCTTAAAAAATATTATCTTGAAGAAATTGCTCCTATTTTATTTGAATATGAATTTTTAAAATAGTTATTTATTTAAAAATAAGTATAAATTTTTTAGTCCTGAGTTTCCCGGTTTGATGGTAAAAATTCAATTTTTATTGAATACAAATATGCAAAAATACCGGTAAATCCGGGTTTTTTTACGGTAAAACCCTAATCTTTATTATTTTGAAATTAAGCATTTATAAAAAAGAAAAAAAATGTTTGGTCTAAAATAAAATTATGTTATAATTAGCATCACTTAAGAATAATTAATAAATTTTGATATTGAATTAAGGGGGGATTAGTTATGTTTTTGTCATAAAAAAATCGAAAAATGCGAATTATCCATTATATTTTTAAATATGATAGGATGCCTTAAATTTGACCGTTTAGAAATCTACAAATTTATGGCTTTTAGTTATTGTTCTTTCAAAACTTCATATGTTTTTTTAGGCTCAATTTAAATAAAAACGAGTTTTGTATTTGCATTGAGTTTAAATAGTAGTTGTATTTTTTTATGCTTTTTGTTATTTTATTCATAAATTGATTTTTGCAGTGTTTTAAAATAGGTAATTAACTTTTGCCAAAAAAAAGTTAAGAAAGCGCCCAAAACCGGGCAATTCTTTAAGATTATTTGATCAAACTAGGAGACTAGGGATTTTAGTTTTGCACTTAAATTCTATTGCTTAATTACAAAAAAACCTCGTAAAAACGAGGCTTTTTTGTAATTAAAATTTGTGATTAGAGATATTCGGATCTAAATTTTTCAAAAAGTTTATTATATTCTTCTTCAGTTTGAGGCGTGTCAAATAAAACAAAACCTTTAAAGGTGACCCCAGTTTCAGATCTTGAAAATGGTGCTTTTTCTAATTGTTCGTCGATTTGTTTTTGAGCTTCTGATTTGGCGGTACCAAAAGTAAAGCCTTTTTTAAAATTTAATTTTGCACCAGTTGGTATTTCGCGACTTCAGGTAAATCTCGGTTTTTTAGCATCATCAGATTCACTAGAATAAAACTTAATGTTCATAACTGATTTATTGTCATCTTTTTTTTGAACATCCACACCTAAAATAATAGTGGAATCAGAATTATTAAGGAAATCATGAAAATCTGTGTGAGGATTGTTTGATAGGTATCCCACTCCAGTCTCCGGATGTCCTTGCTCCTTCTTATATCAACTCTCTTTAGTTAGGTCAACTACAATAAATACACCATTATATGTTATTTGAAATCCATCTGTTTTGTACCGATCAAAACCTTTAGCCGGCGGGGTAGGAACAAAATCAGCACCTATTTTAAAAACGCCCGGGGTGTCTCACACCCGTTCAATGAGTAAGTTAAAATCATTTGCTTCTTCACCTGTTTTTAGTAAAAAATATTGGAGAACGTTCATAGCAGGCAATTTTTTTGGTTTAAAAGCATAAAGGAAGGAAGTGCCGTTTTCTAATTTTAGATCGGTGACGCTATTTGAATCATTGTCTAAAGAAATTCCACCTTCAGCTAGATAAATACCTTGTTCTTGTTCATCAATATGAACTTTTTCACTTGATATTTTCGAAGGTGCTCCGTTTGCCTTAAATTTAAAATTCGGATTATTAACGGCTGAAATTGATTTTACAACTTGCTGTTTTTGACCATCTTCTAAAGATTCGGTTTCAGTTTCCACATTAGTTTTTCAATCTAAAAATAGGTGAGTTTTTACGCTATCAGAAAAAGATTTATAAAGTTTATTTTCTTTATTTACATTATCAAGTTCGATTGTTAGATTTCTTTCAATTCCATTAGGAGTTTTAATCTTAAGATTAATTTCATAGGTCTCATCTTGATGTTCTCTAGAAAAAGAAATAGAAGTGCCTTCAGGCAAATCAGATTTTTCAAGACCTTCAAGAAGTTTTCTTAGGTAATCACCTAATAAAGATTGTTGAGTTGAAGGAGTAGTTGGACTTGGAGTTGGGGCTGGAACTGTATCTGGACTAGTAGAAGGACTTGAATCTGAACTTGGAGGAGTTGGCTCTGAACTTGTGGAAGAACCTAAACCTGATTCTGATGTTTCTTGGAATAAGGTCGGTAAAGCACTAACATTTGCAGGAATAGCCACAGAAGTATCTGAACCATTAGAGGCCTGATCAGTGGTCTCTTCAGTGCTTGAAACTATTGGAGTCTGATTAATTTTATTACTTTTTGTTGCAAAAAAATTAAGAGCCTCGAAAAAAGGGGTTAGTTGGGTTGTTATATTTTTTAAATCGTAAGGTTTATTTAAAAAAGGTTGGATTTTATCATCAATTGTTGAAGCAAAAACTGTAATTGGCAAATCTTTCTTGATTTCAAAGCTTAAATTGTCAATATCTTGTGACCCTAGTTGATCAAAACTCTCAATTGCATTTTTAAAATATGCGCCATAAATTTCTTCGGCTGCATCAAATTCTAGTTCAAAATTGAAAGTGTAAGTATTATTTTCGCCAAGATTTAGACCTGAAGGAAGTAATGTTTCTTCAGTAAAATTACCTTCAATATTTAGTCCAACATTGACAATATTAGAATTTTTAGGATTATTTTTGTTTTCTTTTACTGAAAAAGTGACACTTTTTGGGCTAAAATTAGGGATTAAATTTTTAATTTCTTCTAGAAATTTATCGTTTTCACTTGTATTTTCAGTCGAATTTTCACTTGAATTTGAAGCAAATCAAGAATTAAACTGCTCAAGATTTAAATTTTGAGGATTTTGAGCAAAATATTCTGATACACTAAGATTGTTTTGTGCTAAATGTTTAGAAATTTCTGAGTTAAATTTATAATTTTTCTTAAAAATTTTTAATAACTCAGAAGATTTTTTTTGGTCAATTTTCTTAGGCACATCAACAAAATTAAGTGTTAATTTGCTACTTTTTTGTGTTTTTTTATCAAATA
>NZ_JAWPGQ010000017.1:0-17514 GCF_033343935.1 Mesomycoplasma ovipneumoniae | reverse complement strand
AAACGGGTAAATTTAAGGCATTCCATCATATTTAAAAATATAATGGATAATTCGCGCTGTCTGACTTTTTTAGACAAAAAATATAATCAAGTCCCCCTTAATTCAATATCATAATTTATTAATTTATTAATTTATTCTTAAGTGAGGTTTATTATAACATAATTTTTTCTTAGACCAAACATTTTTTTTTTTTTTTTGTAAAGGCTTAATTTTAAAATAACAAAAATTAATATTTTAACCTCAAAAATACCCGTAAATCCGGGTATTTTTTCATATTTGCATTCACTAAAAAGTAATTTTTGCAATCAAATGGGAAACTCGGGAAAATCTCAAAAAGTTAATAAAAAAAGCCTTTTACCAAAATAAAAGACTTTTTTTATTTATAAATTTTAATTAATTTGTTGACTAAAAATAAGACTATTTTTTGTTAGACTTTGTTTCAGAAAGGAGTTTTTCAGATTTTTCAAAAAACAAAATAATAGTTGTTTTAGAATGGTTTTTTTAACTAAGAAGAAAAATTTTAGCCTTGATAGATAGTGTCAAATTTTAAAAATATTTAAAATTTGACACTAAAATTTAGATTTTAGTTATTGACCTTTTTTAAATTTTTATATTCAAAGGTCGCAGGCGCCTTACGCCCAAAAACGTTTTCAAGTTCGACTGTTATTAAAGTTTTAGTCTCATTCATCTCGATAACTTTACCAATATCGCCGGTAAAAGGTCCTTGAGTCACTTTTGCCCAGTCGCCAATTTGTCAAGTTATTGCAGTAGTATCATTAGTTTCTTGAAAACTAAGAATTTTTTGATTTCAATTTTCTTTCATTCGCGCAAATTGTCGTATTGAAATTGGTGTTGGTTTAGTTCCTCTACCGTGAGAACCGACAAGTCCAGTTACATATTGAGTATTTCTAACGACAAATCAGGCTTTATCAACCATATTCATCTTGATAAAAAAGTAGCCTTTATATAAATTGCGATATTTAAGCTTTTTTTCAGCTTTTCCGTTTGTGCTCTCCTCATAATAAGGGACGTCAAATTTTATTATTTCCTGAAAGTGCTCTTCTAAATTTTCGTATTTTATTCGGTTTTTAAGTAAAGTAATTGCAACATCTTCTTTTGAAGAAATAGTTGAAATCATATATCACTTGTATATTTTCATAGTATTTTTTGCTCCTTTCTAAATTCCTACTCCGGCTTGATTTCAAATATAGGCGGCAATAATTGTAATTGCGAAAAAAACAGCCATAAAAATAAGTGAAAAAATTATTGTTTGCCCAAAACTTTGAAAAGCGACTCGACTTGTTGGTCATTTAACCCTTTTCATCTCTTTAATAAAAAGGCGAAAGAAAAATTTTTTTTTCCTTTTTTTTGCTTCATCGGCAATTTTAATATTTTTGGCTTGTTTTTTTCACATTATTTTTCCTCTTGGTGTAAAGTAGATTTGCGACATATTTTGCAAAATTTATTAATCTGAAGGCGAGTTTGAAGCGATTTATTTGTTTTATAGTTCCGATTTTTACAAACAAAGCAGCTTAGACTAATTTTTTTCTTCATATTATCCTAAAAATTTAACATTACAGTCTATAATTATATATTAATTTAGGAAAAAACTTCTTAATTTATTACTTGTAGCTCGAATAAAATCATTAACCTTTTGTGTGGTGATGCCAATTTTTTTAGCAATAACGTTAGTTGGAATGTCCTGAATAAAAAACATTTCAAACATTTCCATCTCAAGTTCATCAAAAGATTCGGTAATTCGGTTGTAAATATCTTGAATTTCTAGTTTGTGAAGCTCGCTTTCGACAGCAAATTCAATATTTTCAGGCAATTCATCAAGTGAAACTGAAAAATTTGCTATTTGATAGTTTTTTGTGGTAAAAGAAGTTGCATATCCTAGCATAAACAGTTTAATTTTGTGAACCAAATAATTTTCAAGCGGGATACCTAAACTCGGGTCAAATTCTTCATATAACTGTACAAATTTGTCAATTGAAGCATTAAAAAGGTCTTGATAAGTTATCGGTGTTAAGGCAAAAGTTTTTATTACTTGTTTTGAGCAAGCTAATAAAATATGCGAATATTTGTTTAAAACGGTAAAATATCTCTTGTTTTTAGCTATTTTTTTCTTACGATCTAATCACATTTTGTAAATAAAACCTCATAGTTGTTTATTTTTGTTTGTTTTTTAGATAAAAAAGTATAATTCCCGTCGCAACTGTAACGTTTAGTGAATCAATTTTACCTTCCATCGGAATAAAAAACGATTCATCACTAGCATACAAACTACTTTTTTTAATTCCGGTAGCCTCATTGCCAACTATAACTGCACAGGGAAAATTGAACTGAATTTCATTAATTTTTTTACTTTTTTCACTTAAATCAGTGGCATAAATTCAAAAACCTATTTTTTTTAGTTTATTAATTGCAGCTACAATTGAATTTACAAGAATAAATTTGATACCAATAAAGCCACCTGATGCAACTTTGAAGGTGGTTTCATTTAGTTTAGCTGCTCGCTTTTTGGGCAAAATTATATGCTTAATTCCAAAACAATTTGCTGTTCTAATAATGTTACCGAGATTATTTTGATCATGAATATGATCAAGAATTAAAACAATTTCGGGCCTATCCTTGTTTAAAACATCAATTTCAAAAAATTTAAAGTTTTCAACAACGCCAACAAAACCTTGGTGGTTTGCAGAAACTAATTTATCTAAAAAATCCTTATTAACTATTTGTACTTTTTGATTAGAAAAAATTGGACTATCGGGCTGTTTTAAACAGTAAATTTGTTTAAAAACAAACCCATTTTTAATTGCTTCTATCACCGAATTCTTGCCACAGATATATTTAAGCATATTTTTTCACTTTCGTATGAAACGCGGAAAAAATTATGAAAAAATGAACCTTTTTCATAATTTTTCGCGATATTTATCAGCTTCTTCATATTTTTTTTGTTCAAGAAGTTTTTTTCAAATTTGAATATTTTCTTGATCTTCAGAGTTAATTTCTTTGTTTGCAAAGCTAAATCTTAGTAATTTGAATATAAAGACAATTTCTGAATTCTTTTTTTGTTTTGCTAGGTTAGAGATTAAAAAAATAGCATTAGAAAATTTTTGCTCTTGAATGAGTGATAAAATTTGCTCAACAAGGTTTTTTTCAATTTCTTTAGGATTCAGAATTCAATCAAAATAAATTTTTTTGTATTTTGTTATTAATTTTTGGTGATTTTGGATTAATTCATCTGTTAAATTAATCGGGACACTAGGATTTATTGACAAAAAAATGCTACGAAGAACATCTGGATCATATTTTTTGGCAAATTCTTTTGCAAAAATTATATTTCCGATTGATTTAGACATTTTTTTACCGTTAAAATTTACAAAGCCAACACGAATTCATTTTTTTGAAATTGGCTGATTTGTTAGTGCAAAATGTTGGGCATTTTCATTTTCATGATGCGGAAAAATCAAATCAACACCACCTCCGTGAATATCCACTGAATTTTTCTCAAAATGATTATAAATAATTGCCGAGCACTCAGTGTGTCATCCAGGTCTGCCTAGGCCAAAAGGTGAGTCAAAAAGTACACCTTTTTTTGTTTTTTTTCACAAAACAAAATCATTTACAGATTTAGTTTGACGATCTTTTTGATACAAATTGTGGACTTTTTGTTGAGAAATTACACCGTAATTTGCAATTTTACTTGCATCAAAAACAAGGTCGCCGTTTTGATTAAAATAAGTAAAATTTTTATGTTTTAACTCACTAATATAGTCGATAATTTTGTCAAGAATTTGCGTTACTTTTATTATTTTGTCCGGTTTTTTAATGTTAAATGTTTCAAGAACGCTAAAATATTCAAGAATGTATTTTTGACTCAGTTCAGCTTCAGTAAGCCCTAATTCCATAGCTTTTTCGATAATTTTGTCGTCAATATCGGTGATATTTTGGACAAAATTAACTTTTTTGCCAAAATATTTTCAGACAGAAACTAAAAAATCAAACACAATTACCGACCTTAAATTGCCGACATGAACGTGATTATAAACCGTAGGACCGCAAAGATAAACATTCAAATTACTTTTAGTTGAGCTCATAATTTGTTAATTTTTTAACTAAATCTGTGTAATTAGGTATAATTTTACCAATTTTTTCCCAAAAAAGCTTGCCGTGGTTGCGAAAAAAATGGTGAACTACCTCATGAACAATTACATAATCGATAATTTCCTTTGAAAATGCAAATAAATATTTGCTATAATGAATTTTTTGACGATAATAATTGGTGCCTCATGATGTATTTTTTCGTGATAGTTTAACTATATAATCAGGGACTTCTAAGGTTTTGGTTCAAAATTTTGTTCGCTGAATCAAATAGTCTTCAAAATGTTTCATTAACAGTTTTTCAATTTTAGCTTCAATATTTTTTGGCCGACCTAAGGAAAAAATAGCAAACTGACTTTGCAAATAAAGTTTATTTTTTGTTTTTATTATGCTAAAATAATTTTTTTTACCAAAAAGGTAAAAAAAAGATTCAGAAAAATGCAGTACTTGCCTTAAGGGTAAAATATTTATAATTTTATTAAAATATTTTGAATTTCTGACGCTCCTGATTAAAACTTCGTCACTTAGGACAAGTCCGGTCTGAACCAAAATATAGTCATCAACTAATTTAACTATCAGGCGCGAACTTTTAGGCCTGAATTCAACAAAAATAGGATATTTTTGACCATTTAGGTCTATTTTTAGTTCGCGAAAATTAGCTTTTTTGTTGGACTTCATTTTTGGTTATTTTTAGCTCGATTGTATTTGCGCTTTTGTCAATAATTTCAAATTCAAGTTTGTATGTTGGCCAGTCAAAATAGAATTTTGCCCCTAAAACTAGCTTTTTTTTCGAACTTTGGGATAAGAGTCACTGATTTAAATTTTTAAAATTAACAGGAAGATTGACCGCTAAAATTTTGTTAATTGTCAAAATAGAAGTTTCAGCTTTTGTTGTAATTTGATTTGGACTAATTTGGTAAAAATCAAGGTCATCGCGATAGTCATACTCATCATAAATTGGACCCAAAAGACACTCGAGAATATCTTCAAAAGTAAGAATTCCAACTATTTTTTGCGATTTGTTTGACTCAACTACAAATCCTAAATGAGATTTTGATTTTTTCAAAATCTCATAATTTGTTTTAATCAAAGATGTCGAAAGAAGAAGCGGCGTTTTTATTATATGGTCATTAATATCAAATTTATCAAGGTGCAAAATGTCTTTTGAAAGTAAAATTCCAACAAAATTGTCGTCTTTTCAAACAGGAATTCGAGAAAAATTTGAGTCAATTATTACTTCTTTGATGGATTCAAGACTATCTTCATATTTTACAAAGACAACATCTTCAAGTTTGGTAAAATGTTTGGCGGTTGTAAAAGAGTCAAATTCAAGTGCTCTAATTGCCAAATCAGACTCGTCTTTTTCAAGAACATCTTCTTGGTGGGCTTGTAAAATTATTTTTTTTAGTTCATTTTCGGTATTTGTTACATTGATTTTTTTGACAAATTTTGTCATTAAAGCCGCTAGTGGAAATAAAAAATAGTAAAAAAAAGTAATAAAAAATCAAAAAGCTTTTAAGAATAAAATTGGTTTTTTTCGACCAAAAATTTTAGGGTAAATTTCGCCAAAAATTATTAACGGCGGAGTTGTTGCTGCTATTGAAATTAAAATTTGCAAAGACTCATTAATTGCTAGATTGGAAAAAAGTGCCGAAATTATAATAGAAATTCCGATGTTGACAATATTGTTTCAAATTAGTATAATTGTCAGAGTTTTTTCATAATTGTCATAATATTTAAGAATTTGCTTTTTTCCCCAAAAAGAATCAGAAATATTTTCATCAACTTTTGCCCGACTTGTGGCGGTAAAAACGGTTTCACTTGCTGAAAAAATGGCCGAAATTAAAAATAAAAATAATAAAACAATTCCTAAAGCAATAAAATAACCCGGCATTAGTCCTCTAATCCTAAATTTATATCATTTTTATTTTTGTTTGCAACATTAAAATCAAGGGCAGCAATAAACTGACCGATTTCAGGCAAAAAATTAAAAAATAGCGTTCCAGTTGGACCATTTCTGTGTTTTGCGATAATTAATTTTGTATTTGGTCCACTGTCAAAATTAGACTGATCATCTTCTCTTTTATTATAATAGTTGTCCCGGTGTAAAAAAGCAACAAGGTCAGCATCTTGCTCAATTGCTCCAGATTCACGCAAATCTGAAAGTAAAGGAGTTTTATCTTCTCTTCGTTCAACATTTCTTGAAAGTTGTGACAGTGCAATAATTGGCGTATTAACTGCTCGAGCTAGTTGTTTTAATTTTCGGGAAATAATTGAAACCTCGACTTGACGGTTGTAATTTTGATTATTTGCACTTGAATTTATTAGTTGCAAATAGTCAAAAATAATCAGATCATATTTGGTATTGTTGCGATAGCGTTTTTGAACTTCTCAAAAAATGTCGTCAATATTGATCGAACCTGAGTCATTTATGGTGAGTTTTGCCTCTTTTAGTCGTTTTGAGATTGCTTTTTCAATTTTTATTAAATCTTCAGGGCGTAAATTTTTCGGCGTTTTGAATTTATTGGCCTCAATTCCTGAAACAAGTGATAAAAGCCGTGTTCCTAAGTCTGTGTTTGACATTTCAAGGGCAAAAAATAGCACAGATTTTCCACTTTTGCAAACATTTCAAGCTAAATTAAGGGCAAAAGCTGTTTTTCCAACTGACGGACGAGCTGCCAAAATTACAAGTTCACCCCTTTGAAAACCAGAGGTGACAACATCTAAATTATCATAACCAGTCGAAATTCCTTTAATAGGATTTTTACTTGTGCGAAGTTCAGTAATAAATTGAAAAATTTCTTGGGCAATTTCATAAATTGAAGAAAAAGACTGTTTGGTGCTATCTAAAGTCAAAAGATTAATTTTGTCAACAATTTGGCTTGTAATTTCAATTGAAGTTTTTTTTCCAAAGTCTAGTTCATGACTTGATTCTTCAATGATTTTTTTGAGCTGACGCAAAGTTTTTTTCTCGCTGACAATCCTAAGATGCGAAGTAATTTCTGAAGGCAGAGAAAAATTATTATTATAAAGTCAAATTATGAAAGACTTTCCGCCTATTTTTTCCAGTTTTTGATTTTTTTGCAGCTCTTCAATAATCAAATTAACTTCAGGATCAGGAACACTAGCAACCACAGTTTTAATTGCTTTTGCAATCTCAACTAGTCTTAGATCGCTAAAATCATTAGGGTCAATTGCGTCAATATAATTGATAATTTTTCTGGGATTTGAAAGCAAAAAAGAAATTATAAAGGACTCAATATCAGGGGAAGTATATCGCGAATTATTCATCTTTTACAACGTTTATTTTTAAAGTAGCACTAATTTCAGGACTTAATTTAACAGTAACATAACTTGTTCCAAAATTGGAAATTCCTGGCGTTTGAATTAAGTGCTTGTCAATAAAAATATCTTTGGTCTCAAGCTCCTTTTTTATTTTTTTAGCCGAAATTGCTCCGTGGACTGAATCAAGTGTGCCTTTTAATTTAAATCACAAAACAGTATTTTCAATTTGAGATTTTAGTTGAACGGCCTGATTTTTTTTATTTTCCTTTTCAGCTTCAATTTTTTTTAGCCTTTCATTTAAAAGTTTTTCAGTTCTTGGATTAAAAGGTTCTGCCAAATTATTTTTAAACAAATAATTGCTAGCATAACCAGCTGAAACCTCAACAACAGTATTTGCACGACCGTCTTTTGTGTCTTTAAGTAGAATTACTTTCATATTCTCTCCTTTGAATTGCAAGTTTAATATTTTCAACAAATTCAGAAAAAGTCTCAACTGTTGAATAAGCAGCTGCTGAAGTTACATTTCCGCCCCCACCAACTTGCTCTGCTATATATTGAACATTAACATTTTCAACACCTCGAGCTGACATTTTATAATTTTTTTGTTGCGGTAATTTTGCCACAACAAAGGCAGCTTGACGATTTTTAACTAACAAAATTTGCTCACAAGCAATCGAGACTAAATCAGTTTCAATTTCCCGATCAAGACTTGCAAGAAAAAAACCTGGCTTAACTTCGGTGACATTTTCAAGAATTTCTTTAATAATTTTTGACTCATTTTCATTAAGTTTGAGAAATTCCCCTGTTTTTGCAGTCTTTGCACCTCAACGAACAAGGGCTGAGACGGCCGCAAAAGTTGAAGCACTGGCGGTTTTTTTAAACTGGGCCGAGTCAACATATAAACCATTAAGCAAAATTTGGGCCCATTCCTGATCAATACTTATATCTGAATGAATTGTTAGTAAAATTAAATGGGTAATAATTTCACATGTTGATGAAGATGAGACATCAATATAGTCATGAATTAATTCCAAAATTCCTTGCATTTTGGAATTAATTCCGTGATGGTCAAAGACAAAAACATTTTCCAAATTGATTTGATCAAGAGCTTTTTTGTTTTCAATTCGCTCAACATCAGAGACATCAACTAAAATGGCAAGGCAAGTATCGTTATTTTTTGAGGCCATTGTAATTTTCGAGGCAACTGAACGGGATATAAAAATATTTTTCTTGATAAAATCAGCTTGCGATAAAAATCTTGTCGTTGTAGTGTCAAAAGTCTGGTTTTGGATATAAAAATTAATTTTTCTTTTATAAATAACTTCAGCATATCTTTTTAAAAAATTACCCAAAACATAACCAGAACCAAATGAATCTAAGTCAGAATTAATGTGCCCATAAATTATTATATTATCAATTTTTTCGAGTTTTTCAACTAAAAGACGCGCAATTCTTCTAAGTCTAACAAGCGAATGGAGGCTAAGAGATTCACTATAAGAACCATAAGAAAAAGGTCTTTTTCCATAAGGATAAATTGAAACTTGATTTCCACCACGGGTTTTTGAAAAAATTAAGGCCTCATTTGCTAGCCTTTTTACTTCCACTAAATTTGTTGTGCCAAATCCAAAGCCGACTGAAAATCAGACTTCGGTTGTATCATCAATTTTAGTGCTCTCGTCGCGAAAAATGTAAAAATGATTTTTTTGTCAAAGCACAAATGTCTCATAATGTAAAACTAACATAATCCGGCCATCTGCATATTCTTTGTACAAAAATTTATATTTTTGTGACAATTTTTCAAAAAAATCATTAATAAAAATTTTGATTTTAGGGTAGTCTTGATCGCTACTGCGAAAATTAGTTGAGACAAAATTATCAACCTCAACCTCTGCAAAAACAAGCGAATTATTTTCATAACCTTGCGAAATTGACTTAAAAAGTGTGATATCACGATAAGAAATTCAATATGCAAATTTATTATAATTAATTTCAAATCAGTTATTTCCCCTTTTTATCTCAAATTTTGGTGGAATATCTTCAACCTTTTTATACTGGGGAAAAAGATAAAAAATATCGCGATTTACAAGTCTTTCTGGGTATAAATCTTTGACATATTTTGAAACTTTTGTAATTTTATAAGTTGAAGATAAATTGATAATTCCAATATTATTTTCCTCGTTAATTAGGTCAAATTTTTGGTAATAAAAGTGATTTTGCTTAATTATAAATTGGTAAAAAACAACAATTCCAACTATTAGCGAAATTATGAAAATTATGAAAATTCCGACAGCTAACGTGAAAAAAAGGTAAAAATCAAAAGCGTCATTAAAAATAACTTTTAATAATAAAGTTGTAATTTCAAGTAAAAAGCTTATAAATGAAATTGAAAACGGGAAAAGAAATTTTTTCATGAGTGCTTATTTTTTTACAATGAAATTTAAGATTTTTTTAGGTACAAAAATTGTCTTAACTATTGACTGATTTTCTAAAAAATGCTGTATTTTATAGTGTTTTTTGGCAATTTCGATAATTTGATCTTGACTTTGGTTGTCATTTAATTCGAGAATTGCTCTAGTTTTACCGTTTATTGAAACAGGTAAATTATAAGTATTTTTTACAATTTTAGCCTTGTCAAACTCAGGCCAGCTGTGAAAATGAAGCGGTTTTTGTTCTAATTTTTCAAGTAATTCCTCTGAAATATGAGGTGCAAAAATTGACAAAATTACTAAAAAATCAACAAGATATTTTTTTGACGGTATTGAATCAAGCTTACTTAAAAAATTAATATACACCATTAATTTAGAAATAGCCACATTAAACTTAAAATCCTGGACTAAATTAGTAATTTCAAAGACAAAATTATTATAAAAGTAGCTAAATTCAGAGTCTTTTTCGAGCTCAGGATCAATTTTGTAATCTTTTAAAATAATTCTAATAACCCTTTGAATTCAAGCATAAATTGAATTTGCACCTTTTTCATCCCAGGCACGATTTTCATTAATTGGACCCATAAACATTAGAAAAATTCGAACACTATCAGCGCCATATTTATCCAAAACTGTGTAAGGATTTATAATATTCCCCTTAGATTTCGACATTTTTTGCCCGTCAGGTCCGAGTAACATTCCTTGGTGAATAACTCTATCAAAAGGCTCAAAATTTGGAACAATTCCAGCTTCAAATAAAACTTTATGTCAAAAACGCGAATAAAGCAAATGGCCAACAGCATGTTCTTGTCCGCCGATATAAATGTCAACTGGAAGTCACTTTTGCAGTTTTTTATAACCTTCTTTTGAGTCTAATTTTAAATATGTACCATCTTTTTGTTTTAAAATATAAGCAAGATAATACCACGAACTTCCGGCTCATTGGGGCATTGTGTTGGTTTCGCGGCGGTAGATTTTACCGTTTTTTTCAAAAAAAACTCAGTCTTTTTGTAAAGCAAGTGGCGACTGACCATCACCTGAGGGAACAATTTTTTCTAAATGTGGCAATTCGACAATTTTTTCTTCAAGATAAATTTTGCCATCTTGGTCAAAATAAATAGGAAAAGGCTCTCCTCAATATCTTTGTCTTGAAAAAACTCAGTCCTTAATTTTATAAGAAATACTTTTTTTTGCCAGCCCTAATTTTTCTAATTTTTCAAAAATTAATTTTGAAGCTTTTTCAACTTCAAAATTGTTAAATTCTGCTGAATTTATAAGCAGATTTTTATCATTTATGACTTCTGAATAGTCAATTGCAAAAATTTTAGCAAATTCTAAGTCATTTAAATTATGGGCTGGAACTCCCATAATTGCCGAGGTTCCGTAGTCATTTAGCACATAATTTGCAATATAAAGCGGAATTTTTTTAGAATTTAAAGGGTGAATCATGTATAAATTAGTAAATATACCAGAAATTTGACTTTGAAGTTTGGGACTAGAAAAACTGTTTTTTTCAATAAAGTCGCTAATTTTAGCATCTTTTTTTACAAGATTTGTTGCAAAATCATGCAAAGGTGAAATAGCTAAAAAACTAACACCATAAATAGTCTCGATTTTGGTTGTAAATATTTCAATAAAATCTTGACTGTTTTCAAAGTAAAACTTAAGAATAACGCCCTGAGACTTGCCGATTCATTTTTGTTGGAGTAACTTTAATGAGTCAGGGAAATTTATACTCTCAAGTCCATCAAGCAATTTTTGGGCATATTCAGTGATTTTTAGCACCCACTGATCCATTTTTTTAATTTCAACAGGAAAACTACCTCGTTCACTTACTAAATTTCCGTCTTTGTCACGACTTATTTCTTCATTTGCTAAAACTGTGCCTAATTTTGGACATCAATTTACTTGTGTCTGACGAATTTCAGCTAGACCAACCTTATACAAAAGTTTAAAAATTCACTGGGTTTGTTCATAAAATTTTGGATCACTTGTGTTAATTTCTTTGCTTCAATCATATGAAAAACCAAAGGAATTTATTTGCTCCTTAAAATTTTCAATGTTCTTTTTAGTAAAATCTGCAGGATGGTTGCCCGTTTGAATTGCATATTGTTCAGCCGGAAGACCAAAAGCATCTCAACCCATCGGGTGAAGAACATCAAAACCATTAAGGCGTTTAAATCTTGCAATTATATCTGATGCTGTATATCCAATTGGATGGCCTAGATGCAATCCGGCTGCCGATGGATAAGGAAACATATCTAAAATATAGATTTTTTTGTCTGAAGATTCACTCGTTTGAAAAACGTTATTTTTTTGCCAATAGTTTTGTCATTTTTTTTCTATTAATTTATGGTCATACATGATACTAAATATTAAATTATAATATAAAAAGGGTAAATTTAAGTAAAATAATGTTTGATAAAATATCGGTTGAACACAAATTGTTTTAAATCTTTCACTCACCAAGTCAACGATTAGACCTAAATTTTGTAAGATTTAAACTTGAAGGCAAAAACAAAAATAACAAAAAACATCTAAATTACGTATTAATTTAAGTTCAATTAATTTTTTTTCTTTTTTTAATAAAAATTTTAAATTTGTTGTATAATTAACTATGCACAATAACTTACGTTTTACTCTAATAAGAAATTGTCGCACAAAAATAAGGCCTATTTTATATAGTGCCGCAACTGCCGCCGCAAGGCGGTTTTTTTATTTTTATATAAAGAAGTTAAAATTTTAAAAAATGTAACGACATTTTATAACTATAACCTAATATATTCGCAAATAATCGTTTGAATTTTTTATGTTGTTTTACTAAGTAATCAATTAATATTAAAAACAATTAGCTTCTGACTGTCAAAAACTAGCAGTTTCAAGCCTAAATTTTGTAAGATTTAAATTGAAATCAAAAACAAAAATAACTAAAAACACCTAAATTACCGTATTAATTTAAGTTCAAGGAATTTTTTTTATTTTTTTTAATAAAAAATTTAAATTTGCTGTATAATTAACAATGCATAATAATTTATGCTTTACTCTAATAAGAAATTGTCGCACAAAAATAAGGCCTATTTTATATAGTGCCGCAACTGCCGCCGCAAGGCGGTTTTTTTATTTTTATATAAAAAAGTTAAAATTTTAAAAAAATATAATAGGTAATACTATATAAATTGTAGAAAAAATTCAGACAGCTAGTTTTTAGGGAACATTAAATATTTTGTGTTTCAAGATAAATCTGTTTTGATGAAAATTATCAAAAAAAATAAAAAAATTTTTTGGGCAAAAATCAACTTTAATAACCATATTAATAAATTTTATTGTATAATTAATATTTTAAAATTAAAATTATTTTGCAAAATGAAAAAAATTATTGAAATTAACGAATCAGACTACATTAAGCTTTTCCTTGACAATATCGTTATTAAACGTGATATTGAAAAATTTGTAATTCCAATTGACACAGTAGAAGTTATTATTTTTGAAAATGACCGAGCAACTATTACAATCCCACTAATCAATGAACTTGTTGAAAAGAAAGTCAATATAATTATTTGCAAAAATCATTTACCAAATTCGCTAATAATTCCCTACAGTGGCTACTACAATAATAAAGTTTTTCAAGAACAAATTAAATGGTCTCTCGAATACAAAGGTAAAACTTGGAAAAAAATTATTCGCCTAAAAATTCAAAGATCACTCGATACTTTAGTCGAGAAAAATCTTATTAACACTGAAGTTGAAGAGAAAATGACTTCTTATATTGACCAAGTTGAAGACCATGATATCACAAATCGCGAAGGTCACGTGGCTAAATTATATTTCAAGCATCTTTTTGGTGAAAATTTTATTCGCGACCAAAAAGGCGAAGATCGTATTAATAGTCTTTTAAATTATGGCTACACTGTTTTACTTAGTTATGTTGCCAGAGCTATTTGTGCTAAAGGAATGGATAATCGACTCGGTCTGTATCATAAAAGTTTTAATAATAATTTTCCTTTGGCTTGTGATTTGATGGAACCTTATCGTTTTTGAATTGACAAAATCGTTTTTAACCATATTAACAAGAAATTTTTTTTATTCCAAGAATTCAAAGAAGATTTATTCACATCTTTTAATAAATATATTACTTATAAAAATAAGAAGATTCGTTTTAAAAAATTTATCGATGCTGAAATCAATGAAATTTTAGAGTTAAACAAAAATGCAAGCTAACATAATTGAGGTAAACACAAGAGAAATGCGAATTTTATTAATGTATGATATCTATTCAGAAAATGAACAACAAAATCCTGAATACAATAAGTTTGTTAAAAATCTTTTAAAACTGGGCTACATTCGGATTCAATATTCAATTTATGCCAAAATAATTCCTGTGCACACAATTTATCAATCAGAACGCAAAAAAATTATTAATATTATTCCCAAAAATTCAAATGTTCGTATTTTACTTTTAACCGAACAACAGTACCAAAATATGGAAATTTTAAGTGGTTCAAAATCTAAAAACGAAATTATCAATTTTGAACAGGAGTATATAAAATTATAATGTTAAATTTTTTTAATAATAAAGCAAATCTAATTGAATTTAAGGAAAATATTAAAATTATTGAATGCGAAAATATTGACCTTTTTTTACACGACCTTTTTGAATATGAGCAATCAAAAGGTGTTCAATCGATTGATTTTGATGGAAAACTTTATTCAATTAAAGATATTAGTATTTTCAGTTATCTGAATAAAATCACTGATTTTCTTAGTTTAAGTCCGAAAAATTGATTAGGTAACCAAATTATTCAAGACAAAATGTGGCAAAATAGCAATTTTTTTAATAATCAAGAAATTCTGTCCATAATTGATAAAATTAATACTTTATTAGGTTTTGAACTACTTGAATATCAAATTGATAATACTAAATTATTGAAAGCTCTATTTGAAATTAATCCAAATATTCTACTTTCAAAAAATAATTTTGCAAAAATAATGGAAATTCTTTTCGCAAACAAGCCTGATCCTTTAGTTATTTTCAAAGATTTAGAATTTATTAACTTAATTGATCTATTACAATTTACAAACACAAAATTTATAATTTTAACTACTGATTTTACTAAATATATAAATAAATATGACCAACTCGAGCTTGTTGGCTTTTATAAAAATAAAACAATTATTGATATCAAAACACCATTACCAATTATAAGCTATTTTGAAAATCATAAAAATAAGGAAATTCTAGAAAATGAACCTCTATTTTCAGATTTAAATGGAAAAAACGAGTTTCGTTTTCACATTAACATCATCAAAAGAACATTTTTTGAATAAAAAACCTCAAAAACAACTGGTTTTTTGAGAAAAAAACAAAGAAAATCAGTTTTTTTCTTTGAAATGAGGTTTTTGTGCTGTACAATTTCTTATTAGAGTAAAACTCCTGACTATCTAAAATATCTTAGCAATTCGTTTTTGTGCTGTACAATTTCTTATTAGAGTAAAACTGACGGGTTCTTTTTAGTTCCATACCTTTTGTTTTTGTGCTGTACAATTTCTTATTAGAGTAAAACTCTAAGACTTCCAAATTCCCTACCAATTCAGTTTTTGTGCTGTACAATTTCTTATTAGAGTAAAACAACTCAACAATTTACAATTCCAGGAGATTAGTTTTTGTGCTGTACAATTTCTTATTAGAGTAAAACTTTAAATGCAATTTATAACGAAGAGAATGTGTTTTTGTGCTGTACAATTTCTTATTAGAGTAAAACGAAAACCTACTTTTAGTCAAATAGAAAATAGTTTTTGTGCTGTACAATTTCTTATTAGAGTAAAACACTTATAGTAGAATTATTGAAAATGGCAAAGTTTTTGTGCTGTACAATTTCTTATTAGAGTAAAACATTGTACCCTGGGGTTATTTTCAATAAAGAGTTTTTGTGCTGTACAATTTCTTATTAGAGTAAAACTAATCCTTTCACTATTATTATTAATATTATAGTTTTTGTGCTGTACAATTTCTTATTAGAGTAAAACTAGATACCTTAAAAAATGGTTCTCTAATTCGTTTTTGTGCTGTACAATTTCTTATTAGAGTAAAACATAAACAGTTAAAAGAACAAATACAACAGTGTTTTTGTGCTGTACAATTTCTTATTAGAGTAAAACTTAAAATATTTGATTTTAAATACCCTTACCGTTTTTGTGCTGTACAATTTCTTATTAGAGTAAAACTTTAATAAATAACATACCTATAATCGCCCTGTTTTTGTGCTGTACAATTTCTTATTAGAGTAAAACATTGTACCCTGGGGTTATTTTCAATAAAGAGTTTTTGTGCTGTACAATTTCTTATTAGAGTAAAACTAATCCTTTCACTATTATTATTAATATTATAGTTTTTGTGCTGTACAATTTCTTATTAGAGTAAAACTAGATACCTTAAAAAATGGTTCTCTAATTCGTTTTTGTGCTGTACAATTTCTTATTAGAGTAAAACATAAACAGTTAAAAGAACAAATACAACAGTGTTTTTGTGCTGTACAATTTCTTATTAGAGTAAAACAAAAGAAATAGTTGAGCAGTCAAAAGATTTAGTTTTTGTGCTGTACAATTTCTTATTAGAGTAAAACAAATGCTGTTGATTGTGTTTTATACCCAAAGTTTTTGTGCTGTACAATTTCTTATTAGAGTAAAACGAAACTTCACAAAATATGTGAAGTAAAATTGTTTTTGTGCTGTACAATTTCTTATTAGAGTAAAACTAAAAAAATGAAGAAAATACAACATGAAAAGTTTTTGTGCTGTACAATTTCTTATTAGAGTAAAACCAAAAAATGTCTTTGGTGTAAATTTCAAGTGTTTTTGTGCTGTACAATTTCTTATTAGAGTAAAACAGAACCATGTTTGACGGGTCAACACTACTTGTTTTTGTGCTGTACAATTTCTTATTAGAGTAAAACTTAAAAACATGACCTTTATTAAAAGAAGCAGTTTTTGTGCTGTACAATTTCTTATTAGAGTAAAACTCTGTTTATAAACTTCTTTACAAGCAACAGGTTTTTGTGCTGTACAATTTCTTATTAGAGTAAAACTTATAATATGAAAAAGAAAAATACAAAAACAGTTTTTGTGCTGTACAATTTCTTATTAGAGTAAAACTGGTATAATATAAATAGAGTTGAACAATGAGTTTTTGTGCTGTACAATTTCTTATTAGAGTAAAACTTATTCGCTTTTATCTTACCCTTTTTACAAGTTTTTGTGCTGTACAATTTCTTATTAGAGTAAAACTTTTAGAATGAAATGGCAAAGAATATTATGGTTTTTGTGCTGTACAATTTCTTATTAGAGTAAAACGCATTTTCCAAAATATAAAAAAGGAACAATGTTTTTGTGCTGTACAATTTCTTATTAGAGTAAAACTTAAAAGCAAGACAAAAGGCAATTTTTAGTGTTTTTGTGCTGTACAATTTCTTATTAGAGTAAAACAAAACATTGAACATTCGCGATAAGACTTGAGTTTTTGTGCTGTACAATTTCTTATTAGAGTAAAACAATAAACTCGAATGAATTTTTGACGACGAAGTTTTTGTGCTGTACAATTTCTTATTAGAGTAAAACATTTTATCGACCACTGATATAAAATTAAACGTTTTTGTGCTGTACAATTTCTTATTAGAGTAAAACTTTAGACGGTGTTTTTGAA
>NZ_JAWPGQ010000016.1:0-17783 GCF_033343935.1 Mesomycoplasma ovipneumoniae | reverse complement strand
GAAAGAACAATAACCAAAAGCCCTAAATTTATAGATTTCTAAACGGTCAAATTTATGGCATACCATCATATTTAAAAACATGATGAAAAATTCGCGCTATCAGAACACATTAGACAAAAAACATAACTAATTCCCCCTAATTCAATATAAAATTTATTAATTCATTCTTAGTGACTCTATTATAACAGAATTTTTTTCAGACCAAGCATTTTTTTTTTTTTTTTTGCAAAAGGTTAATTTCAAAACTATAAAAATTAAGTTTTTAGCACAAAAAACCCGTATTTACGGGCATTTTCGCATATTTAGATTCACTAAAAAGTGAATTTTCACCATCAAACTGGAAAACTCAGCTGTTTTAACAAATTATTAGTCTTATTTGTAAAAAATGCTGTAAATTACAGCGTTTTTTTAGTTTTTGCTTTTTTTCCTAAAGATTTTATTTTTGAGTTTTTTTGAAATTCAAGGTTGAGCATGATCATAAAGAGAGACAATAAAAATTCCAATGGGGCCGACAAAAATAAAAATATCTGCAAAATTAAATGTCCCACTTGATCTTACAAATGGCAGAAAAAGCAAGTCTTTTACATGATTATCATCCAAAATTCGGTCAATTTCATTACCTCAATTCCCACCTAATAGTATGGCCATAAAAATTGTTAAGGAATATTTTTTTGAAAAGGGAATCAAAATCAAAAGTAACAAACTTAATAAAAAGGCAAAAATATGAATACCTGTAAAACCAATAATATTATTAACTCCCGAAGTTACACCTTGATGCAAAAGTGGACGAAAACCAATAAAACCTCATGAAATAATTTTGACAAAGACTGCTTTATCGGTTGATTCTCTATACTCATCGTAGGTGAAAATTAAATTTTTTGTTAGTTGATCAATTAATAGAGTAACCAGAATAACCAAAAAAGCAATCAAAATGTTAATTAGTAAACGTTTTTTGCCGATTTTAATATATTTTGAATTAATATATTTGATAACGAGGTTAATTTTTGTTTTCATTCAAAACCTCAAAACAACGGTCACAAACATCCTGAATTTTTTCAAAATGGTTTCAACATCTTGGACATTTAGGTCAATTAAGGCTATAAATGCTTATTTGATCCTTAAATTCGACTTTTGCAACCATTAATAATTTCACAAGATCAAGTGATTTTAGAAAATTTGAGGAATTAGAATCTAAAACAACTGCAATTTCATTTGAGCGATTTATTTCTTTTGATTGAATTTTTTGTTCAATTAGTTGATAAACTGAATTTTTGACATCAAAAAATTCAGTTCATTTTTCATCTAATTTTGGATCAAAATTAGACTTTTTAAAGAAATTTTCCAGGTGAATTGATATTTGCTTTTCACTTTTTTGAACAAATTGGTAAATTTCTTCAGCTGTTGTTGGCATAATTGGCGCAATTGCAATATTTAAAACCAATAAAAGTTCATAAAAAACGTATTGAATTAAGCGTCTTTTTGCTGAATTTTTTGAATCAGCATATAAAATATCTTTAACAATAGATAGATAAAAATTAGAAAATTCAATTATAAAATTATTAATTATTTTTACAACACGAACAAAGCGATATTCATCATAATACTGAATTATTTCATTTTTTAGCTTTTGAATTTTATTATATATAAATAGATCAACTTCTTGTAATTCATATTGTTTTGGTTCAAAATCTGCTAAATTTGTGATTAAAAATCGAACTGTGTTGCGAATTTTACGGTAAATTTCAACATTTTGCTCAAAAATTGACTCTGAATAAACAATGTCATTATAATATTCACTATTTGCAACTCAAAGTCGAAAAATATCACAGCCGTACTTATTCAAAATTACAAGCGGATCAACTCCATTTCCTCTTGATTTTGACATTTTGTTCCCTTTTGAATCAACGACAAAACCATGAGACAGTAATTTTTTATAAGGTGAAAAACCAAAATATATCACCGAATTTATTAAAGATGAGTTAAATCAGCCGCGATATTGGTCAGATCCTTCTAAATAAATATCAAAAGGAGGATTTTCGTTGTTAATATTTGCGGCCAGAAAACTAACTCCTGAATCAAATCAGACATCCAAAATATCGTTTTCTTTTGTCCAACCTAAATTTTGATATTTAGGAGGCAAAAGTTCGTCAGCTGTTTTTTGATATCAGATTGAAGAGCCAAATTCTTGAACTTGTGAAATTATATGGTCAAAAATTTCTGGCTTATCTAAGACAGGATTTTTATTTTTGTCATAAAAAATAATCAGCGGAATGCCTCAACTTCTCTGGCGCGAAATTAGTCAGTCTTTTCTGTCAATTATCATTTTTGTTAAGCGGTTTTTGAGTCATTTTTCAGGAAATTCAATTTCATTTATCGCTGTTTCAAGTTCTTTTTTAATTTTTTCAACAGAAACAAATCACTGAGGTGTGCCACGATAAATTACGGGTTTTAATGTTCGCCAATCATGAGGGAATGAGTGGGTGATAAAATTTAATTTTAAAAGTGATTGTTTTTCCTTGAGATATTCGCTTATTAATTTATTTGCTGAATCATAAAATTGACCGGAAAATTGACCTGCTTTTTCATTAAATTTTCCATCATCTTCAACGTGCATAAGCATTTCAAGGTTATTTTCTCGACCAATTCAGTAGTCATCTTCCCCAAAAAGTGGCGCAAGATGAACAAGGCCCGAACCAGCATCCAAAGTAACATGGTGACCTGAAACTATAGGGCAAACTTTATCAAAAATAGGGTGAAAATACTCGATATTTACAAGGTTTTTTCCTAAAAATGTGTCAATAATTTCATAAGAATCTCAGTCAAAACTTGAGGCTAATGTTTGTAATAATTTTTCTGCTAAAATGTAAAAATTTGATCCAACTTTTACTCTAACATAGTCAAAATTTAGACCAGCGGCAACTCCTGCATTTGCAATTAGTGTTCAAGGGGTTGTTGTTCAAATAATGATTTTATCGCCACTTTTTACAAAATTGTTGCCATTTTTAACCTCAAAAGCAACAAAAATGGAAGGAGAACGGTGATTTAGATACTCAATTTCGGCTTCAGCTAGGGCACTTTGACTTGAAGGAGATCAATAAATTGGCTTTAAAGCACGATAAATTAGACCTTTTTCAGCAATTTTTTTAAATAATTTAAGTTGCCTTGCTTCATAATGCGGGTCATTTGTTTGATAAATTTGGCTAAAATCTGTTAATAAATTCAATTTTTCAAACTGTTTTTTTTGAACTAAAATTTGTGAATTAGCAAAATCATTAGCTTTTTGGCGAATTTCTAATGTCGATTTTGTCTCAATTTGGTTAATAATTTTATTTTCAATTGGAAGACCGTGAGTATCTCAACCTGGGACAAAAGGTGAATAAAAACCAGACATTGATTTATATCTAACTATTATATCTTTTAAAACTTTATTAAGAGCATGACCGATATGAATGTCACCATTTGCATAAGGAGGTCCGTCATGAAGAATAAATCTTGGATTATTAACATTTTTTTTTAAAAGTTTTTGATAAATGTCTTCATTTTTTCAAAATTCAGTGAAAAATTTGTCCTTTTGAGGCAAATTAGCTTTCATTGAGAAATCTGTGGAAAATATATTGAGCGAATTTTTATAGAAATTTTTATCCATTGTTTATTCCTTTTCAATCTTTTCAAGAATTAAATTTATGTCAATTTCACTTATTTCTTGAAGTTTAGTCTTTAAAATCTTACTAGAATTTGCTTGATTTTGTTCAATAAAATTTGGTAAATTTTCATTATTTTTATCAGTTGTTAAAAATAATTTGTAATTTTTTTTAGGATTAGGGTCAAAATTGATAAATTTTTGGACTGGAACGACCTTTAAAGTAGTGTCAAAATCGAAAACTTGCAAATTTTCACTATAAATTTCGACACTTTTTGGAATTATAGAAAAATCAAGTTTTGAATCAAAGCTTTTAGGAGCAATTGTTCTATTACCAAAATGAAGCTTTTCTGACGCAATTTTTTCAAAACGTGAATAATTATCAATAACCGCGATTTCTTCAGAAGAGTCAATTAAAACAGATGCGACAATTTTTTCATTTTTTTGAAGTTTTAAAATTTTTACACCTGAAGAAATACGACCATAAATTGGAACATCTGAAGCACTTATTTTTAGTGCACGATTGTGTGACGTGATTAAAACGATGTTTTTTAATTTATTTTCTAAAAAAATGCTAATTAATTCATCACCCTCTTTGGGTTTAAAGCAATTTATCATGTTATTTGGTCTAATTTTTGCTATTTCTTTTAGTTGCATTCTTTTTGCATAACCAAATTTAGTTATAAAAAGCAAAAAATGATTAGAATCTAGGTCATCAACAAAAAAAGAATTAATTAATTCGTGATCATTTTTGAGGCCAAGAGAAATTTTTAAGTTATTAGGGTTATTTTTTAGCGTTAATTCTTCGAGTTGATGAGCTAACAACATCCCAACATCACCTTTATTTGATAAAAAAAGTCCTTTTTGACGTTGATTTATTTTACCTTGAAAAATAAAAAAATCTTCTGAAGGTAATTGAATTTTTTCAATTTCCTCGACTGCATGATTTTTTATGTTCATTTTTTTAAAAAGACCGCTCTTAGAAACTCAAAAATAAAACTGTTCGTCCTTAATTAAATCTTGATGGTTAATTTTTACTTGCAATTCTTTGTCAACTATTTTAGTTTTTCGTGGAGAACCGTAAATCTTAGCAAAATTTTCTAACATAGAAATTAAATGAAGGTCAAATTCTTCTTTGTTTTCAATAAGTTTTTGAAATTCTTCAATGTTTTGTGCTAAAGTTTTTGATTCATTTAAAAATGACTGCTGTTCAATTTTAGACAATCTATACAAACGCATCGAAGCAATTGCTTCAGCTTGAACTTCAGTAAAATTTAAATATTTAACTAAATCAGCAATTACACCCGCTTTTGAATTATCAGATTTACGGATAATTTCAATTACTTCATTAGTTATATCGGCAACTTTTAAAAAACCTTCTATAATTTCAAGCCTTTTTTTGCTTTTAAAAAGTTCATAATTAAATTCGCCTAGTTTAACTTTTCTTAAATGCTCAAGAAAATAAGCAATCATTTCTTTAATTGACAGTAATTTTGGTGAATTATTGCAAATTGCTACTGAATTATAGGAATAATAAATTTGCATATCTGTTTTTTGCAACAAATAATTAAGGATTAATTCAGCGTTTGCATCTTTTTCAAGTTCAACAAAAATAAGCACACCATTTTGATCAGATTGGTCAATTACCTCTTTAATTCCGCTAATTTTTTCTTCAAAGCGAATTGTGTCGATTTGCTGAATCAAATTAGCTTTTGAAATTCCAAAAGGAATAGAAGAAATTTCGATCACTTTTTGCTTGTTTTTTTCAGAAATTTTGTATGATGATGAAATTTGGATTTTTCCTTTTCCGGTTTCAAAAGCATCTAAAATTCCGGCTTTTCCATAAACTATTCCGCCTGTGGGAAAATCAGGACCTAAAATAACTTTGGAAATTTGCGCGTTTGTAATTAAAGGATTTTTGATCATTAAAATTACAGCTTGGATTACTTCAACTAAATTATGAGGAGGTATTTCTGTTGCAAAACCACTTGCAATTCCGATTGCCCCGTTAATTAGCAAGTTAGGAAAAATTGCTGGTAAAACTGTGGGCTCTTTTTCACTATCATCAAAATTAGGATAGAAATTTACGACATTTTTTGACAGTAATTCAAGCAAATGTTCAGTAATTTGGGCTAGCCTAACCTCGGTATACCTCATTGCAGCAGGGGGATCATCGTCAATTGAGCCTTTATTTCCGTGCATTTCTACAAGTGGAATGTTAATTTTTCACTCTTGAGACAGCCGGACTAGCGCATCATAAATCGATGAATCTCCGTGAGGGTGAAATTTACCAATTACATCTCCAACAACTCTGGCTGATTTTTTGTAATTTTTAGTATTTTTTAGACCAAGCTGTCACATTGAATAAAGAATTCTTCTCTGAACAGGTTTTAGGCCGTCGCGAACATCTGGAATTGCTCTGTTTTGAATTATATATTTTGAGTAGCGCGTAAATTTTTCGGCCAAAATTTGATCTAACTTGGAGTTAATGATTAAATCGAAATTTTTACTCATAGACTGGCTCCTTTAAATTGTCAATAAAACTATCTTCAAGTGAAAAGTCAACATTTTCTTGAATTCAATTTTTACGCAAATCAGCTCTTTCTCCCATTAAAATGCGGAAATTTTCCTCAACTTTTTCAAGGTCTTCGATTAAAACCTTTTCTAAAATTCGTTTTTCAGGATCCATTGTTGTCTGTCAAAGTTGGGATGCATTCATTTCACCAAGACCTTTATAACGTTGAATTTGAGCATTAGGATGTTTTTTTACATATTCATGAAATTCTTTTTCTTCTCAAATATAAATGTCTTTCTTATTTTTTTCACTAATTCGGTACAAAGGCGGCTGAGCAATATAGACAAAACCATTTTCAATTAAAGGACGCATATGATAAAACAAGAAGGTCAAAATTAAAATTTGAATGTGAGCACCGTCATTGTCAGCATCGGTCATAATAATGATTTTGCCATAATTTAAGTTTTTGAGGTTAAAATTCTGACCAATTCCAGTTCCTAAAGCGCTAATAATGGCAATAATTTCTTCATTTTTTAAAACTTCGATCAGTCGAGTTTTTTGTGAATTTACAATTTTACCTTTTAGCGGTAAAATTGCTTGAAATTCGCGATTTCGCGCAAGTTTTGCTGAACCACCAGCTGATTCACCTTCAACTAAAAAAAGCTCGCGATTCATAGCTTTTTTTGAATTAGCAGGAGTTAATTTCCCTGATAAAATCCGTTTTTCTTTGGCTACAGACTTAGAAATTTTTGTTTCTGTTAGACTTAATTTTAACTTTTCCTTTTGCTGATAAACATTCAGTAAAAAAGTAATAATTTTTTGTGCAGCTTCTTTATTTTGAATAAAAAAGGACATTAAATTTCTAAAAACGACCTCTTCTGTAACTGTTTTTGCCAAGACTGTTGCTAATTTATTTTTAGTTTGCCCGACAAATTCCAAAATTGGCTCAGGAATTCGCAGCGATAAAATTAAGGAAAGGCCAACTTTTACATCATTAAAGTCAAAAATTTGCTTATTTTTCAGCAAATTGTTTTGTTGACCGTAAGTATTAATTGCTTTTACAATTCCAGATTTTAGACCATTTTCGTGACTTCCACCTAAATTTGTTTTTACGTTATTGACAAATGAGATAATATTTTCCTGCTGAGAATCGACATACTGAAATGCAAATTCTACTATGATTTCTTGACTTTTTTCTTTAAAAGCGATAATTTTGTCATGAATTTTTTGGCTATCTTTGTTTAAAAATTCAACAAAATTTTCAATTCCTTTACTAAACTGAAAAGTTTTTTCAATACCGTTTTTTAGATCGACAAAATCGATTTTTAAATTTTTAACTAAAAAACAAGTTTCCTGTAACCTTGAAATTATCATGTCAGGATCATATTCTTTGTGCGAAAAAAATGAAAAATCAGGCAAAAATACTATTTTTGTGCCACTAATTTTGCTAGGTCCTAATTCTTGGGTTCTATTTTCAATTTTTCCACCGTTAATAAAAGATGTATAAAACAATTTTTGGTTACGAGAAACAAAAACTTCCATTTTTTTAGATAATGCATTTACGACTGATGAGCCAACTCCGTGGAGTCCGCCGGCAGTTTTATAAATTTCATCAGAAAATTTAGCTCCTGAATGAAGTTCTGTAAAAACTAATTCAACACCAGTTTTACCGGTCTTTTTATGAATTTCAGCTGGAATTCCGCGACCATTATCACTAATTTCAACTGAATTATCAAGATTTATTACCACTTTAATTTCATTTGCAAAACCAGCAATTACTTCATCAACTGCATTGTCAAAAATTTCTCAGATTAATTGATGAAGTCCGTTAATGTCTGTTGAACCTATATACATTCCAGGTCGTTTTTTTACAGCTTCAAGTCCTTTTAAAAGTTTAAGTTTCTCAACTGAATAAGTCATATAAGCCTTTCTGGGTTTTATACTAAAAATTTTATACAAAAATAAAATAATATTTGAAATTTTAAAGTAAACTAGTAAGAAAGTGGTAAAATTTACTATAAAAAAAATTTTAGTCAATTTTTTTAAAAAAATTAGACTAATGAAATGAGGAATAAAATGAAAAAAATTGCAATTAACGGCTTTGGAAGAATCGGTAGATTAGCACTTCGCCAACTTCTAGATCTTAAAGATGAAAATTTAGAGGTTGTTGCAATTAATGATCTGACTGATGCATCTGTTTTAGCTCACCTTTTAAAATACGACTCTGCCCAAGGAAGATTTTCTGGAACTGTTAGCGTTTTAAAAGAAGAAGACAAGAATTATCTTGTAATCAATGACAAAAAAATTCAGGTTTTTTCAGAAAAAGACCCTGAAATGTTACCTTGAGGACAACTAGAAATTGATTTAGTTCTTGAATGTACAGGGCGTTATGCATCAAAAGCTGGGGCTACTTTACACCTTAATGCTGGTGCAAAAAAAGTTCTAGTTTCTGCTCCTGCTGGAAGTGATGTAAAAACTATCGTTCACAATGTAAACTGCCACACTGTTGATGAAAACGATAAAATTTTATCTTCTGCATCATGTACAACAAACGCGCTTGCTCCACTTGTAAATGCGCTTGAAAAAGAATTTGGAATAAGCCATGGATTTATGACAACAGTTCATGCTTATACTGCCGACCAAAGAATTCAAGATGCGCCACATAAAGATCTAAGAAGAGCACGTGCTGCCGCTGTTAACTTAGTACCTTCTTCAACTGGTGCTGCAAAAGCAATTGGTCTTGTTGTTCCTTCCTTAACTGGAAAATTAGACGGAATTGCTATAAGAGTGCCGGTAATTACAGGTTCTTTTGTTGACTTAAGTGTTGAATTAAAATCATCACCTTCTATTGAAGAACTTAATAAAGCTATTAAAAAATACGAAAGCGAATCCTTTTATTATTGCGACGAACCTATTGTTTCTAGCGACATTATCGGGGACACACATGGTTCAATTTTTGATGCAACCTTAACAAAATTTGTTGAAGTTGATGGTAAAAGATTATACAAACTATACACTTGATACGACAATGAATCTTCATTTGTTGCACAATTCGTTAGAGTTATCAGATACTTTATTCAAAAATAAATAATTATTTTACTTTAATCAATTAAAAAAGTGTCCGTGTTTTGGACACTTTTTTAACTTAAAAAGCAGCAAAATTATAAAATATTTAAACTACCTTTTTTAGTTAAAACACTGCCAAAAATCATTTATGGTCAAATAACAAAAATAATAAAAAAAATACAACTACTATTTAAACTCAATGTAAATAGAAAACTCATTTTTACTTACATTGAGCCTAAAAAAATATGTGAAGTTTTGAAAGAGCCATAACTAAAAGCCATAAATTTGTAGATTTCTAAACGGTCAAATTTAAGGCATTCCATCATATTTAAAAATATAATGGATAATTCGCATTATCTTATTTTAATACGACAAAAAACATAATAATTCCCCCTTAATTCATATCAAAATTTATTAATTCGTTCTTAGTGACTCATATTATAACAGAAATTTTTTTTAGACCAAGCATTTTTTTTGCAAAAGATTAAATTTACAATAATAAAAATTAAGATTTTAGACCAAAAAACCCGGATTTACCGGTGTTTTTTCATATTTATATTCACTAAAAGGTGAATTTTCGCTGCCAAACTGGTAAACTCAGCAAAATAGATAATTATTTTATTTAAAATAATTAAAAAAGGCAAATGAGAATTTGCCTTTTTTTTATAGAGTTGTATTATAGATATTTTTTAGAGATTAGAGATTTTTTATAGACTTTTTTATTGAGAACGACGAGAGATTAAATAAATGAATTTTGTAATTCACAAAAATAAAATATAACTTATAAATTAATAATAATGAAAGGAGATTTTACACATGCATGAAGACATACATAATGAATTTTGTTATTGACAAAAATAAAATTTATTTTACAAAGAAAAATATGAAAAGGAAAATCTAAAAATGCATGTAAACACACATAATAAACTTTGTTTTTACAAAAAATAAAAAGAATTTTATTAATAAGAATTTAGAAGGGAGATTCTAAACATGTATTAAAAAAAGAAAAAATTAATTATAACTATAAATTTAGAAAGGAGGTTTTAAACATGATTTTACAAAAAAACCACAAAATATATCATAAATAAAAAATTAAGAAAGGAGTTTACTAAACATGGATGAAAACATAAAAAAATAATTTAATAAATAAATGGAAACACGCAATTTATAAATAAAAAACAAAATAAGGAGGCAATAAAAATATAAACTATTTTTTAATGTATCATGCTTTAAAAGAAATAGAAAACGAAAACGAAAGGGTTTTGGCGGGCCAGACAGGATTTGAACCTGCGCGGGATTTCACTCCCCTAACGCGTTAGCAGTGCGTCCTCTTCAGCCTCTTGAGTACTGGCCCATATTTTTATAATTATATCATAAAATATTATATAATAAAATAAAAAAAATAAAAGGCAGAAAAATGAAAATTTTAGGTATTGAAACCTCCCATGATGATGCATCTGTTGCTCTTTTAAGTGATGAAAAAGTTGAAATAATTTTAACAATTAGTCAAATTGAATTTCACCAAAAATTTGGTGGTACAATTCCAGAACTTGCTGCTCGCGAACATTCGCGAAATTTAGCAATAATTTTAGAGAAATTATTGCAAAAACGGGTTGATTTTTCCTCGATTGATGCTATTGCCTACACAAATAATCCCGGATTATTGGGCGCTTTGAAAATAGGGTTTTTATTTGCAAACGCATTAAGTCTTTATTTTAATAAGCCTTTGATTCCAGTTAACCATCTTTTAGGTCATTTTTGGTCGGCAAATATTGATGATGAAATTGTTTTTCCAGCACTTTCACTTTTAATTTCTGGAGGTCACAGTCAATGAATTTTGGCTAAAAACGAGAGTGAACTTGAAATTATTGGCTCAACAGTTGATGATGCTCTGGGCGAAATTTATGATAAAATTGGCAGAAATTTGGGCTTAGTGTTGCCGGGCGGACCTAAAATTGACCAAATTTGACAACAAAATCGACAAAATATTGGCGAGTTAATCAATTTCAGTTTGCCAAAAAGGCTTGCAAATCCTTTTGATTTTTCTTTTAGCGGGCTAAAAACTCAAGTCATAAATTTTACTAACCAAATGAAGCAAAAAAATAAACTTGATTTAAAAAATGTCCAAAAAATCGCTGTTTCTTTTCAAGAAACAATAATAAAATATTTAAAAAGACAGCTTGATTTTGTTTTAAATGACAATAAAAGTATAAAAACCTTAACTTTAGTTGGCGGCGTTGCAGCAAATTCTGCAATTAGAGCATTATTTAAAGAATATGAAAAAAATTATAAAATTGTTATTCCAAAAAGGGAATTTTGCACTGATAATGGGGCTATGATTGCAAAAGCTGCGCAAATCGAGCTAAAAATTAAATCGCAAAAACAAAAATTAGAATCCCGGTAGCGACAATTGCTCAAAAAAATAAAGCATAAAAAAAGATATGACTGTCTTGTTTTTTCAGTTTGTAATTCAAAATTAAGTTTTCTTGCATCGTATTTTGGATTTCTTTGTAGCGGTCAACTCTTTTTTCGCCTACTCAAACAGTCAAAATTCCAATTGCTGATAATAAATAAGGCAAAAATCAAGTATAAATTCTATTAGTAAAGTTAAAAATATCTAAATTTAAAGAGTTTGCTTCATCAAAAAAGCTTTTGAAAATTAATTTTGTTATTAAATCAGCCGAACCAACTCCACCCGGAGAAGGCGAGAGGTTGTTTGAAATTTGTAAGAGCGTAAATCCTGATATAAATTTGAGATAATCATGAAAATTAATGTTACTTAGATCTAAACCTTGTTCTTTTAAAGTGATAATTAAAATTACAAAAGAAAAATTTATGAAAAAAACTGGTAATTTGTAAAGCAAAAGTATTTTTGCCAACAGTTTTTTATTAGACAAAACTTCCATAAAATGGTTTTTAAAATTATCAATTAAAAATTGAAAACGGTATTCTAATCTTTGTCTGTCCTCAATTTTTTTTAAAAAATTGAGATTTAAAAGTGAAACAAATAATTTAATCAACAAATATTGCAATTTTTTTCAAACAGAAATAATTATAATTATTAGTAAAACTAAAACATTTAAAAAAATATTGACAACAAGTCAAGCAAAAAAAATAATTTTTTCCCAGGAATCTAAAATAAAAAGATCACGATAGTAAATAAATCCAACCGGAATTAAAATCAAACTGACAAATAAATTAAAAACCTGATGAATTAGGGCGTTATATGTCAAGGTTGCGCTGATATTTTTCAGTGGATATTTCTTTTTTTGCAAATATCAATAATAACTTATTTCGCCACCAAATGAAAAAGGTGTAGAAAATTGCATAAAGGTGGCGATAAAAGTGGCGATAAAAAGGTGTCTAAATCTGGTTTTTACCTTCTGATATTTAAAAATTCGCCGTAATTGCAGGGTTGAAGTTAAATTTCAAAATAAAAAATGAGCAATTGCGCCAAGAAGAACTAATCTGTTTACCCGAGATTTGAAAAAAAACTCATAAAATTTAACAAAAATTTTTGTAGGCGAGCCGTCTGCAAAACTAGAGTTGTAAAAATTATAAAATAAAAGAATTAAAATTACGACAATAGTTGTTATAAAAATCCCGAATTTAAGAAAATCCTTCGCTTTATTGTTTTTTGATGATACTAAATTTTTATTTGCAAGTTTAACTTTATCAATAAGAAGGTTTTCCAAAAAAACGGCTTCTTTTTCGGTGTGATTTTTTGATAAAAAATTTGTATAGAGTGTTAATTCTTCTTTTGGTTTAAAGTAAATTAATGTGTAAAAATCGTTATTTTGTAAATTAACTTTTAATTTTATCGAATGTTTTCCTGAATCTGAATTTGAAATGTTGTATCCCTGTGGACGAAATTCAGCGTCGCTTTCATTTACAAGCAAGTTTACAATTTTATCAAAAGTTGATGGAGTTGCTTTCATTCGGTACTTATATTGAAAAACAAAATTCAACTCATTTTTCATCTTTTGGATAATTTCAAATATATTTAAATTTTTTTGGGTGTAAAATTCAAAAATTTTCACATACCAAAGAATGGAAAATTTAGTACTAATTCCGTATTTAATTAAATTTTCAGAAACTTTAGGAACAAAATGAACACTTTTTGATGTTATAACAACAACTTCATCGCTAGTTTTTTCTCGAATTTTAAGTAATTCGGTTTCTGAATTCTCATTATACTCACAAAATTTTGTGATTTTAGCACCAAATTTTTGCTCAATAAACTCAGAAATGTAGTTATTAGCTTGATGACTTATCAGAAAATATTTCCCATTTTTCCAATTTCTTTCAAGATAATCAAGCACTAGCAACTGAAAATCATTATCTTTTATAATATTAAAGTTAAGTTTTTTACGAACTGCAGTTATAATTTTGTTTTTTTTGACTCAGAAAATCACATTTGTCATAAATTTAGCACTTGTTGTGATTTTTTTTCAAATTATTGAATTATCGCTAACTTGTCTTGTGATTTTTTCAATCGGAAAACTCTTTTTTATTGGTAAAAATTTACTTTTTTCAGTGTCAAAATGATCTTTTAAAAAATTAGTTAAAAAAGTTGACTCTGAATCATAAAACTGGTACAAATTTGCTAATTTGTAGAAATCTAAGTCAAAATAACTGTAAAATTTCAAAATATGGTCTGAATTAATATGAAATTTTGGCGTTAAATAAATTTGTGAACTTCTATAAAAAAATGGTTTTTGCTCGGTTTTGTTGATTTTTTTTTCTTCTTCAGCTGTCAAAAGTGTTAAATTTTTTTTATAAAAGGTTAAAACTGTTAGATTTAAGTTTTTATTTGACAAATTAACTTCAATATTTATGAAAAAATCAAAATCATTATTTATAAAATAATGACGTGCTAAACTTTGGGAATATCCATATTTTTCTTCAAAAATTAAAATTTCCTTGTTAGGATCAGAGGCTAAAGCATTGTAAAAAATTGATGCAAAAGCTATTCCAAAATTGTTGGAACTACTATTTATTAAAATTTTCTGATAGTTTTTTTCTTTAACAAGATCAGAAATAGTTGATGCTAAACTAAAAATATAGTTTTCATTTATTGAATTAGGTTTATTACCGACAAAGCCGATAATTTTAGAATTACTTAATTCAAGTGGAGAATCATAATTAAAAAAAATCAACTTTTGGTCTTCTAGGTTAACATCGCGATTAATTGCTAAATATTTCATAAAATTTTATTCAGTTTCTCGTTGAGAAGAAAAAAGATCAAAATTTTCACTTTGGCCAGGATCTTCAATAATGTCTAATAAATCAAATTCTTTAAATTTAGGCAAATCCTTGGCCGATCTTAGTTTAAAATAGTCAAAAAACCTCGAAGTTACACCATAAAGTGTAGGATTCCCGGGGCTCGGAGCTGTTCCTAACTCCTCAATTATTCCTTTTGCTAATAGCGAACCTACGATATAATCAGAATTAATTCCACCACGAATTTGGGCAATAACACTTCTTGTTACAGGTTGTTTATAGGCAATTATAGCGGCGACCTCAATTGCTGCATTACTTAGACGGTATTTTTTTTCATTTCCGACAAAGTCAATAATAAAAGGTTTTAAATCTTTTGCGGTAACAAATTTGAAAATATCAGCAAATTCAACGACAATTATACCTCTTTTTTGACGGTTGAATTCGACTGAAAAATCTTTTAAAAGTTTACGAGCTTCATTAATTTTTGATAATTTAAGCGCACTCTGAAGTTGTTGAGAAGAAACTCCTTTTTCACCTTGAAGATACAAAATTGCCTCAATAATTCTAGTTTTCATCATAACCCCCACGGAAAATTGATATTTTTGAGAACTGTTGTTCTTGTTTTAAATGTAGAAGTTGTTTTTTTGCCATTTCGAGCATTGAAATCATGGTGATGACAAAATGTTTCATTGTCGGAAGTGAAAATAAGTATTCAAAATCTATTTCATTTTCCTTTTTTAATAGATTTTTTAACCATAAACTTTGCTCGTCAGCTGTCACCTGGACTTGTTGGGTTTTAATTTTGATAAGATTTTTGGCTTTTGTTCTGTCAAACATTAATTTTAACACTTTATATAAATTATGTACTGACGAGTGTCCGTCAAGTTGACTTGGATCTGGAGGTCTGCGAAAATCACTGTAATCTGAGGTATTTTTTTCAAAATAATCATTACGGTGCTCTTGCTGTTCTTTTAACATATTTGCAATATTTTTGATTTGTTGATAGTCATATAGTAAAGCTAAAAATTCAAGTCGATCTTTTTCATCTTCAGGTTTTAATTTTTCTTCTTTACTTGGTAAAAGCAAAATTTTTGACTTTAAATGAACTAAAGTAGAAGCAATAACTAAATATTCGCCGGCAATTTGGATATTTTTTTCTTTTAAAATTTGAATTATTTTTACATATTGAGTTGCTAAATCAACAAGGTCAATATCTAAAATATTAATGTTTTTTGATCTTACTAAATCTAAAAGTAATTCTAAAGGTCCTGAAAAATTAGCTAATTTTATATCGTAATCCATTATTTTTCACCTTTGTAAAAATCAGTAATAGTTTTTTTTGTGGCTAAATTCAAGGATTTACTTGTTTGGGAAATAACAGCTCCCGGTTTTATAGGTTTATGAATGAAAACTTCGATATTTTTAAATTTTTTAGTTTGATTTTTGTCTGTATTTTTTTTAACTACTTTAATTGAAACAGGAACAATTGCAAGACCTGATTCTTTTATAGTTTCAAAAATTTCAATTGGAAAATTTAGCTCTGTGTCATGGAAGTTCTCTTTTGCAAAAATAACTCCAAAAGCTCGTTTTTCACGGATTGATTTTAAAAAATTTTGAAACTTTTTTACATTTTCTTGCTCATTTTCAGTTAAAAACTGTGAATCAAGAGAACCAAAAATTCATTTATTTTTACGGGAATAACGCTTTTTTTCAAGAAAAAAACTAACAATTGGATTAAAATCTTCTTCAGCTTTTGATGGGTTTTCAAGTGCTGAAAATAATGCAAAATGGTCAGAAAATTGATTTTGATTAGAGATTAAAATTGATGCGTTTTTTGGTAAATTTTCATAACCAAAAACTTTAATTTTTATGCCAAATAATTTTAAAATAAACTTTGAGTAACTTAAAACCAAATCGCTTCTATATTGAGGAGAAAGTTCGACTTTTTTTTTATAATATTTTTTCCAAACAGACCGTACTTTACGTATTTTAAATAGTCAGATTATTGAAAAAATAGCAATTCGCAATTTTATTATCATTTCATTTTTGCTTTTTCTTTTTAAATTTAGTCAATTAAAATTTATAGAAATTTAATTATAATTATATAATTATACCAAAAAACCTAAAATTTTAATTAAAAACACTTAAAATCTATTTTAATGGAAATTAAAAAAAATAAAATGTTTTATTTTGATTGAAGAAAAAGTGATTTAGATGCAAATTCATATTTTTTTATAGTTTATATTGGGCTAATTCTAGGTCTTCTAAGCATTGTTCTGTTGTATCTTTTTCGCAAAAATTTGGAAACATGGTACATTCGTAAAAACCAAATCCAATTTAAGGTTACTTTATTTTATAGAATAAAAAATTGATTTGTTTTTATTGGCGTTTTGATTTGACTTTTTTCATATATTAGTCGAACAATTTTACTAGAAATTAATGATTATATCTATAAATGAGAATATCTGCCACTCCATTTGTGTCGACTTATTGTTTTAATTTGTGCATCTTTAATGATTTTTAATAGAACAAATTGGGCAAAATACATAGTAATTCCCGGTTTTTTGGGTTCAATTTTAGCTTTATCTTTTCCACAAATTGGCTTTGATGCGGGAATTGTTATGGACGATATTGAATTTCAAGGAATAAAAGTTAATCAAAATGTTAGTGAATCTGAGTTAATGAACTTGGCGAAAACTAAAAATCTGGGTATAAATTGAGCGCCTGATAATTACCTTTTTTGAGAGTTTATTATTAGTCACCTTTTAAGTTTGGTTTTACCATTTTTTTTAACATTTATTAATGGTAAAAACTCAAAATTAGATATAAAAAGTTTCTGAAAATCGATATTATTTACTTTTTTAATGGCATCTTTTACTTTTTTTCTAAGTTGAACAATTGAAAAAATAATTGAAAACCAAGGCGATAATCGACTCAAAATAGCCTGAAACGGAAATTGATTTTATATGGGAAAAGATGGACAACCAACCATTGGCGAACTAGGAAAATGGCCGTGAAATTTCCCAGTTTTAACAATTATTTTCCTTTTTGCATTTTTTATTGTCTTTTTGACAAAAATGTTCCTTGAAAAATTAAATTTTTATCTTTTAATTGTTAATTCAAAAATTGAAATTAAGCACAAACCTAAAAGTTGAAAACAAGTTTTAAGTCAAAATAACCTTAGCCAAAAGTGAATTAAATTATTAACAAAAAGCTAAAATCTTAACTAAAAAAACAAAATTATAAAATGTCTAAACTACCTTTTTTAGCTAAAAACACTGGCAAAAATCAATTTATGGATAAAATAACAAAAATCATAAAAAAATACAACTACTATTT
>NZ_JAWPGQ010000015.1:0-17849 GCF_033343935.1 Mesomycoplasma ovipneumoniae | reverse complement strand
TTGCATTGAGTTTAAATAGTAGTTGTATTTTTTTGTGATTTTTGTTGTTTTATCAATAAATTGATTTTTGCCAGTGTTTTAAAATTGTAATTAACTTTTTCCAAAAAAAGTTAAAAAAGCGCCCAAAAACTGGACACCTTTTTAAAATTATCTCATCAAACTGAGAAACTCGGGAAAATGTTTAAAATACAATTAGCTGTTGGAATTTTTTTGGATAATTTGGTTTATTTTTGCTTCAAGACTTTTTGTTTCAAAAGGCTTTTTTGCTAAAGTTTTGTCTTTTTCAAGAGCACCAAATTTTGATTTTGCACTTATTTGTAAAATCAAAATTAAAAAGCTAAAAATTAGACTTATTCACATTTTTGTATAATTAGGAAAATCAGAAAAAATTGAATCTGTGACGGTGGTTTCGCCAATTTTTACACTAACATTTTGCTCAACTTGAGCCGGTTGAAGGGCGACAATAAAGAAACTTAAAATAAAAATAATTATGGATAAAGTAAAAATAAATTTATAAAATCCTTTGAGATCGCCAAATTGTTTTCATAAATAAATATGTTGCGTTAAAATTAAAAAGAACAGAATAAAACCAAAAACAATAACAAGTGAAATTAGACTAATAAAAATTGGTCAAAGTGGCAATGAAGTCGATTTGCTTCTAGCAATTTCAGTAATTTCTTGAGTTGTTAAATTAGAAAAACTACCTTTTGAAACAAAATCAATTTCCCAATCGATTCGTTCAAGAAACTGCCAAATTTGCACAAATGAGAAAATTATAATTATTAAAAGCAAAATTTTACTTATTAATTGTAAAACTTTACGAGTAAAATAGGGTGCAATAAAAAAGTAAATTTTGGCACTTCGTGATTCTAAATTAGTTATCAAGATCAATTCGCTCCTTTGTTATTGCATCAAAAATGTGAATCCTTTCTAAATTAAAGCTAACTTTAACTTTTTGATCTAAAAAGTATTCAAAAATATTGTTCTGGTTGGAAATTAATTCAAGTTGATCGCTGACTTTAATTGCAACAAGTTGATCTTTACCAATTAGCTCAACATTAGTAATAATACCGTCAAATTGGGCTTGATTTTGGTTTAGATAAATATCTTCTGAACGAAAACCGACTTGTAATTCTTGATTTTGACTTAATAAATTTGCCAATTTTTGATCAACTTCAAATCAAATTGGCGCCTTTTTTGCCTTTATTTGGTTGTTCTCAACAACACAATCAAATAAATTCATTGTTGGCGAACCGATAAATGTGGCAACAAAAGTGTTTTTAGGTTTAAAATATAATTCTTTTCCTGTTCCATTTTGCTGAATTTTACCGTCATTAAAAACTACAATTTGGTTTCCCATCGTCATTGCCTCAAGTTGATCATGAGTTACATAAATACTTGTAGTTTTAAGCATTCTGTGAATATTTACAATTTCACGGCGCATTGATTCACGCAATTTTGCATCTAAATTTGAAAGTGGTTCGTCCATTAAAAAAACTTGCGGTGCACGAGCAATTGCCCGTCCAATTGCAACCCTTTGACGTTGACCACCAGAAAGATCACGCGGTTTTGAGTATAGATAGTCGCTGATTTTTAAAATTTGGGCAACATTTTTTACTTTTGAGTCAATAATGTCGCGTCTTTCTTTTGCAATTTTGAGTCCAAAAGAAATATTATCATAAACATTCAAATGCGGATAAAGGGCATAAGACTGGAAAACCATTGCAATATTTCGCTGATGGGGCGGGAGGTTATTGTATCGTTTGCCATTAAAAATTAAATCACCTTGAGTAATTGAATTTAGACCGGCAATCATTCTTAAAAGCGTTGTTTTTCCTGAACCTGAAGGTCCTAAAAAGATGCAAAAATTACCACTTTCAATTGTAAGATCAATTGCCTCGAGTGTATATTTGTCATTACCTTCATATTTTTTTGAGACATTATTAAGAACAATTTTGGCGCCTTTTGTTTCTTCTTGTTGTTGGCCAATTTTTGCAACCATTTTATTTAAATCAATTTGATTTAAATCTAAATTAAGATCTTCAAGTTCAAAAAGTTTTTTATTTTTTTCCATAATTAACCTTTAACAGCTCCTTCAGAAAGTCCGCCAATTATGTATTTTTGTAAATACATAAATAAACCAAGCGCAGGAAGAGCTGCAAGTAGAGCCCCAGCTGCATAAGCACCAGCATTGACATGTTTTGGCTCGACATTAATAAATGTTTCAAGCCCAACAGCAAGAGTTAAGTCTTGAATATTGAAAAGCACAAATCTTGGCAAAATAACATCGGTAAATGGTGTTAAAAAAGATCAAAGTGCGACCATAATTATTGCAGGTCGTAAAACCGGTAATAAAATTTTGAAAAAAACACCAAAATTTGAACAGCCATCAATTTTTGCTGAATCATCAAGTTCGCGGGAAATACTATCTAAATAAGCCTTGAGCATGAAAGTATTTCCAGAAACTGCCCCACCTGAGTAAATAATCACTAACATAAATATTGGTGAAATTCCGCCAATTTGGCCAATTTGGACTAAAATATAGAGAAAAATTAACGAAGAAGTTGCCGGAATCATTTGCAATAACATAATTATTGTCAAAGAATGTTTTGAACCTTTAAAGCGAAAACGTGAATAAGCATAACTATTTAAAGCAACGGCAGTAGTTGAAATAACCATCGTTAAAAGCGCAATTGTTAGCGTATTTCCGTACCAAGAGAAAAAATAGGACCGTTCAGAAGTGAATAAATAAGTGAAATTATCAAAACCAAAAACAAACGGTGTAATTGTAATAAGTCGAGTATTAGCAACATTAAAAGTTGCAATAATTAGCGAAACTATTGGAAATAAAACAACAACAGACCAAGAAATTAAAATTAAATAATTAAGAAAAATTCAAAGCAACTCAATTGGCTTAATATCGCGCTCATCACTTAAATTTAGACGTTTTTTTGGACTAGCATTTTTGGCAACAAATTCATAACTAGCAATTTTTGACACTAATAAGTTCATAATTTTATCTCCTTTGCATTGATTTTATAAAACCACGAAGGGCAAAACTAATACTAATTAGCGCTGCCAGTGTTGAAAGTGCGGCGGCAAAAGCTTGGTGTCCGTCAATTTTTATTCCTTGAGTTGTTAGTTTGAAGACCCAAGAAATAATAATGTCTGTTGAGGCCTCACCAAATGGGGAGGCATTTGCATAAGCAGGACCACCGCCTGTGAAAATTGAAATTGTTGTAAAGTTATTAAAGGCGCCGACAAATTGTCCAATTAACATTGGCGCAATTCCCAGAAGCAGCTGTGGAAGCGTCAGTTTTCAGAAAATTTGCGATTTTGAAGCCCCATCAACGGCGCCAGCCTCGTAAATTTCACCCGAAATTGCCTGCAGATTTCCAGTAACAAGCATAAAAATAAAGGCATAACTAATTCAAGTCTGGACAACAATCAGTAAAACTCGGGCCGTACCAATTTGGTTTAGTCAAGAAATTCCATCTTTAATAAGTCCTAAATTAATTAAAATTAAATTAATATAACCTTTTGAATCAGCGGCAAACATTGAACGAATAAAAGACAAAGAAACAAACGCAGGCACTGCTCAAGGTAAAATAAATATTAGGCGAAAAATCTTTTTACCTTTAATTCGGGAAGAATTTGTTAAAATTGCAATTAAAATTCCTAAACCAATCGGAAATAGTGTTGATAAAACTGTCCAAATTGCAGTCCAGCCAAGAACCGAAGCTAGTGATTGAAACAGTCCAAGTTGGCGATAATCCCACCATTTTCCTCATTGTTTAAGTCCAACTCAGTTAACTGTTTGACCTGGGGCAGCATGATTGTAGCCATAATCAGTAAAAGAAATTAAAACTGAAGTAATTATTGGCGCAGCAACGATAAAAATCATTAAAGCATGGCCAATTAGTGAAATCATTCACGGAAATCCGGTAGTCTGGAGTCACTGTTTTGAATAGAGTCATTTTCCCGGAACAACGCCAGCTTCCATTGCTTTTGCAATTCTTCAGGCCGAAATTGCCCCAATTAGAAAGTAAACTAGCACAAAAGCCATTAAAATTACCGACAGGACGCCACCAAAAAGATAAAAACGTGCATCAGTAAAAATACCATCCCGGGGCGAGTGTAGATTTGCTCCTAAGTCAGCAAAGCCCGGAATTCCGCCCATTTTTGACCAGTAAGCCCCAAATGAAAAGGGAATTATAAAAGCATAAGAAATTATACTAACAACTGAAAGTAAAGATCCTTTGATAAACTGACGAAATACAAATAACTCAGCAAGTCCTGGGAAGATTAAATTCAAAAAGAAGCTAATAAAACGGACGTTTTTTATTGTCTCAACAGGATAAGATTTTAGTGCTTCATTTGCTTTTGATTCATAAATTTTTTTGTTAACTTTTAGTTCGTTAAAATAACGGTAATTATTTGTTTTGAGAATTTGTTTGAATTTTGTTATTTTAGAGCTCAAAAACAGCGTTCTTTTTTGGTCAGTTTTTGCAATTTTGGCTTGTTTTTGCAAATTTTTAAAGGCTGTTTTGGCAATTTCGTTTTGCTGAAGCCTTTTTTTGTTTTTTGCAACACTCTCAAGATAATTTTGCTTGATTTGGCTGACCTTTGTTTTAATTTCTTCTTGCTGAGTTTTAAAATCTGGACTTGATTTTAAAACTTTGAGCTCGTATTTTGCAAGAATTTTTTCATTTATAAATTTTATCCGTGTCTTAAAGTCTTCAATTGTTTTTTCTCTGGTTGCCCAGCCTAGATCCTGAAGATAATGGCCTTTGTATGAATACTGTTTTAAATATTTAGCTTTTTGGAGCAAAATTTGCCATTTTAGGCTTGATTTTGCTAGTTTTTTTATCAAAAAGCTACCATAAAAACCAAAATAATGACTTTTAATTAAATCAAAAAGTTGTTGATTTTCATCTTTTAATTTATGGAAAAAATCTAGTTTATCTTTTAAAATTTGACTGTGATTTTCTAGGGAAATATCTAAATCTGGAATTTCAAAATTTTGATTTTTTTGAATGGCGTAAAATAATTTAATCGCCTGATCAAGGAAATTTATTTTTGTCTGGGACAAACTAAAGGCAAGATATTTTTGTTTTTGAGCACTAATTTTGCTAATTTGGGCATTAATTTCGTGCTTAAATTCATTTAGTTTGCTAATATTTTTGGACTCAAAAGCGATAATTTCCTGCTTTTTTTCGCTAATTAATTCTCTTTGGGCTGCATTTTGCTGATTTGCTTGTTGTTTTAGGAAATCAATTGCATTTTTATAACTATATTCGAGCGAAATTATTTTTTGTTTTGCTTTGAGTTCTAAATTTGACTTTCTTTTTTTATATAGGTCAGTTTGTAACTCTTTGGTTTCAGTGTATTTTTTTTTAGCTAAAGCTGATTTTTTTAATAGTTCTTCTTGTTTTTGTTTAATTTGCTGATAAAAATTGACAAAAAAATCACTTTTTAGATTTGACTGAGCTAAGAATTTTTTGCCGTCTTCATCAAGAAATTGGCTAATTTTGTTTAGATCAAAGTCAAAATCTTGGTATTTTCTAACATAATTTAGGCAGACTTGGAAAATGAAGTGTTTTTTTATTAAGTCAACTTCAGATTCTAAGGTTGATTTTTTTGTTTTTTCAAACAATTCAACTTTAACTTGCGGGCTATCTTCTGTTTGGTTGAGTGATTTTGAAAAATCTTTAAATCAACTGCGAAGATTTTTAAGCTCTTTTTCAATTTTTTTAATTTCAAAACTGAGCAATTTTTCAACTGAAACTGCAAAATTAAGTTTGATATAAGCGTCTTTGAGAACTTTAAGCTCATTTTTAAAGGCGATTTTTTGACTATGTAATTCGCGTTTTAGATTGTCGCGAATTGTTTGCCGGGCCCGTAAAAACAGCTCTTTTTCAATGTTTTCTTGAATTTTGATCTTATCTAAAAATCTTGAGTGAGTAATTTTTGCGCTATGATAATAAGATTTTAGCGTTTTAGCCTCAATATCAATAATCGTGTCAAATTTCTTGCCATAATAATTATAGAGTTGTAATTTATGCATTAAAACCGCCACTTGCTAATTTGTATTTTGTAATAATTCGTTTAAGTCGGTAAATGTAAGTTGAATAAATCAAGACAACAACAATCAACCCAGAAAAAATAGAGATAAAAATTCCGCTTATTAATTCAGCACTATTTAATTTTTCAGCTCCTTGAAAATAAGGATAGCCGGCCATTGAACAAAAGACAAAAATCCAAAAAAAGTAGAATAAATAGCCAATTTTTACTTTTGAATAAGCCAAAAAAAGGTAGATTCCAAAGAAAATCACAAATAAATTTGTCCCAATATAAGCACTTAATTTTCCGGCTGCTAAATTTGAGGCTAAAATTTCGCGTTGATTTTCCTGATCTGTTTTACTGATTTGATCTAAATGTGTCCCAAAAACAAAAGGGATTAAAATTCAACTAATAAGCGCGATTGATAAAAAAGCACTTAAACTAATTAGCAAATAAAAATGTGCCTTTGGTATGTTAATCTTAAATTTAAAAGGCCCCATTTTTAACTAAAATTTACAATAACCCTGCTAGTTCCTTGGTTTGCAAGAAGAATTTTTTTGTAGTATTCAATTGCAACTTTGTCAAAAAATATTTTGGCAAAATCTTCTTCGTTTTTAATTTTGCCCAAAACACTTTTGTGGAAAACTTCTGAACCAAAAGTTTGATCATTTCAAGCACCCCAAACTGTTGAGCTAAATTGTGGATTTGATCTGTCAAAACGAGAATTATCGGTATTAAGAATTCCAACACCTTGGTTTTCAATTGTTTTATCTGAGTCAATTACGTTAAGAATTTTGTCAAAACTTTTTGATTTTAAGTACTCACTAATAATTTGTTCAGCATCGCCTAAGGTGTATTTGTCAACAGTTTGACCTGATTTTGTGGTAGTTTTTTGTGCTTTTGTTTGCTTAATTGTCTCAGGACTAACAAATGAGCGAATTAGGGCAGCACTAACATAATTATTTAAATAAGCACGCGCAATTTTTTCAATTGTTGCATCAGCAGCTGGATTTTTGGCAATTAATTTTGCTTTTTCTTGAATTTCTTTAATTTCAGCAGCAATACTTGCCTCAAGTTTTGTCAGATCGTGATTATTTTCCAAAATTAATTTACTGTACTGTTCAATTTTTTGGTCTTTTTCAGACTGCTCATCACCATTTGCACCAAAAAGGAAAGCCTCAACTTTACGAACATGCGCGGTAGTATCACTTTGGGAAATATCAAGATCGTATTTTCCAACTTTTGCATCTTTAATTCCAACTTTGAAAAAACTCTGATCAATTTGTCAGCTCTCACCATTTCCGGTGAATTTAGATAAATCTGTTTGCCCAAAAATTGTCGCCAAAGTATTACGGATTGCGGCAAATTTTTGGTATTTTTCAATTAAACTGTTAATTTTATTAGCACTTTCAACTAGGCTGGAATCAAGATTTTCTGTTTCAATTCTTGAACTAAAAGTGAGATAATTTTCTTCTGAGCTAGCATCTGGATTTGTTGTTTTGTCTCAATTTGACTCAACTGTTTGGTTGATATATTTTGGATTTGCTGTTTTTTGAATTTGGGCATTTATTGCATTTTCAATTTCGTTATCGTCTGTATATCCTAAGTCTTTTTTAAGTGTTTCAAATTTTACACTAAGAGGTTGATTAATTTTTTCAACTTCCTGTTTGATTTGATTTGTTAGTGCTTTTACAAACGGAATTTTTGAGTCATCTTGGAAATAAGCAGTGTTTGTTTTAGCCGAAAACATTATTTTAAAAAGATCATTTAGGGCTTGTTTTCTTTCAGGAGATGATGAATTATTTCGTGAGTTGATCAAAAAAGATCATGAACCTAGGGCCTGTTTAAAATCAGTTTCATTAGTTGCTTTGGTGATGTTAAAAAAAGACTTGGCATTTGCAGATTTTTCTGAGTTTTGCACATCTCAAGTTCCAATAATTGCAAATTTTAGTTTCTTTTCTTTCATTAGCCGAAAAATTGTATTTTGGGTAACATTCATATCAGATTTAATAATTTGTGCTAAATCTGCCTGTGAAATTCCCTTTTTAGACCAAATTGAATTTTTATAATCAGCTTCACTTTCATAAGCAGCTTTAAAAACTGGGTAGTAAATTTTTGCCACTGATTTAAAAGCTTCACGGAAATACTGCTGATATTCATTATTTTCCGGTTTTAAATTAGCATCAACAACCGGATCAATATCGCTATGAAGAAGACCAGAAGTAAACTGATTATTTTTGGTGTATAGCAATTTTGACATTAAATTCAACGGTTTTCCGTCTTCGTCTTTTAAATTTTCGCGCTGAGCAATTTTTTCAAGCGCACCGGCAAGAACACCATTTCCGTACCAAAAGTCTTGGATTCTAAACAGACCTTCGCCTTTTTCAACAAGCTCAGCAAGACTGTCTGTGTCTGGATTTTGCAAAATTGTCCGAGTTTGGTCTTCGTTTTCTGTTGAGGCTAGAACAATCCCTTCTTTGTTGTGTTGGATTCCAACAAATTCTGAATGGACTCTGTTATCTTTTAGACCAAAAACAGTCCCGAAATTTTTCATATTTTCTTTTTCTGTTGCTGTAGCGCCAATTTGGTCTGTAATTTCATTAAATAAATTAGGCAAAAAATCATTAAGATAAGAAACTGCTCCACCTTGGACTAAGTCGGTAATTCGGTCTTGAGGTGCATAAAAAATATCGGGTGTATTGTTTGTGTCTGTGTGGCCAACTGTTGAAAAATCTAGTGCTGAAAAGACATTTTTGGAAATAGTTCTAATTTTAAAGCCGTTTTTTGTTGCTGAATCAGTTTTGTTAAATTCTTCAATATTTTGTTTTCAATAATTTGTCTGGGCTGGGTCAACGGCGACAATAATTTCTTTATTATGGGCAAATTCGTTTACAGGACCCCCACAAGCTATTAAGGCAATAGGGCTAAAAGAAACCATTCCAAAAATTGATTTTGTTATTTTCTTCATGATAATTCCTTTCAAAAAAACACTTTTACATCTATTTAAAAACAATTTTGTGTTTATAAAAGCCAAAAACTGAAATAATTAAGCTAAAAAAGCTAAAAAAGGGAAAAACATTAGTAAAAATTGACAAAAATACTACCCATTTATAATCTTCAGTTTTTGAAAGAATGTAAATCAAGTGAATACATAAGAAAATATTGACAACTCAAGCTGTTATGCTAATAGATATTATGAATTTTCAAAAATAACTACTAAATTCGTTAGATAAAATTAGACTTCAATTTTCGGAAATTTTCCATTCATATTTTCCAAAAGCTAATAAAACTAATACTCAAAAAGTAGAAATTACAAAATTTCCAATAAATAAATAGAAGTATTCGATGATTTTAGGACGATACTTTCGTTCAAGAGGCAGTTTTCCTAAAAAAATATATCGAAACCTTGTTTTTAACGTTGGTTTTGAATTTGTCATATGTCTATACGTACTCTTTTGTAATTTTATCAAAAAAAATAATTTTTTATTAAAAAATTAAAAAAATATAAAAAAATTCTTATAAAATTATTTTTTTGTGCAAAATCAATATTTTTCTTTATTTTTTGCAAAATTAATGTATAATTATTCCATCTATTAAATCCAGTTTTTCCCGGGTTTGCCAACTTGAACGCAAAAATTCACTTTTTAGTGAATATAAATATGCAAAAATAATGGTAAATCTGTGTTTTTGTCCTAAAATCATAATTTTTATTATTTTGAATTTAGGCTTTTGCAAAAAAAAAAAAAAATGCTTGGTCTAAGAAAAAATTATGTTATAATAAGCATCACTAAGAATAATTAATAAATTGATATTGAATTAAGGGGGAATTAGTTATGTTTTTTGCATAAAAAAATCAGAAAATGCGAATTATCCATTATATTTTTAAATATGATGGAATGCCTTGAATTTACCCGTTTAGAAATCTACAAATTTAGGGCTTTTAGTTATTGTTCTTTCAAAACTTCATATGTTTTTTAGGCTCAATGTAAGTAAAAACGAGTTTTCTATTTACATTGAGTTTAAATAGCAGTTGTATTTTTTTTGTGATTTTTGTTATTTTATCGATAAATTGATTTTTGCTAGTGTTTTAAACTAAAAAAGCAGTTTAAAAATTTCATAATTTTGCTTTTTAAGTTAAAATTTTAGCTTTTTTAGTTTGCTTTATTTGATTATCTAAGGAATGGTATTTTCTAGGTCAGCTTAGAAGGTGACTAAAAAAAATATCTCAAGCAATCATTGTTTAGAGACAGGCTGAAAAAATAATTAAAAAAAAATAAAAAGAATTTTTTTATGCTAAAATAGTAGAATGCAATTTTTTTATTATTTAAATATAAAAATTTAAATTTTGCATTTATTTTTCGGCAAGTTATATTAAATTATTTAAATTTTTGCCAATAATTTGCCAAATTTTTTTATTATTTAGGTGTAAACATGCTTTTTGACTATGAAAAAAGTCTAATTCGCAAAAATTCGCGCGGAAAAATATACCTAGGACCGCTTGGCTTGTTTTTGAAGGATGAAAAGTTTCATTTTTATTTTTGATCTCCTGATGCAATTTCAGTTGAATTTTTAATTTATAAACATTTTGAAGATTCAACACCTTTTAAAGCAATAAAAATGAAAAAAACAAAAGGAGCTTGGTTTTGCAAAATTAGCGAAAAATTTGAATCATATTCATATAATTTGAAGGTTGAGCACGCTAATTCGACAACAACTTTCGCCCTTGATCCATATGCATTCAGTCTTGCTCCTTTTGATTGAACTAAAAATGAAACTCCTAAGGCCTTTTTAATTGATATTTTTTCAGAAAAAGCCGGCCAAATGCCTTCAGATATTAACTTATTTGAGGCTGATCCCAAAATTGATGCCCAGATTTACGAGCTCCATGTTCGTGATTTTAGTTCGCTTTCAAAAAAAGTCCAATATCCTGGAACTTTTATTGGAGCGATTGATAATGGTATTTTTTCTTACTTAAATAAGCTGAATTTAAACTTTTTACAATTACTTCCACTCCATTCTTGCTATACTTTTGCCCAAAAAAGTGTTCCTATTCTCCACCAAGGCGACGGAAAAGGCCATTATAGCGTTTATAATTGGGGTTATGATCCAATTGGTTTTTTTTCACTTAATTCTAGTTTTTCAACAAATCCACAAGACCCTTATGCAAAAATTGTTGAATTCCGTAATTTCGTCGACCAAGCTCACAAAAACAATATTGGAATAATTCTTGATGTTGTTTACAATCACACTTTTGAAAATTCAGTTTTTGAAAATGTTGCCCCAGGTCATTTTTATCGCGAAAATGCTGAAATTTTTCCAGTTGGATTTGCGCCTTTAGACTCCCAAAAACCGATGGCTTTTAGGCTAATTTTAGACTCACTCATTTTTTTTGTTAAATATTATAAAGTTGATGGATTTCGATTTGATTTAGCTTCATTTTTAGACAAAAAATCACTAAAAATTATCGATACAGAGCTAAGAAAAATTAATCCTAACATTTTATTATACGGAGAAGCTTGAGATTTTAGCGATTTACCTTTTTCTAAAAGACTAACAAAAGGAAAAGGTGGTAATGATTTTAACTTTGGATATTTTAATGACACAATTCGAAATGCAGTTCGAGGCAGTGATTCACCAAATGACAAAGGTCTTATTTTATCAAAAAATGCTGTAAAATTCGGCGCTTATGTCTCTTCGATTCCAGGAAATATTGCTAATTATGATTTTAAAGATTTTTACCATTCTAAAAAAAACTATGATCTTTTTGCTAATGAAATTAGTCTAAATTTAGCATATTTAACCTGTCATGATGGGCCGACTTTAGCTGATAAAATTTTGTCATCATCGCCAAAAATGGGGAAAAAACAATTTATTGAAACTTACCGGCAAGCCTTAATGTTGGTTTCTTTTGTCCAAGGAAAAGTGCTTTTTAGTTCCGGAAGTGAGTTTTGCTTTTCAAAAGTTTGTGATTTTTCTGGAGCAACTTATCAAAGTTGCCATCCAAATTTAAATCAAAAAAATCCACCTTTTGAGTTTTTAAATGCTGATTTTTTTGATTTTAATTCTTACAAGACAACAGATTTTACTAACGGTTTAAAATTTGATATTTTAAAAAATAAGCAAATTGAGGAACAAATTTTTAATTTTTTTGCCAAAATTAATGAATTTCGGCAAAAAACCGAATTTTTTAGACTAAAAACAAATCAGCAAATTAAAGATTGTCTAAATTTTGAAACTGTTGACAAAAACAAAGGATTAATTATTTTTCAAATTGACTTAGATGGTCAGGTCGTTAAAATTATTCACAATTTTTCAAATAATCAGTATGAGTATAATTTTGATGACTTTGAGATACTTTTTAATTCAAAATTGAATAATATTAACAATTTAATCCAATCTCATCAGTCTATTTTGCTAACAAAAAAGGATTAATTTTTACTAAAATGAAAACAAATTTAAAAGATAAAGTAGTATACCAAATTTTTGTCAGATCATTTTATGATGCAAATAATGACGGAAATGGCGATATTCTTGGAATTTATAATAAACTTGAATATCTTAGTGATTTAGGAGTTGACGCAATTTGACTAACCCCATTTTATGACACTAATTTTGTCGATGCGGGTTATGATGTTCTTGATTATAAGTCAATTTGGTCTAAATTTGGTAGTCTTAATGACTTTGCTAAACTGACAAAAAAAGCCCGTGAATTAAATATAGATATAATAATTGACGTGGTTTTAAATCATGTCTCAAGTCAGCATTCCTGATTTAAAAAGGCAATTGAATCGCCTGAAAACAAAGAGCATAATTATTTTATTTGAAGAGAAAAATTAAGCCCTGAAGAACAAAAAGCAACTTCAATTTTTGGCGGATCTGCCTGAGAATGACAGCCAGATGTTCAAAAATATTATTTTCACCTTTTTAGCACTGACCAAGTTGATTTAAATTGAGCCCACCCAGATACACAAGCTGCTTTTGTTGACATTATTAATTTTTGGTATGACCTTGGAGTTCGTGGTTTTCGTCTTGATGCCATCAAACATGTTGCTAAAAATTTTGACAATGTTGAACAAAATCCGTATTTTTCCTGATGCAAAGGTGCCCAAGAATATCTTGAAAAATTTAACGAACTTGCCTTTAAAAATAAGCCTGATGCCTACACTTTTGGCGAGGCTAGCGGAATAACTGTTGAAGAATTAATAAAATATGGGGCCGGAAAGTCACCTTTGGCCAACAATTTTTTTAACTTTTCATGATGATGAATCGGCTGGTCAAACAAAACTGGCAGAAACGGATTTAATGCAAATTGAGACTATCAAGATTTTATTAATGCCCAAATCCCTTTTCAACATAATGACGAAATTAGTCCGAGTTTAATGAGCAATTTTCTTTCAAATCATGATACTTCCAGGGCAATTTCTCGTTGAGGAGACTATCCATTTTTCTGAAAAGAATCAGCAAAATCGCTAGCTCTTTTACTTTTTTCAATGCGTGGAATTCCGATAATTTACTATGGTGAAGAAATTGGGATGACCAATTCTTACTTTGAAAACAGACAAGATTTTGTTGACATTGATATGAAAAATGCTTTTGCTTCACTTGTTGATACAGAAAAAATTTATTCTGAATCAGAAATGTTAATTTATGCAAATATTAACAGTCGCGATTCAGGAAGAGGTCCTTTGCGCTGAAATTTAGATAAAAACAGCGGATTTTCAAGCCAAACACCCTGAATTAACACAAGCCTTGATGACCCACGAATGAATGTTGAGAGCCAAACTTTTGACAAAAATTCAATTTTAAATTTTTATAAAAAATTAATTTTTCTTTATAAAAATGACTTAAAAGATTTGCTTGTTGACGGAACAGCAAAACTGGAAATCACCAAAGACGGAATTTGCAAAATTAGCCGTGAATTTAAAGGTGAAAAATTAATTTTTTACTTAAATTTAACAAAAAAAGAATTACCTTTTTCTGAAAAAATTCAGCAAAAACCCTTACTTTCTTCATATCAAGATCTCAAAAAACCTGAGGATTTTTTCCGCCCGTTTGAGTCAATTTTAATTAAGGAATAAAATGAAAACTAACCAATTTTTGACATATGACAATTTAAAAAAACTAGTTATTCAAAATGGCTTTGACCGAAGATTTACAGGAAAAACTGAATCAATTTTTGCCTTAACAAATGGATATTTAGGTCTCAGAAGTAGTGACGAAGAACCTGATTATTATAATAAGCCAGGATTTTTTGTAAGTGGTGTTTTTAATAAAGATGTTGAACATGAAGTTCCGGAAATTTGCAATTTAGCTGATTTAATTACAACCCCAATGTTTATAAATGAACAGCCCTTAATTCTTGATTCTGAGGACCAATATCAAAAAGTTTTTGACATAAAAAATGGATCTCTATCACGCTCAGTTAGACTTACCCGCCAAAAAAATACTATAAAAATCGACACTTTTCGTTTTGTTTCACATCAGAACCTCAATTTTTATGCCCAAAAAATTGAGGTTGAAATTATTGAAGTAAGTCCTGAAAATGAATATGTTCAAATTGAATTTCGCCCACAAATTAATGCCCAAAACACAAACACAGGAACTCAACATTTTGCCGAAGGTGAAAAATTTCGCCCTTTTGAAAATGCTCTGCAGTTAAAACAACGCTCAACTAGCTCAAATTTGTTAGTTATTCACAATTTAGTTTGCCATTTTGAAGTCGACGGTCAAAGAATCAAACCTGGAGATGACAATTTTCAAGTTGATGCCTCAAGACGACTAATACTGTTTCGAATCAAAGGAAAATTCAAAAAAGGAACAAAACTAAGTCTGATAAAATTAATGTCAGTTCATACTTCTATTGATGACTCAGAAAATTTAATTGAAGATTCTAAGCTCGAAAAACAAGCAAATTTAACACTAAAAACATTACTAAACGCCGATTTTCATGAGTCTTTTTTAGAATCAAGCCAGGCTCTTGACAAAAATTTATGACAAAAATTTCTTGTTAAAATTGACTCAAATTCCCAATTTGACCAGCTTGGACTTGATTTTGGTCTTTATCATCTAAATGGACTTTTTCGTAAAAATTCGACCGAAATTAACGCAGGGGCCAAAGGTCTAACTGGCGAAGGATATCAAGGTCATACTTATTGGGATTCAGAATTTTTTATTAATCCTAATTATCTTTTTGTTGAACCTAATGTTGTCAGAAATTTATTAATTTATCGTTATAAAGGCTTAGATGCTGCCCGAAAAAAAGCCGCTTCTGTTAAAGTCAGACCTCAAGAATCTAACCTTGAAGGAGCCCAGTTTCCCTGAGAAATGGCCTTGCCTAAAGATGGTGAAGTCTGTCCAATTTGAGGTCAGGTTGATATAATTTCTGGAAAACAAGTCCCAATTGCCTCTGCCCGTCAAGAAATTCATGTTTCAGCTGATATAGCATATGCAATTCAACAATATTTTGTTGTTACTTTGGATCAAGATTTCATGGAAAAATACGGCTATGAAATAATTTTTGATACTGCTTGATTTTACACTAACCGGGCTGAAAAAACTACTGACGGAAAATTTGAAATTAATGATGTAATGGGTCCAAATGAATACAAAGGTAATATTAACAATTCGGCCTATATTAACGCAATGGCAAAATATAACCTTGATCTAGCGCTTTTTTATTTTGAAAAAATAAAAAATACTCCAGTATTTAGAGAAGTTCTAGCAAAAATTCCTTATAAAATTGATTTTGAAAAAATCAAAATTGTTGGACAGAATTTAGTCCAACAAAAGCCAAATTCAGAGCTAATTATCGCCGAAAATGACAGCTTTTTAGAGCTAGAACGAAACGATATTAGCGAATTTAAAATGCTTGGTGATGCAGGGAAAAAACTTTTTTCACTTGTAAAAGGGCAAAAAATTCTTGCATCCCAACTAGTTAAACAAGCTGATGTTGTCTTACTTTTATACCTTTTTCCTGAACTTTATTCTGAAGAAATTAGAGCAAAAAACTTTGATTTTTATGAGGAAATTACAACACATGACTCCTCACTTTCAGCGGCAACTTATGCAATTGAAGCAATAAGACTTAACAAAATCGACAAAGCTTATCAACTTTTTCAGTACGGAATTAACATTGACTTAGGCCAAAACATGAAAAGTTCTGATGCCGGAATTCATGCCGGATCGCTTGCTGCAATTTGACAAATGGTTGTTTTTGGCTTTGGTGGTCTAACTTATTTTGATCATAAAATTCATTTAAAACCTAATTTACCAAAAGAGTGAAATTCATTAATTTATAACTTTAGTTTTCAAGGTGCAAATTTACAAGTAAGAATTGATCACTCGACTTTTAGGGTTGAAAATTTCAATAAAAAACCTGTAAAAATTTGAATAAATAATCAAGAACAACTTATAGAAAGCGTGCATTTTTTTGCAATAAACCATGAAAATTAAAGGACTGATTTTTGATCTAGATGGAATAATAACAGACACTGCCCAACTACATTTTCTAGCCTGAAAACAATCACTTTTAGCCGAAAATATTGACTTTAGCGAGACTGAAAATGCCGAATTAAAAGGGCTTTCAAGAAAAGAAACGCTAAAAGCAATTTTAGAACTAAAAAAACTGACCTGAGATGAACAAAAAATTGATACTGTCTGTTTCAAGAAAAATGAAATTTATCTAAAATTACTTGAAAATCTAAATAAAGACCATCTCTTGCCAGGAATATTAGATTTACTAACAAGTGCAAAAAGTAAAAAATTGAAAATTGCACTGGCCTCAAGTAGCCTTAATGCACCTTTAATTTTAGAAAAACTTGGAATTATTGCTTTTTTTGATTATATTGCTGATCCTAAAAAAATCAAAAAACCTAAGCCAGCGCCTGATATTTTTCTATTGGCTTCAGAAGGATTGTCTCTAAATCCCGAAAATTGCATCGGCTTTGAGGATTCTCTCTCAGGGTTTTTATCAATAAAAAGTGCAAAAATGAGATCAGTTGTTGTTTCTTTGGATCAATTTAGTGAATTTAATCAGGCTGATTTTTGATTTTCATCAACAGATCAGCTTAAAATCGACCATATTTTAACAGTTTTAAACAGTTAATCCAAAAAAATCTTTTTTAAATAACAAATTACTAAAAAAATTCAGACACAAATAATTGAGCAGCATTCCCGTCGTTCTAAGAAAATTTTCCATTTTTCTTAATAAATTCCATTATCTTTTTTCAGAAAAACCCTTAATTTTCTATTTCTTTTTGGGCTGACAGGGATTTATTTTCATAGATTTATCAAACTTTTTTCCAATTTCTTATTAAAGTGTTTCTTAAAAATGCAAAATTGACTCTTTGTGTCAATTTTGCATTTTTCTTTTTTATAAATTTGTCTAAATTCTTCCTGAAAATGCAAAATTGCAATTTTTAACCTTTAGATTTGCCAATTTTAATGTTCTTAAATTTTTCTTGAATTACGAATCTGTATCTTTTGATTTTGACACACCTTTTTGAAGATACCTAAAATTAGCGTGCTAATTTGTAATAATTTATTCTTTTTAAATGCAATATTTTTAAATGAAATTTTCACAAAAATTCTCAAATACATGTTATAATTTTATGTTAAAGAATTTCAATAGCAAGGAGAAAAAATGAAGAAAAAACTAAAACTTTTTAAATTTATCACTAATATTATTGCTTTTTCATCATTAAGTCTAAGTGTTTTTGGACCGCTTTGACACTTTCAAAATACAAAAAGCTATTCAGATTTTAAACTTGAAACTCGTGATATAGATT
>NZ_JAWPGQ010000014.1:0-18956 GCF_033343935.1 Mesomycoplasma ovipneumoniae | reverse complement strand
TATTTGATATTACCGACCTATACAAACAAGGTCTTTATGAAATAGACAAAAACTCACTCGAACTTGAAGGTACAACAAATTCTCAGGCTGCTCCTGTCCAAGCCAATGCCCGTGTTCGCCGTTCCCTTGCTCAATTTGCCGACACTAATACTAGCTCAACTCTAATTCCTTTTAAAGATAAGTTACTTGAGTCAGCAGAAAAAAGTCAATTTCAAACTATTCCAAAAACTGCTAATGTTACAAAAATTCAGCTAACAAATCGAACTAAAAACACAGCTACATTTGAAATTGAATTTGGAAAAGATTTTGTACCAAATCACCAAAATGCTCAGGCAAATGCTCAGGCCGGAAGTACCACCGAAAAGCTTGATGATTTTCTTAACAAAAACAAACTCAAAGTTCGCTTTAAAAAATACGGTGGCGAGCAGCAAGAACAAATTGTTGAAGCAACAACTAATGTTGTCAGCCAAAAAACAACTTTTGAACTTAAAAATCTTGAAAACGGACAGCAATATGTAATTCTTGGCTTTGAACAAGTCCAAGACGGTGCTACTCAACCAAATACTCCAAAAGTTGATATTTATTTAGATGATCTTGATTTTTATAAAGACCAAATAATAGCTACTGCAGCGGTAATTAAAAAAATTGAATTTGATACTGAAGTTGAAACCCAAGCTCGTCTCAGACTTGAGCTCAAAGATGATGGAAGATATACTGCCGGTAAAAAATTAATTGTTGAGCTAGAAAAAATTGATACAGCTGGTGGGGTTCAAGCTCAAGGTCAAGCTCCAACCCAAAATTTAACCTTAAGTGCAACAAGTCTTAATGGAATTTATGATTTTACCTTTTTAAATTTAGAAAAGGCAACAAAATATAAAATTAAATCAGTTAAATTTGAAAAAGAAGCTGCTCCTGCTGCCAGTCCTGGTACTCAGACTTTTAGCTCAAGACGTTCTAAGCGTAGTTTAGATCCAGTTTTAGTTAATGTTGACTCCCAAAGCGGAGTTCAAGAAGAAGAAATTGAACTACTTGAAACTGAACCAACTCTCGAGGCCAAAAAATCATTTGTTACAACAGCAAAAACTGCAAAAATTGTCAAAATTGAAACTGAGTCAATCCAGACAACCTCACTAAATGTTAAACTTACTCTTGATAATGTTGATGACTATTTAGGTCAACAAAAACTTCAATTAACTTACAGAAATTTATCTAAAAACACAAGCACTTCTCAAGACGTCGAAGCAACTGTTGATATAACAGCCAAAACAATTACTTTCCAATTAAGCAATTTATCTCCTGGAGATAAATACGAAATTGAAAATATTAAGCTAAAAGAAGACTCAACTCAAGTACGAAATGAACTTGATCTGAAAAAACAAGAATTTAAATTTGAATTTGATAACTCACCAAATACTCAGGCTGGTTTTGAAAAACAATTTTTCTCACCAAGACCAAGTTTAGCACAAATTAAGCCAATTTCAACTTCTGAGACTTCTGTTCAAATTAATGTTAAATTAAATGACAATGGTGCTAATTGAAATAATAAATTTTTACAAATTAAAATTAAATCAAAAACTGCCCAACCAGTTCAGCCTCAAATTCCAACTGTTTATAGTGCTGAAATAATTAACGGAAATGCTGTTTTTGACATTAGCGGTCTAGAAAAAGCTGGCCAATATGAAATTGAAGAGCTAAAAGTTCTTGATAGTCTGCCGACTCAAGTTCAACCTGACCAAATTCAAGGCGGAGAAAAAGTTGATGGCTTTGACGGTGCTGCTGCTACCCAACCAGCCCAACCAACCCAACAAGTAACTAAAGAATTTGTACTTGATGCTGAATCAGCAACAATTACTGATATTAGCTATAAATCTGATAATACAAGTGCTAATATTAGAGTTAGCTTTGCCCAAAATGAGCAATTTTTATACCAAAGTAGTGCTAATACAAAAAGAAAACTTCAATTTACTTTCCAAGATGCCCAAAGCGGTCAACAAGTAACTACCCAAAAAGAATTTGAAAGCAATAATCAAGGCACAAAGCCAACAATTGATCTTAGTCTTGATTCAGTTAGTCCTGGAAATTTATATGTTCTTACAAAAGTAGAAGATATTACTCCTGAAGTTGAAGGTGGACCAAAAAGGCTAAAAACTTTCAAATTTAGCGATCCTCAGCAAGCCCAAGGAGCCCAACAAACTACAACTCCCGAAGTTTTATCCAAACTTTATTTTGCAACTAAACCAGAAGTAATTGCTTATTCAATTGATAAAATTTCTGAAACAAAATATCTTGCTAGTTTTACAATTAAAGACCCACTTGCCGGAAGAGCAATCACAAATGGTGGATTTGAAGGTCGTGATGTTGAAATAACACTACAAAAAATGGTTCAACCAGATGGTACAGACCTTCAAGATCAAACAGTTTATAATGTTACACAAAAAGCAAAAATTAAAAATTCTAAATTTAGTTTTGAACTTGACAATCTAGAAAAAAATGCTATTTATAAGGTCTTAAGTCTAACTTGAGCTGATAAAAAACAAACAACTTCTGCCACAGTTCCTACCGCAACTCTGTTCGAAGCTGACCCAACTACAAAAACTACTCCAAGCACAAAACAGCAGTTTTCAGATTTTGCAATTAAAGTTAGTGATCCAGGGACAAAAACACAAATAGAAGGAAGTGTTGCTGGAAATGGGTCAGTTCAATTTGGTCAAAACTTTATTATCAAGCCTGAATCAGCTAAAATAAGTCAAATTCAAATTGATGACAAAAAAGTTGATAGTGCAACAATTACCCTAACTTTTGATAAAACTGATGAGTATTTAAAACACGTTGACTATAAAGATAAGTTAGAGTTAGTTTATTACCAAACTGGTTCAACTGTTGAAAAAACTGCCCAATTGAGTCTTGATACTGCAACTACAAACGAAGTCAAATTTAAAGCTGAACTAATAGGCCTTGAAAAAGGTACCGGATTTCGTGTTTTAGGGATTAAACAAGCAGGGGGAACTCAGCCTTCAAGACGTCGTCGTAGCACATCTTCAGCCAAAGCCTTAAATTTTGTTTTTGATACAAAAGTAACCGAGGAAACCAAAAAATTTGCTACCTTACCAATTGTTAATTCAATTTTACAGTTCCGTAATGATACAAACCCTGAAAATTATGATTTTATTTTAAATCTTAAAGATACAGGAGATGTATTTAAACACATTCAAGCTGGCCAAAAATCAATAAAAGCAAAAATTCAGTTTAAAAAAGTTGTTGATGGTAATGAGGCAAAAGACACAATGCAGGAAGTATTAGCAACACTACAAAGTACTTCTGCAACAAGTGGTCAAAATAAAAACTCAAAAGATGAGTCAATTCAAGACAGTACAACATTCAAATTTACTCTTAGTGGCCTTGATCCATTTGCTCAATATTACATAACAAAAATTGCTTATGATACAAAAGGCAATACTGATAATGTTTTAAACACAAAAAATCAAAATGATGGTGATCAAAATTCAGGACTCTTTAATTTCTCGCCTCAAGCTGAAGAAAAACGAGCATTTTTAACTTATCCAGCCAAAGTTGATGTAAAGGCAATCGAAATTAAGCCTGATTTTAGTCAAAATAATGCAAAACTAACAATTAAATTTGATCCAAAATACAAAGCATTTCTTGAAACACACCAAAAAATCAAAGTCAACTATACAAGTCCAAAAGGTTTAGGGCAAAGTGTTGAAATTAACAAAGACGATTTTAATTCAACTGTAAATACAAGCGGTCAAGAGCCAACTGTTGAAGTAACAATTAATAATATTAATGAACCAGGAAAATACGTTGTTGAATCACTTGATTTTCTTGATGAACAACTAAAATCTTCTCCTTTGTTATCAAATTTAGAAGTTCCACCAATTGCAATTAAAGAATCAGTTACTATTGCAAAACGTAGTTTTTATACAAATACAAAAGTAATTGCAATCCGTAAAAAAGCAATTTCAGAAACAAGTGCAACAATTGAACTAGTAATTGAAGATCCAAATGGTTCATTTATTGGTAAAGCTGTAAAAGGAACTTTTACATATGGTGCGAACCAAACAATGGAAGTAGCAGGCACAATTATTGCTGATGAAATTGAAAAAACTTCAAAAGTTGTCTTCCAATTAAAAAATCTTGATAAAAATACTGACTATAGTATTACTTCATTAGTTTTTGATCAAGCCCAAAATCAAGACCCAGCGACCCTTGGTGGTGCTCAGACTCAATTTCAAAATCAGCAAAATATTGAATTTGACGACCAAAAAATCCAGGAAAATGCTCAGCAAGGTTCAGGTCAGTCAGCAACCGCCGGGCAAGAAAAACAATTTAAAACAACCTTTGAATCAGCTACTGCCTTAGGAATTACTTATCAATTAGATAGGGGGCGAAACAGTAAGCCTTGGCAAAAAGCAAAAGTTAGAGTATTTTTTGCAAGTCAAGACAAACCACTTGAAGAAAAATCAACAAGACTAAAATTAGTTTATAAATCTTCAAAACAAGGAATTTCTAATACAACAACAACTTCTGTTCAGGCTAAGTTAGTACCAACTCAAGGCAATACTAATCAAGGTTGGCTAAACAACCAACCAGCCCAGGCTCATTATTATTATGAATTTGATCTTGATAATTTAGATGCAGGAGCACAATATACAATAATTGGTCTTGAAGATGAAGCCCAAAAAATTAAAATTATTGTTCCTGATCCTAATGCCCCAGTTGCGGTTAATTTCTCTTCTCAGCCAAGTCTTCAGTCTTCATTTAGTTTTAATACTGCCCCACTAATTACAAAAATGACTTATGTTCCTAGTGAAACAAGTATTAAATTAAATTTAGCTGTTGAAAACTCACAAAAATTAGACTTTAGCAATCATAGAGCTATTATTAAATTCAAGAAACTTAATAGAAAAAACATTGCATACGGTTGGTGAGACCCAACAACGGCTAGTGCTAGATCTACAAACAAAGAACTTGATTCAGTCACAGTTAGAGTGCCTCAAAGACAACCGAGTCCAGCAGTTCAAGCCCAACAAGAAAGTGAAGAAAATTTTGGAATTACCTTTTTAGAATTCGAACTAGGTGGACTTGACAAAGGTTCTTGATACTTAATTGAAGAAATTAGCCTTTCAGCTAGAGGACAAGCCACTACACCATTAAGTCTTTATATTGACAAAGAAAAATTACAACCTGAAGACAAAAAATTAGCAACTTCTGAGTCAGAAAAATGACAAACAATCGTTAATACAACAGTTGAAACAACAGCAATTAGAAGTGTAACAAGCTCAACAACAAGAAATTCAAATATAACTGTTAGCGGACAAAGAAAAAACACTCCGGAACTTACAAGTGGTTACTTCCAAATTGAGCTTGACAGAGGCGATTTAATCTTTTTACAAGATAAATATAATATTCAACTTGAGCTTGAATCAGTTGAAAGAAAAATCTTTTATACTGAATCAAAAGAGATAGAAGCCCCAAGTGGAGGAAGTGCTGGTAGAGCTGGGCAAAATGTACAAGTCGTTCTTGAAGCCAGAGGACTTATTCCAGGAGATAAATATAAGATTAAAAATTATATATTTAATCTAAAAGAAGGAGCTCAAGACAGATTTGGTGTTCGTTTACCACAAAAATTAAAAGTAACTCCGCCTGCAAATAATTCAACTATTGACTTAAAAACTAAAAACGCAATTAAGGCAATTAAATATGAAGCTGTTTCTGAAGGCCAAACTAATGTTGATGTTGAATTCTACAACAACAATGGTGAACTAAATAATCAAAATTTAACACTATCAGCCGAAATTGATCAAGAGTTTGGAAATAAATATATCCCTAGTTCTTGAAGACAAAATGAGAAAACCGTAAGTAGTTCAAAACGACTAACCCCAACAGCCGGGCAAATTACTTCAACATTACAATTTCAAATTAACTCTAACCTTAAAAAAGCAAAACAATATATTATTAAGTCAATTAAAAAAGGTGGAGAAGATATCTCCTTCGACACCCCAATTAGTCAAGAAAGTGCCTTGCAACGTAAGTTTTACTCAATAGCAGAAAAAACTAAATTAATTAATACTACAATTAGTGAAGTTACAACTGATTCGGCAACAATTAAATTAGAATTTGACAAAGATGATGCTTTCTTAAAAGATGATCTTGTTACCTTGTATTTAGAAAAAGGTGATCAGTCTCAATCAATTGGAGCTACAACTACTATTACTAATTCAACTAGTGGAGGCGTGCAAGATAAATTAGAGGCTACTTTTAGATTCTTAAATATTCTTGAACCAGGAAGAAAATACAAAATTAATGCCTTAACATCAAAAACTGTTGATCTTAAAGTTGACGAGGCTTCAAAAGCTCAAAATCCTAATTTAACTCAAGGTTGAAAATTTGTTAATTCTGGTAGTTCAGGTTCTTCTGCAACTTCTTCAAGCTCCTCAAGTTCTTCAAGTGGACAAGGGCAAGGAAATGGTCAAGTTATTCTTGATTTTATTACCCAACCTTTAATAACAAATATTGTTAAAACACAAATTAATGATAATGATGCTACAATCGAACTTGAAGGTTGAACTAAAGATCTCCAAGATGCTGACTTTAGCCCTAAATTCACTGTTACTGAGAAAAATCCTACAACTCAACCTCAGCAGCAACCGCCTCAACAACCTTCCGGATCTGGAACTAACAACAGTACCAAAGACGGACAACTACAAAGTTCTACCCCTCCTGTTGACAACAATAATAAAATTACCTTTAAAGTTTCTAATTTAGAACAATTTACCGAGTATAATAATATAACTTTAACATTAAAAGGAAAAGGTTCTGGAGGTTCTGGAGCCGCTGGAACTACCTCAACCCAAAACCCCCTCAGTCAAGACTTAACTGTTGCATTTGCTCCCGAAATTGCCTCAGGGGCAAAAAAAGATTTACGTGAGTTTCGAACAACAGCTAAAATATTAAATTTAGCTAACAGTGATGCAGTAAGTCTAAAGCCAATTTCAACCACAACTGTAAATCTTAGTGTTAAACTAAAAAATCAAAAACAAGCTGATTCAATTGCTGATGTTCCTTTTTCGGTATTATACAAAAAAGTCTTTCCTATATATCAAGGTGAAAATATTGGTATAGATGAAATAAGTTCAAATCCGGTTTTAATTAATCCCGATACTCAAACTCTAACTTTTAATATTTCAAATCTTGAACCAGGAGCAATTTATGAAGTAACCCAAATTGCTCCTACTGATTATGTAAGTAAAAAAGATGATCATAAAATTGAAAGTCTTAATTATAATGGTGATCAACTATTGCAATACCTTAAAACAGTTCAAGGCCTGCCAGTTAAGCAGCATTCTAGAAGCGGAAGTAATCAAGACAAAATTTATTTTGCCCCACTTAATGTGCCAGTTAGTCTTGAGTCAGCTTGATCTCACCCGCTAAGATATGACTATTATGAAGGTGAGCAAATCTATGTTAGATTTAACAAAGAAGCTGGAACTGCAATAAATATAGATTGGCTAAAACAAAATCTTAAACTCAGATTAATACCTAACACTACGCACAGCGGTCGACAAACAGCCGCTCAACAACCGGTCGAAAAAGAGTTAACTAATACAGGAAGTTATTCTCAAAAGAATAGAGGTCAATTTAATGGTGATGTTGTCTTATCCGACCTACAGTGAGACCCCCTAAAGACAACGGCAACATTTAAGTTGCAGCCAAAGTCTTTAAAATCAATTGTTGGCGCCCAAATTCAAATCACAATTAAGGATATAAATAAATATCATCTTGATCCTAGCAAGGATGGCAATGGTGCTCAAAGCACTCAGCCTGGTGTTGCTACCCCCCCTATCTCTCCCCAACCCCAATCCATAACATTTAGACTTCAATCTAGTGCGGCGATTGTAACTCCAACTAATGTTGACTATATGAATCCAGGGCTAATTGGATTTAGTTATGCAATTTATGATCCACTTGATTTAATTCAAAAAACTGGAAAAGATTATAATCCTTTTGGGGAATTCCCGCATTTGACACCTTATGATGAACAGGATTGGTTGAAAGTTGTTATTAATAAAAGACCTAATAATTTGAATTTTAGTCGCACTCTTAGTGTGCCTAACAGACAAATTTTTGACCAAAGAAATTGAGGTAATACTAAATTAAAAGAACTCGATGTTCCAGAACCTCCTGTTGCAATTAGGACAAAAACTGATGTTGATCTTGGAATAAAATATTTAACACTTTATTGAAGAGTTCAAACTAATTTAGGAACTTTCCAGCTCCCTGAAAAGTTCAGAAATGCTAAACCACTTTGATATCCAGCCGGGGAAGTTGTTCATTTGCCGATATCACTACAATTCAAAACGGACAGTATAACTAGTTTGTCATCAACTTATTCATTTGTTTTAAATTCACCTTATGGACTCACAGGCCACGTGATGCCATATACAACTACCGCTACGCCTCATGATGCTAAATCAATAGTAAATCAAGGTCGAAATTATTGGGAAAGATGAAACCAAAGATGAGGCCAACAGTTTGATAGTGATAATTTAATTCCTCGAATTAACAAATTTCCAAAAAATATTTCAAAAGTGTTCTGATCTGCGCCCTCATTTGAATGGACAACAAACGATAGCGTTCTTAATGATGTCTTCTTTTTAAATAGAGCACTTCCTAGATCGCAAAATAATAACTACAACTTTTGAATACAAACAGGAATAGGCGGTCATGGTGGTACTCCTTATACTAGTGACGATTGAGATATCTTATATATAAAAAATAAGGAAGGATCGAATAATTTTCCAGAATTATCTAGAGCCACTCTTCATTGAAATTGGTGGGAACAAAGATGAGAATCCCAAGGTTTTGAAAATCAACAACACAAATCTTCTTGAATAATCTCCATTACCCACAAGGTTACTGGTCATCCACTATTATACGACCCAATTAATTACTATGCAATGTTAGGTCCATTCAGACCGCCTGAACTACCTGAATAATTTTAATAATATAAACACAAAGAAAAAAGAACAGCAGACATGCTGTTCTTTTAGTAATTTTAAAAATTATTTTCGTTTTTATAAACTTCTAATAATACTTTTCAATAGATTATCCCAAGTTTCCCAGTTTGATAAGGTAATTTTAAAAAAGTATCCGGTTTTAGGGACTTTTTTAAGTTTTTTGGTAAAAGTTAGTTACAATTTTATTAGTGATTTATTAAGATATCAAAGTAAAAATCATATCTATTTCAAATATTCGGGTCACTAGGAACACCACTTCGATTTTTGAATGTTATTTGCTGATCTAAATTGTTAAATTCAACCCTTTGTCTTAATTTTTACAACATCGTTACTAAACCAACTTAGTTAATTTTTATTTTTTCATAATTTATAATTATACCATAAAATTACTTAAAATGATAGTAAATGCTAGTAATAAAAATTAAGGTTTTACATTCAAAAAGCACCGATTTAGGGGTATTTTTTCATATTTGCATTCACTAAAAACTGAATTTTTACCTTAAAACTGGGAAACTCGGGATACTTTTCAATAGATTATCTTATCAAACCGGGAAACTCGGGAGTTTTAGTTTTCACAATTTTTCTCCTTTTGAATTTTAAGCATAGAAAAAGCGACTAAGATTTTTTTCTTAATCGCCTTTAGTATTATATTTTTTCTTTTGTTAATAAATCATTCCAAGCTATTTTGTGTTCTGCATTTATTTCTGGATGAGTTTGTATGTTATGAATATACCTTTCCATAAATAAATCTGTATTATCTAACAATCTTAAATAATATTTTAAGGTCGGAAATACACCATTTATAATTACTTGACACCCATGTTCCGTTTTGATTTTTTCAACTAAATCATGAATTATTTCTAATTCATCATCTTTAGGAGCCAATGTAGTTAATATATAATACCTTTGTATTGTTGTATTAGAAAACTTTTTATAGGCATCATCTACCATTATGTAGTTTGGTGCTATATCAAACTTTACTTCTACAACTTCATATAAACTTCCATCGTTGTTTATAACTACAATATCGCCAGCATTTCCACTACTTCTATCAGAACTATAATGAGATGATATTTGCTGTAAAAATTTATCGTCAAATCTTTTTAACTCTTTAGTTATACATTCATACACACTGTATAGTGCAACTACTGGCAATATGGAAGCTCCTCTACTTTTATAACTATAATAAAAATGTTTTTCTAACAAATCTATTATCTCATTTATACTCAAAGTCGATTCTCTTTTTACCGGGTTTATCACTCTAACAGATTTAAGTTCCCTTGCTTTTATGCTTAAATGGAAGATTCCCATTAAATAATTTTGTGGTTTAGCTCCATTCTCTTCTATATCATTTAAAATCTTTAAGAAAGCGTCTTTAACCACTTTATTATTTATCTTACCTGGAAAGTCTAAGTTGTATGGTACATTCTGTTCAAGACTTCTTGTGAACCATCCTGAGTCTTTCATTGCTCCTAAGAACTGCTTCTGTTTCAGAAATGGAGTAATGTATTTAGTATCAAAACTTCTTCCACTATAACCATTCTCCATATTTGCCTGATGTAATCTAATATCTTGTTCTTTATGCAAACATTTATATACTAAACTTGTAATTAAGACAGTATATACACCTTTTAAGGTTTCCTCTTTTTCAACAATTGACTTAATATAATTTTTCTGAGTATTTGTTAAATCAATTTCATCTAAGGACTTAATTGACAAACTGTCATTATATGTTTTTTCTAAAAACTCACTCACATTCACTTCATTGTCCTTGCTTTCATTCCAAAATTGATTTATTACTTCTTTAGCAACATTTCTTATCATTGGTACACAAACGCTATTCCCTATTCTTTCATACAATTTCGCTTTTGTCCCGACCTTTATAAAGTCATTTGGAAATCCCATAAACTTATAACATTCATTAAGTGTCAGTTTTCTAACTTTACCATCAACATAAATAAAATATCTTCCGCTTTGCTCTTGAGAAGTAATTGTTGGATGTATTCCTTCGGCAGAATAAATTCTGTTTGGTTGTTTATGAACTCTTGATAAATATTCTGTTCCTTTTCTTACTCCAATTGTGCGAATTTTTTTATTTCGATACCCACAAAAAATAAGCCCTGATTTTTGCATTTTAATTTTTTCTGTTTCTATTAAAGTGTAGTCTGTTTCATCTAAGTATTCAAAGTCACCCTGTTTATCAAGAAATTCATACATTGAACTTACTTTATGTTTCTGTATATCGCTAAAATCAAATACCTTACCCTCTTTATTTCCAATTATTATTATTCTTTCTCTATTTTGAGGTACACCAAAATCTTTAGCATTCAAAACTTTATATGAAACAGAATATCCTAATTCATTCAAAGTTTTTATCATTATAAATAGAGTATTTCCTTTATCGTGTTTTTCTAAATTTTGAACATTTTCTAAAATAAATGCTTTAGGTTCTTTTTCCTTTAATACTCTGCAAATATCGAAAAACAAAGTTCCTCTTGCACTGTCCTCAAAACCTTTTTGCTTTCCACTAATTGAAAAAGCTTGACAAGGAAATCCTGCACAAAGAATATCAAAATTAGGTAATGTATCTGGATTTAATTGTGTAATATCACATTTAGAATTATCGCCAAAATTAGCTTTGTACATTTCTATTGCGTGTTCGTCTACTTCACTACTAAATACACATTCTAATCCCAACTCTTCAAGCGCTAACCTAAATCCGCCTATTCCTGAAAATAAATCTATAAATTTAAGATTCTTACTCATTTTAAATCTTCGTATCCCTTATTATTTCAACCACTTCTTCAATTTTACAATCTAGTGCGGTACATATTTTTACTATCGTTTCTAAACTTACACTTTCATCTTTTCCCATTCTAGCTACAATATTGCTACTAATACCAGAAGCTTTTTTCAAATCTTCTTTATTCATTTTTCGTTCAACTAACATATGCCATAATGGTTTATAGGAAATTTTCATCTTCTCTCTCCAAATTACTATATTTTGTATATTATATCACATTATTGTAAGTTTTTCACTCTTTATCGGTATTTATGCAAATAAAAAAATCCGTTAAATTTACTTTAACGGATATATTTATATTTATATTTATAATAATAATTATATTTATAATTATATTTACTCTAACATTTCAGTCAACATATGTTTCGAAAGACTACAATACCTATTTAAGTATAAGTTATATATTTCATCTAATACTTTTTTCAGGATCTATTCCCTTTTCTATATTGATTATCCTCTATATATATTTTTCATAATCTTCTTTTTCTAGTTCTTGTAATTTTTCTTATACTCTTACCATTTCATTTTCTTTTTCTTTATTTCTTTTAGTTCTGATAGTTTAATTTCACTTTACTTTAGTGTTTTATTTTTTTCCTGTTTTAGCTGTTCTTCTATATTTAATTTTATTTTTTTCTTGTTTTCTATTTGCATATTTTGTTCTTTCTTGTATTAAAAAAGACGACTAGATTTTTATCTAATCGTCTTGACAATTTATATATCAAAAAGTTCTGTCGGATCTATCTTGAATTGTAACATATTTGCAGTCGGTCTTCCATTGTCCCCGCCTTTTCTTTGAAGCATAACTTTACCAAGTTTTATCGACCCTCCAAGACTTACTTCAACTTTACCATCTGCAAAATAATGATTTATTACTTCATTTATATTTTTCAAAACCCATCTAGCATCTTCTTGTAATTTTTGTGCAACTAAAACCCATTCTGCTGAAAATTCTCCTCGTCCCTTTAATATATCAGATATTATTAACAACTTATTGTTATTTAACCAATCTAAAACTAAGTTTCTTTCTTCATCAGTTAATTCGTCCATAAACATTCTTCTATTATTTCTAACATTATCTTTATAAGGTTTTAATTCTCCAGTAAAATATCGCAAGATTTTATATACATTCAATGGAATATTCCATAATTCGTTATAACTTTTTAACCATCTTTTATCTATTTGATTAAACCCTTTCTTATTGTTTACAAGTTTTACTTGTATATTTTCAATATCAAGTGCATCCTTTAATTTAACTTGTACTTTTACATTCAAATCAGCTTTATATCCTCTAATAACAATTGCTCTTACATATTCAATTTTTTCTAAAGTATAGCCCATAATTGTCAACCATTCTTTAGCTTCATCATCATTTTGCCAATCATTAAATTTATCTGCTATATGTTGTTCATTTCTAAATCCGTCTTTTGCAGTTTTCGACCCTAGTTTTACTTTATCAATTTCACCCATATTCTTAACCTAACCTCTAATATTTTTAATCATTGCTTTAGCAATAGCATCTATAACATTTACCGTCATTGCATTTCCTGCTTGAGATAATACTTTATTATTATTTAATCCATTTTGTTTTACTTTTTCTGCAATATCTTTTGGAAAACCTTGTAATAACAATGCTTCATATCCACTAAGTTTTTTTATTTTCCCATTTCTTATATAAAGTAATCCGTGTCTTCCAGCTCTTAATGTTGGAAAGATTTTATCATATTTGCGCAAGTCAGATTGTCGTCAATCAATGACATAATTTTCTAGACTTAACACTTGTTCATTAACAATCTTGTTTTGATTATATTTATTTGATAAATACTTTTGAAATGTTTTATCTAAAATATCTAACTCCAAGTTATTATCTTCGTCGATAAACCAAGAAAAATCTTTATTTGATAAATTGTTGATAGGAAATTCAAACATACCATTATCATATCCTTTTTTAAAACCAACAATATATATTCTCTCTCTAATTTGAGGAACGCCAAAATCTAGACTATTTAAGACTTTATAGTAGATATTATACCCTATGTTTTCAAGTGCTTCCTTGATTGTTTTAAAAGTATTTCCTTTATCATGATTTATCAATCCTTTAACATTCTCTAAAATAAAATACTTTACTTTTTTTTGTTTCATAATTTCAATTAAGGAGTATATTATCTGTCCTCTTTCATCTTCAAACCCTGCCCTTTTACCTACAATTGAAAATGTTTGGCACGGAAATCCTGCAATCATAAAATCAAAATTAGGTAATTTGTCTATATCAACTTTGGTTAAATCTCCAAAATTTCTACCATCATCAAAAAATAATTTATAAGTTTCTGCAGTTTTTTCATCTATCTCACAATGACCAACACACTCTAGTCCATTGTTTTCTAATCCAATTCTTCCTCCACCAATTCCTGAACAAAAATCAAAAAATTTTAACATATCATTACCCTCATATTTTTTAAAACTAATAACTTGTTCTACATTACATTGAAGTGCTTCGCATATCTTTTCAATATTTCTAAGTGATATATACTCATTCTTTCCCATATTAGCTATGCAATTTGTTGTTAAATTTGCTTTTTCTAATAAATCTTTTTTGTTCATATTTCTTGATTTCAAAAGATTCCATAATGGCTCATATGATATGTTCACACAATCCCCTCTTGCCTTTTTATCCTGTTTAATTATAGCAAAAAACTTGAGTTTCCTCAAGTTCCTAAATTGTAAGTTCAAGCGCAACATATACATTTAACTTACAATTTAGGTCAAAATGCCTTGATACTAAACCAGGACAAAAAATTAACACTAAGGTTGGTTTTTTTGGTTTATTTTGGGGATTTTTTAACTTTTTTGGCAAAGTCAAAAAAAATAACTATCAAAGCAAAAACACTGAATTTTAAATCTAACACTCACGAACAAAAATCTGCTTATTAATCAAATAAAACAAACTAAAAAAGCTAAAATTTTAACTTAAGAAGCAAAATTATTGAATTTTTAAACTGCTTTTTTAGTTCAAAACACTAACAAAAATCATCAAAAAATAGAACTACTATTTAAACTCAATGTAAATAGAAAACTCGTTTTTACTTACATTGAGCCTAAAAAACATATGAAGTTTTGAAAGAACAATAATTAAAACCCCTAAATTTGTAGATTTCTAAACGCTCAAATTTATGGCATTCCATTATATTTAAAAAACATAATGGAAAATTCGCAATATCTGATTTTCTTAGCCAAAAAACATAACTAATTCCCCTTAATTCAACATCAAAATTTATTAATTATTCTTAGTGAGTGTAATTATAACTTATTTTTATTTTTGACCAAGCATTTTTTTTTAAAAATTTTTTTGCTGATTAATTTTTGCCTAAAATCTTTGATTACTAAAAATACTTTTTTATTTACTTTTTTTACTTTTTTCTTTTGATCTTAAAGTATTTTGGTATAATAAGGTCATACTTATCGAGATATTATACTAAAATGTTTAATTACTAAAAATATTTTTTTATTTTCTTTGGATCTTAAAGTATTTTGGTATAATTAAGACATACTATTGAAATATCTAGTAAAGTCTAAAATTTATTTTACCTATCTATTTTTTATTTATAGAAACAAAGTTGAAATAATTTCAAGCTTTGTTTTTTGTCATTAATAGACAAAAAACAGGTAAAATTAAAACAAAATCTGTATTATATAAAAAGAGGAGTAATTATGGCTGAAAATCTAACAAAAAAAGAGAAAAAATTAATGAAAGCAACTAAAAAACGTGCAATCATACTTTCACTACTTGCCTTTGGTGGTCTTAGTATTGGTTCACTCAGTTTTCTTCCTTTCCTTTTAAAGTCTTGAAATACACTTCAATATAATATTGTTGATTTTAAACATATTAATCGTGATAATATTGGTTATGAACTTGAATTTGCCCTAAGTGATTTAGATTCATACAAACTAAATTATCAAGATTTAAATGTTGACTTTACAGCTGATGAGCAAGGAAAAGACGTAATTGCTTCACACAAAGCTAGTTATGATGAATTTAGTCGAACTTGGAGGCTATCTTCAAATTATAACGGTCTTAGTTTTGGAAAAAGATACTATCTAAAAGTTTATCTTGATGATAAAAAGCAAAAAAGATTTTCCGCCAAAAAAGTAATTGCCTTTGGTCAAAATGTCACCAATTTTGTCGATACTCCGCCTGCAGTTTCAACAATTAACTTTCAAACCAAAACTCCTTCTAGTGCCTCAGTTTCACTAAAATTTGCCGACGAGGCTGCTAATCTTGAGGGTAAAAAAGTTGCCCTAGAGTATTATTATGTCCTAAAAAATCAATCAGCACCCACTGATGTGCTCAGTAATTCCCAGGAAATTCACACTTCTTATGTTGACTCAGCAACCGTTAAAAACGGAGTGGCTGAGTTTAGCCTCGAAAATCTTCACCCGGGAATGGATTATAAAATTAGTGCAATTCGTTATGTTGACAGTTCTGCCCCAGCTAGCGATATTCCACTTGTGCCAATGCAAAAAATTGCCCTAGCTCCAGAGATTAACTACGAACAAGATGCCCAAAAAGAAAAACTTTTTGAGGCAACAACCGGCAAATATAATTATCGTGCTGAGTCTTTGATTGACCAAAACTTAAGTTTTGACTCAAAAAGACTTACAGTTAATTTTTCAACTCTGGATTCAAGCCCTAATTTGGAAAACAAGCCAATCAAACTAAACTATACAAATATTTTAACAGGCCAAAAATTCAGTGTCAGTTCATTTTTTGCCGCTAATTTGGCAAGTTTTGATCTAAACAATTTAGCTCCAGGGTCATCTTACCAAATCGAGAGTTTTGAGCTCGAGTCTTCAAAAGTTGAATTTGGCCAAACTTTCATTAAAAACTTTCATACACCAGCGGCAATTGTTGAGTCCAAAATTGCAACCGGAGCGACTTTTTCCAAAGTTGACTTATCTGTTGTCTCAGTTGATAATTTAGAAGGAACTCGCGGGCATTTATATTTAGATGACAGTTCAATTCTTCCAGTTAGTGGTGTTTTTAGAAGAACAGATCAGACAAATTCTTACCAAATTAGCTTTGAGCCAAAAGGTCTAACCAACAAAACAAAATACGGTCTTAGCAAGGTTGTCTTTGATGGCATAAGTCCAAATTCTGTTTTTGCCAAAAACAGAGATGGGTATGACTATTTAAATTTAGCTTGAGACAACAGCCTCGAGACTGGCTCACCAAGTCGTAATTTTATTACTTCAATTTCGGATCTTAAGACTTTTATTAAATTAGAACCAAAAATTCTTGCCTCAAAAGTTGAATACACTTTTGGCTTTGGGCTTGATTCATCTTTTTTGAATGACAAAGAACTTTATTTATACTATCACAAAAAAGACGAACCCCAAAAAGTTTATAAATCAAAAGCAAGCATCCCTCAGGGTTCAGAAATTAAATTCGAACTTGAAAACTTTGAGAGCTCAACAACTTATAAGCTTGAAAAAATCGTCATTGCTGACTATCCAGAGGTTGCTGTTGCAATCAATTTTGATCCTAACAAAAAAACACAGCAAAACTTACCTTTTGACGAGTTTTTTGTCAAATATTATGTTTCAGACATTAGCTTTGAAAGTGTTGACCAGACAAGTGCAGTTGCTAAGGTAACAATTGCTGGAGACTTTAAAAATATCCAAGAGGCAAATCTAGACTTAAATGCCAAAATAGTCTTTGGTCAGCCCGGCTTTACTAACTTAACAGAAACAATTAATTTAAATCTTGCAGATTTAGCAAGGCAAGTTCCTGTTAGCCAAGCAGGGTCTGCTCTTGTTAGTCCAACTCGGCACGAGTTACAAGATGACAAGCTTGTTATGTATTTTGATCTTAAAAATCTTGATCCTAAGACTCAATACCAAGTTGCTGATGTTGAAATACTCGGAAAAACTGATTTTTTCAGCTCAGAAGGAATTCTTGACTTAAATGCAAGATTTACAACTACCTTCCAAAAAGTTAAAATAATCGGTGCTAACTTTGAGTCAATTAGTCTAACAGATGCTAAGGCTTCAATTTATATTGATCCAAATTTTAACCGTTATTTAAATGGTAAACAATTTAATGCAATTTTTAAATCTGAAGACGGCCAAGAAGTTAAGTCTAAACCTTTAGATTCAAGTGCAACTCCTAATTACTCAGTTCTTACAAACAATATCCTTTCAGTAAAATTAGAAGGCCTTAGTGCTGGGAAAAAATATACTTTTTTCAAATTAGATCCAGCCCCAGGCCAAGATGAGGCTTTTAATAATTTAGAGTATAAATTTATTGACCTAAACCAACAAGAAACTGAAAACTTACCTTATTTTTATACTCTTAGTGATATAGCTTCAATTTCAGCTGAGCCTACTCAAGACAGTGCAAAATTGACAGTTAGCTTTACCACAAAAGATCCAGACTATAATAAAAGAGCAAATTCTTCACTAAAAAAAGCTACTATTTTCCTTAAAAATAACGCAACTGGAACAGTTGCCTCAGCTCAGGCTGAAGAAATTAAATATGAAGCCGGACTAAACAAAGTTGAATTTGATGTTAAAAATCTTGACAAATTAAGCCACTATACAGTTAGTGAGATTTTGCTTGACGGTCAAAAAATTGAATTTAGTGAGCAATTAAAAGAAGAATCTGTTCAGCAGCGTAATTTTGCTACCGTGGCAAGTACGGCAAAAATTATCAAAGTAGTCCAAACTGCCCAGTCTCATAATAAAATTGCAGCTGAGCTATCATTTGACCCAGTTAGCGATACTTTTTTGGCTGGCGACAGTATCAAAGTTGTTCTTCAAAACTCAAAAGACAATAAAACTATTGAGGCAAGCGGAACTGTTGATTCAAATTTAGTATTAAAATTAGATTTTGACAAAGAAGTTGAGGCTGGTTCAGAGTATTCAATTTTAAGTATTACTAACGAGACAAAAAATAAAGATATTCAAACTTCTGTTGGCTTTTTACTCCAAAAAAGCGTTGATAATTACAGCCCAGATCTTGAAAAATCAAGTATCCAGTCTGAAAAATTCTACTCATCTCCTGAGTTAAAGACTTTCTCAGTCACCTCAAACCAAAATGAGACTGTTAAAGTAAAGCTAAC
>NZ_JAWPGQ010000013.1:0-28703 GCF_033343935.1 Mesomycoplasma ovipneumoniae | reverse complement strand
CAAATAAAAACGAGTTTTCTATTTGCATTGAGTTTAAATAGTAGTTGTATTTTTTCTTTTATTATGGTTAGATTTAAGATTCAGTGTTTTTGCTTTGATAGTTATTTTTCCTGGGTTTGCCAAAAAAGTTAAAAAAGGCCAAAAACGGCACGCACTTTTTTAAGATTATCTCATTAAACCGGGAAACTCGGGATAAACTAATAAATTAATATATCTAAAAAAACTGAAAATAAATTTTGTGCTATGAATTTATAGCTTTTTTCGTCTTATAAGCCCTTTAATTTTTATTTTTGCAATTTTTTTTGTTAAATGAAAAAAAATGCAAAAAATAATATATAAAAAATTAAAATATGCTTTAAAATTATAGTATAATTTTCAAAAAGGCAAAAAATCAAAACTAAAATGTAAAAATAGAAAAATTTGTGAAAATAACATTAAAATTTATTAGTTTTATGTTAAAATTGAAATAGATTTTGCGTTTGTTCAAAAGCAAAATTTATTTTTTATTAGTATAATTACAAATTTTACACTATAATTTACATTACTTTAAATATAAAGATCAAAAAGAAGTCGCTAGAAAAATGAACAAAACCAAAACGTTAAGATTTTATCTCACAGAGATTTGTGACGAGTTTCACAATGAAAAAGACTGTTATTATAGGCTAAAATTCGCAAAGGAAACCGTTGGTCTTTTTAACTCTCTAGTTGATGTTTTTCTAAAAATTGAAAGTCTTAAAACACCAGTTCGACTTTGAGTTTTGCGTAATAAGAAATTTGGATCTGTAATTTCCTTTCCTTTAGCGATTAATTTTAGGTCACTTAGTCAAGAAAAAAAAGAACAATTTATAGCTAAAATTTTGGCTGATGACCCGAATTTCAATCTAAATGAATCAACTCAGCCAAATCAAAAAACTAGTCAACCTAAAAATTTAACTTTGGAGCAATCACAAGATTTTGATTTACAAAGTTTAAAATCTAAAATAAACAAAGAAAAACCAAAAACCGAAATTTTAATTACTGAAAATGAGAAAACTATTGAAGAAATTCTCTATGCATTAAAGCAAAATAACACCGATCATCCAATTGAGTGTCCAGTTTGCGATGATGAAAATCATCTTGAAGAACTTAATAGTGAATGTCCTTGTCATTTAGTTGAGCTTGAAATTATTGAATCAGTAGATGATTTAGACCAAAAAGATGACAAAAATTCTTCTTTAGTTAATTTAGAAAACTCAGAAATTTCAGCACAAAAGACTCCTGAATCTAATTTAGAAGAAGATTCTGAAATTTTAGAAGAATTTGACCAAGACGAAGACCAAGAAGATGACCTTAATTCATCATTAGACGAAGATGAGCAAAATTTAGCTAAAATTTCGCCAAATTTAGTTTTTAATCAAGATATTTCTGATGAATTTGACAATGAATTGCTTGAAAAAGTTGACTCAGTAAGTCAAGCATTAGTTGAAAAAGTCAGTGACCATGAATTTGAAGATGAACTTTTAGAAAAAGACAATCACTCTGATCATGATCAGTCCGAAGATCAAATTTATTCGTCAAAAACAGCTGAAAATTTTGCTCAAGAAGAAAATCACCAAATTCATTCAGAATATTGCGATTTTTCTCCTGAAAATTCAGACTCATCTCATTCTTGTCAGACTTGTGGACATAATAAAAGTTGTTCTTGATGTCAAAGATATCGTACTTATTTAATTGAAGCCAAAAATTGTCCAGCTTGCCTTGATAGATTTAAGCAAAAAAATTTTGACTATCTTGAAAAAATTTCCCAACTAAGACTTCCTGCCCAAAAAATTGTTAGCTTTTCCAAAAAAGAGCCAAAAATTTGCAAAACTTGTGTTCATAATGCCCTTTGTTCTTGGTGTCAAAGATATCGCACTTATTTAAATGAGGCTCAAAATTGTCCTAAATGTAAGGCGCTTTTTGAAGCTAAAAATATTAGTATTAGCCAAAAAATTCGTGAACTTTCACATCCGAGCTACCCCTCTTATTTATTAAAAAACCCTTATTTTAGCAAGTGTGTCGCTTGCAACCATAATGCAACTTGTCCTTGGTGTCAAAAATATCGTACCTATTTACTTGAGGCCAAAAATTGTCCAGCTTGCCTTGATAAATTTAAGCAACAAAATTTTGACCTTGATGCTAAGATAAATTTACTTCGTGATAATTCACATTTTAGTCATTTAGCTTCATTAAAATCAACTATAAATTGCAAAGCTTGCAACCATAATGCAACTTGTGCTTGGTGTCAAAAATACCGTACCTATTTACTTGAGGCCAAAAATTGTCCAGCCTGTCTTGCTAAATTTAAGGAACAAAATTTTGACCTTGATGCTAAGATAAATTTACTCCGAAGCAATTCATATTATAATAATTTAGCAAATAATATTAAATGTAAGGCTTGTTTTCATAATGCATCTTGTCAGTGATGTCAAAAATATGCAACTTATTTACTTGAGGCCAAAAATTGCCCAGCCTGCCTTGCTAAATTTAAGCAGCAAAACTTTGACCTTGAGAAAAAATTAAAAGAACTAAGAACAAATGATCTCCAAAAATTAACCTCATTAATTTGACAGCAAACTTATAATTCGCCTTGTCCAGCTTGCAATCATAATTTCTTCTGTCCAAAATGCCGCAAATTAGCTGCTTATTATCGTGAAGCCCGAAAATGTCAAGCATGCCAGCTAATTCTTAAAAGTAAAAATATCGACATTGAACAAAAAATTGCTGAACTTTCATTTTATCCTTATTATGAATCTCGAGCACTTTTAAGATATAATTTATTTGAGTCAGATGCACTTTTTAACCAAAATTGTGCCTCTTGTTTACATGTTTATTCTTGCCGTTTTTGTCAAAAGTATCGTACTTTTTTACTTGAGGCCAAAAATTGTCCAGCATGTAAATACCTTTTTGCCAAAAAAGGAATTTCAATTGACTATTTATTAAAAGTAATTAATTTCTGAAATCACCCTGATAGTTTCAATCACGTTGATCCACTTTCAGTTTTAAAACATGGTCGCCCAATTGTTCATGAAAAAATTGTTGAAATAGTTGATATCCCTAAAATTGAAATAGTCGAACCTCCCCGAATTGAAATAGTTGAAATTCCGCAAATAGTCGAAATCCCAAAAATAGTTGAGCCAGTTCTTGATTATTCTTGAGTTAAAATTCACCCTTATTATCCACAAATTGGGACTTTAGAACTAAATAAATTTCCAGCAATTATCCCATTATTCCAAGGAATTGTCTATCAAGCTTTCCTAGATCTGAGCCGTAGTGATCACAGTTCAATCGTTGATGATGAATTATTTAACACAAAACGTGGCTTTGGCGGTTATAATGTCCAATCATCTGGCGGACTTTCAGTTGGACTTGGTGATTTAAGTGTTGACGAGGCTACCCGAGTAATTGCCGCTTCAACTTCAAGCGTGGATGAAGATGAAGAAATTATTATCGTTGCAACCGAAAAATCAACAATTTGAGGTCTTCCTTCTTATGTTTTATGATTTATCGTTTTTGCCTTGATTGCTGTAATTCTTGTTGTTGTGATTATGTTTATTTTATACGGTGCTGGTATTATTTAAAAAATTTACTTTGTTTAATCTTTTATATAAACTCCTTTTTCTTAAAAAATTTAGGAAAAAGGAGTTTATATTTTTTTAAAAAGTAAAAAGTTGAAAAAAATAATTAAAAATAATTGTTTGTCCTGAGTTTACGGCTTGATTGTAAAAATTTACTTTTTAGTCAATATAAATATGCAAAAATAGCGATAAATCCGGGTTTTTTGAGGATAAAAACTTAATTTTTATAATTTTGAAATTAGCCTTTTGCAAAAAAAAAAAAAAAATGCTTGTTCTAAAATAAAATTATGTTATAATAAAACTCACTTAAGAATAAATTAGTAAATTTAGATTTTAGAATTAAGGGGGAATTAAGGATGTTTTTGTCATAAAAAAATTAAATAGTGCGAATTTTCCATTATGTTTTTATATATAATGGAATGCCTTAAATTTAACTGTTTAGAAATCTACAAATTAAGGCTTTTAATTATTGTTCTTTCAAAACTTCACATATTTTTTTAGGCTCAATGTAAGTAAAAACGAGCTTTCTATTTGCATTGAGTTTAAATAGTAGTTGTATTTTTTTATGATTTTGCTTTTTAAGTTAAAATTTTAGCTTTTTTAGTTTGCTTTATTTGGATTAGCAAATAGATTTTTCTTTCATGAGTGTTAAAAAAGTCCCCAAAATCGGACAATTTTTTAGATTATCTCATCAAGTAGGGAAACTCGGTAGTAAAAAGCTGTAAAAAATAATTAAAATTAATTGTTTGTCAAAAACAAAAAATTAATATATAATATTTTAAATAAAGTAAAAAAGGGGCTATTATGGACTTAGATATTGTTGTTTTGATAATTTCAGCATTAACCCTAGTTTTAGGTCTTTTTTTTGCAGTCTTTTTTGTTTACAATCATATAAAAACACTGCATAAAAACAAAGTTAGTCGTAGTTTTGTTGATTTAGGCATATCTACACAAAGAAAAATAGTTTATGAACTTTATTTTGCAGTTAAATATTTGTCCAAAAATAAAGTCGGTGCAATTATCACTTTGCAACGTAACATTCTTCTTGATAGTCTCCGTACTGACGGGGTAAAAATTGATTCTTTAATAAATTCCTCGCTTTTAATCGCTATTTTTCAAAAAAGTTCGCCATTGCATGATGGGGCAGTTATTATTGTTGATGACCGAATTTTGTATGCCTCAACATATTTTTCGGTTTCTGAATCAACACTTGAAGACCGATATGGCGCCCGCCACCGGGCTGCTTTAGGTATTTCTGAGGTTTCTGATTCAATAACAGTTGTTGTTTCAGAACAAAGTGGTGAGGTTGTGATTGTTCGTGATGCAAATTTTTTTAAGGTTACAAATCTTGAAACTTTTACTGAAGTTTTAACAAAAGAACTAAATTCAAGTCAAACAAATACTGCTAAAAAATAACATTTAATGCAAAATTTTGAACCAAAAAGTTCTTTGTTAATTGATTTAGTAAACAATAAAAAAATTAATCAAGTCCGTGAATACACAAACCAAAAACCACTTTCAGAAGTAGCTGAAGAAGTATCTAAATTTAGTCAATTTCAGCGTCTTTTATTTTTTAGAATGTTAGACACCGTTACAGCCGGCGAAATTTTTACCTTTTTTTCACCTGAAATTCAATCAGAATTAGTCATCAGTTTGCCAAATGAGATGATGAATCAACTTCTTGATGAACTTTATGCTGATGAAATTGTTGAGCTTTTAGATGAAGTTCCTGATAATGTTGCCAAACGAATTTTGCGTAATATTGATCCAGATACAAGAAAAAGGGTTAACCAACTTTTACAATATAATTCAAATCAAATCGGCTCTTTTATGTCCGTTGATATTGTTTATCTTTCAAATGAATTAACTTGTGCCCAAGCGCTTGAAAAAATCCGTAAATATAAAGATATTTCTGAATTGGTCCATTATTATTATGTTGTTGATTCGCAAAAAAAAATGATTGGCGCTGCGACACTTGAAGATATAGTTTTTTCTGATCCTAATTTAAATATTGAAAAAATAGTTTTTCAAGTTCCTTTTTTAGTAACAACTGACAAAAAAGAGCATGCCGCTGAAGTTTTCGCTAAAAATGATTTTTCCGTTTTACCAGTTGTAAATACCGCCCAAAGATTAATTGGGATGGTTACAAGTGATGATATTATTGACATTGTTAAAGAAGAAGCAACAAGCGATATTTATAAATTAGCCGGAATTTTACCGCAAGAAGTTGAGGATTCTTATCTTAAAACCACAATAATCCAGATTGTTAAATCCCGTGTTTTTTGACTAATAATTTTAATGTTTGGTTCAACTTTGTCACAATTTATTATTCAAAAATTCACTGATGCAATTAGCGAAAATGATTCAATTAAATCAATTGGCCTTTCATCTTTTATTACCACAATTGTCTCAATGATCCCGGTAATTTCTGGATCAGCCGGAAATGCTGGTTCCCAATCAGCAACAACAATTGTCCGCTCGATTTCATTAAAGGAAATTAATCGTTCTAACTTTTTTTCTAAGGTTCTTTTAAAAGAAATTGGCGTTGGAGCTATTGTTGGCACAGTTTTGATGGTTCTTAACTTTATACGGTTAGTAATTTATTTTACTCTCTCAGGCGAGATTAAAAACTCGCAAATTCCCGAAAATTCAATCTCAAATTTAACGATTCGCGATTATGTTTTAATTATTTCTTTTGCCTCATCATTCTCACTTTTAACTGTAATTATTTTTTCTAAAATTCTTGGTGCAATAATTCCAATGATTGCAAAAGCAACAAAAAGAGATCCTGCTGTTATGTCAGCGCCAATTTTAGCAACTGTAACAGATTCAATTTCTACTTTAATATTTTTTGGTGTAACAATTATTATTTTTTTATTATTGTAGTATAATGTTCATTTTTTAGGCAGGAGATATGACATATATAACAATAATTGGTTGAATTGCAGCTTCTTTAACTTCGATAATCGGTTTACCTTTAGTAATAAATACTTTTTTAGCAAAAAAACCACCAAAAGTTTCATTATTAAGCTGATGAATTTACTATTTGGGAATTTTTGGATTTGCACTTTTAGGCTTTGCAATTCGTGATTTACAAGTTTTTATTCCGCAAGTATTTAGCGGACTTTCTACTTTTATTTTTTTAGCTCAAATTTATATTTTTAAAGCAAAAACAACAAGAAGACAACTAATAAATTTTAGTTTTTTGTCTTTTGCATTAACAGTTTTTCTACTGATTGTACTACTTGGAATTTTCTTTTGGGCCAACATTTCTTTAGGAAATCTTGTTTTTTATGCTAAATATCTCGGAATTTTTGCCGGATTTTGCGTAAATATTGCCTTTTTACCACAAACTTTGTTAGGTATTAAAAACAAAACAACTAAATTTATCCCACTTACTTTTTTGCTAAATTTATTTCTCTTAAACTTTGCTTGACTGATCTACTTTTTCTTGCAATTTGTTATTGAAAAAAATGACGTTTACCTTCCGTCATTCATTTTTCAAATTATTGGTTTCTTGATTTCGACAATCCAACTTGTTGCTTATTTTTATCAAATCAAACAACAGAAAAAACCATTTAAAATTAATTGAATTTAAACTTTTTAATTATTTTAATATTAGAAAAACTAAACAAAATTTGACTAAAACACTTTTTTAGTCAAATTTTGTTCGATATAAAAAGTCTTTAATTGCATAAACTAGCCCTTGTTGATTGCAAGCGCTTGTGTTGAGTTTTGCTGTTTTTTTAACAATTTCATAGCCATTTGCCATTGCATAAGAAAAACTAGTTTTTTCAAGCATTGAAATATCATTAGGACTATCGCCAATTGTCATTGTTTTTTGGACATCAATTCCAAAACTTTTTGCTACAAATTCAACAGCACTTCCTTTATTTGTTCCCTTTTTACCAATTTCAATACTTATATTATTAATTAAAACGCCTTCAAGATCGCCATCTTCTTCTAATAATTTATAAGCCTTTTCTAAAGCTTGGCTTGGGCCAATTAATTCTAATTTTATTACATCTTTTTGTGGGCTATCAGTAAAAAATACCTCATTTTCAGGATCCAAAAGTGGGTAGTTAAAATAGGAATAATTTTGCTCTTTAAAATTAAAGCTAAAATATTTTTGGCTTGTTCAAAAATTTAGTTGCATATCTAAATCTCTGGCAATTTTAAAAACAAAATCTTGTGATTTTTGTGAAATTGGTCCGTGAATTAAAGTATGTTTGTCCTCTTTTAAATCACTAAACAAAGCACCATTAGATGTCAAAACATAGCGAATTTCTAAGAGTTTTGCTGTTTGCAAAATTCTTGAGCCCAAAGGATTACCTGTATTTAAAATTAAGGTAAAGTTATCCTTATTATTTTTTAGAAAATCAATTGTTTCCTTATCAACGGAAAAATCAGCGCAATAAAGAGTTCCGTCAATATCACTAAATATTAATTTTTTAACCATTTCTAAAATTATAAAGTAAAACACTAAAAACAAAAATTATTTTAAATTAGATATTTTTTTAGGCAATTTTTTTTACATTTTTGTCAACAAAAAAAAAAAAAAAAGGTTATAATGTTAGCATTTCAACACGAAAAAGGAGGTCAAAATGAATGCGGTTAGTGCTGAGGCTTATAGCTTAAATGCAAAACCAGCTAAGAAAGACAAGAAGAATTTAGCGCGTATTTTTCTTCGCGTCCTTTTTATTCTATTTTTGCTCGGTTTAAGCACGGCAATTTTCTTTGACGCCCGTCGATCATTCCTGAACATAGTAGATATTGACCAAAATGCCCCGATTTCAAGGGTTTCAAGTATTTCGCTAATTTTTAATCCTATTGATGATGAAATTCGCGAATTTATTGCTCCAAGAGTTGCAAGATCAGTTTTTTTATTATTTTTTAGTATTATCTTTTTATTTAAAGGTTTAAAATTTTTCGGCCTTAAAAATAAAACGCATAAATACATAATTTTATCAGTATATTTGTTCCTTTCACTAGTCAATTTAGTTGTTTATTTTGCTTGACTAACGACAGAATGGAGTCATATTCTTGGCATTTCTGCCCAAATTTTTATTTATATTTTACTTGATTATTCCCTTTGACTTTGGCTAGGGCGAACAGATGACAAAATTAACTATGACTATAAAAAGCTTTTCACTTTTAAGCATATAAGTTTGGCTTCTGCTATTGTTACATCAGGTACTTTATTTGGAATTTTTGCCTCAATGGTCTTTTCGACCCCTGAAAACTCATCAGTTTCGACCGTTACTTATGACAATCCAGTTGCAAATTGAATTTATACTTTTATCACAGAAGTTGCAAAACTAACTAATTCGTTAATTTTAATTGCAATTTTAATGGGAGTTTTAGTATTAACTTTATTATATTATAGTCCGCAAATTTATTTTTACCGTCAAAGTTTTATTCGACTTAAAAAATATACTCCAGCACTTTCGGTCTTAATTTTTATTGCTATTGGAATTTTTATATATAGTGTTTATATAACTGTTTATTCGATAAGTAATTTTGTTCAGTTTCTTCCTTTTGGAAATAATATCGTGCCTAATTATTTGCCGACAATAATTGGTATTTCGATTCATGTTGTTTTATTAATTCTTTATTTTGTTTTAAATCTTACTCGACTAAAAAATAAAATTAAAGATTATCAATTAAATACTCTTCCATTCATTTTTATTCTGTTATCTTTTATTGTAAGTTTCGTTGTCTCATATTTAAGTTATTCAGTTCATGAGACAATTTGGATAAACTCAACTCAGCTAGTATTTTTCCTTACCATTTATTTTGCTCTTGTCAGAATTAAACCCGAATTTCCGCTTTGGATGAAATTAATGGTAAGTTTTTTTATTGTTTTATACACAATTTTTAATTTCATTTATTTATTGAATATTGATATTTATACTTCAGTCGTTTCACAAGTTAAGCCAGAAGACTACCAAAAAGATTTAGTATCAGTTTTTTATATTGACTATAGTTTCTATTTTCTTGGGATTTTAACTCTTTTACTAGCAATTTTTGTTTTGACAAATTTATTTATTGCAATTGGTAAAAATACTTTAATTCTAACAACAAAAAACAAATCATCTCAAGATCAAAAAGAAAAAACTGAAAACAAACAAATAGGTTCATCTTAGATCTAAGATTTCCAAATCTAAAAGTTAAAAAATAAGGAACAAATCATGAAAATTTTCGGAACAAAAAAGCAAGCAAATCCAACCCAAATTGATACAAAAACAGAGTTTCGCGACTATTATGATTTAATTAATCACCCTAATTTCATTAGTTTTGATGCACTAATGAATTTAACTCTGCTTGTATCTTCGCAAAAAGCAAAATCCTCAATGAAAGAAAAATACCAAAAAAAAGTTATTGACTCTTATAAGTCAACCACAGAATTAGTGTTTAAAAATTTTGTTATTTCTTGGCAACGTTCAAGTCGTTTTGGTTCAAAAGGGCTTGTTCCGATAATTGCTCAGGTTGAGTCTTCAAATGTTAGAGCAAGTAATTTTTATTCAGATAGTTCTGATTCAAGATTTTCAGCACTTCTTGGGAATCTAAACACACTTGCTTGAGATTTTATTGCCAACAAAAGCCGTTTTGTTGAAGTTGTCGAAGGATGCATTGTTTTTCTAGATCCGCAAACAAAAACACTTAAGGTTATTTTCAGCGAAGTTTCTTTGGCATCAAGTTTAGAAGATCAAAACCAGCCAAATAAAAAAGGATAAATACTTTAATTTGGGAGTCTTAAATTATGAACATAAATGAAAAAAAGGAAAAAAGAGACAATTTCATCAAAATTTATGATTTAGTTTCACTAAATCGAAATATTTCTCTAATCCAAATTAACCTTCTTTTAAGAACAATAAGAAATGTTTATGAATTTTTCTTGATTGGCCAGTTTTTACTTGCTCAATTTAGTCCACAAAGATCATTTAGTGCAAAATTGTCACTACTTACCAAAAAAGCTTTTGCCCGTCAGAATATTAATCTTTGAATTTATCCTTCATCAAATGAAAAATATACGCAAAACTTTTTTGATCAAATTGAAGCTAAAATTTTAGAAAATTATACTGAAAAGGATTTTATTGTTCCTCTTGGTGTTCGGGCAATTAATTTTGCAAAGAAAAACAATATGAAAATCATAACTAGTTTTGAAAATTTAGACAATTCCTTTGAAAATTCAGTAAAAATTGGTCAAGTTATTGAATATGGACTCAAAACTCGTCAGTTTTCATCAGTAAAAATGGCCGTTTATTCAAATAAAATTCCCAATTTTATTGCAACAATTTTCCCTTTAAACCAGTTTGAATTTAATATGGAAACAACTCAAGAAACAATTGACAAATTCAAAGCTAACCTTGATAAAGTCCGTTTTTTCCCTAATTTTGAAGAATTTTACCAAACCCAAATTCAAACATATTTTGCCACATCGGTGCAAGTTTTACTGCTTGAGTCACAATTTATCGTCTATAAAAATAAACTTATTCACGAAAATACCCTTTTAAAAGAAATCGAGGAGAAAATTTTACGTCTTAAGACAACAATTTTAAAAATTGAACGTGAGCTAGAAATTGAAGAGCTAAACTTGATTAAGAGCAAACCGAAAGGAATTTTTTAAATGGAATCACAACTTTGAAATTTCCGAATTTTAACCCCTGAAAATAAAACTATAAATTTTAAAGATTGCAAAATATATATTAATATTGAACAGGAAAAATATTTTGCACCACTTGAACCATTTATTGTCTCAAATCTTGATTTTTCGCTCATAAAAATCGAAATTTCTTCCGGGATTTTTTATTTTTTTGCCCACAAATCATTACTTTTTTCCTTAGAAAATAGCGCTTCTATTCGACTTTATGATGATTTGATTTTTTATAAAACTGATAAAAAAGAATATTATATTCAGAAAAAATCAAATCAAAAAAGCAAAAACACACTTTTGCACAAATTGCAAATGCAAGCAAATTTAGAGCTAAGCTCAAATTTAGAATTGTATAATAATTATATGCTTGCCAAACAAGAAAATGAACAAAACCGTTTGATGCAACTGTTTTTTTTAGTTCAAACCGAGGTGAATCATGTCTAAAAAATTAAAAAATAAACTAGTTTTTGCGCCTATTTTATCAGTCTTTTCAATTTCTTCTTTATTTTTCCTTTCATCAGCTTCAACTTTTAGCCCTCCTGTTGTTGAATTTCAACAAACTACCCCATCTCCTGCAAATCCAAGTCAGCCTCCTGCAAATCCACCAGCAAATTCTGGCCAAAACGCTGGCGGACAAGCCTCAGCAGGTACAAGTGAAAAAAAGGCCGAGCCAATTACTGAAGAAGAGCTAAGGCAAAATAAAGCTTACTGAGAAGCTCAAAAAGAATCATTAATTGACCAATTTATTGATAAAGTTGACGAAGATATTAAAATTAAACTTGCTGATATTGCTTCAAAAACTCGTGATAATCTTGAAGAAAAACTACAGCAAAGTTTTTTCTGAATTCAACTTCGTGATTATTTCAAGCGAAACCGTGAAGGTCTAAAAAAGAACCCAAGTGAATTTGGTCTTAATATTATTAGTCCTTTTGCTTTTGCCAATAATCTAAAACTAAAACGTGGTGATGTTAGTTTTGACAAAGAAAACTACCAAGGTCTTGAATGAGGAACTAACAATGATGATAATTATGAAAAAATAAATAATGTTAAAACCTCAAAAGTAACAGAAGTTCCAAACACGCTCAAAGGCAAAGATTTTGAAAATCGAATTAAGACTTATTTCCAAGGACTTACATCCCAATATAAACAATATCTTTTTAAAGAAGAAGAATTTCCTGTTTATAAAAAGAATTTTAACCTTGACAAATTTGCCGACAAATCTGATACTGAAGAAAACCTTTTGTTAGCAAGCAAGCCAATTGGCAAAGAAGGAATAACTTCTTGAAATGACTGAATTAAAAACTACTTTGAAAAACAGTCGCTTTTACTTGATTTTACTTTAAATCAACTGCCAAATCCAAGCTCATCTCAATCAGCCCAGGAACAAATTAATTTTGCAATTAAAAAAATTACCAACCAGAATCCACCTGATGTAGCCGAAAAACCCGAATTTGAAGTGCGAATTGCTCCCGATTTGCCGCCAATTATTGCACCTCAATATGCAACTTGGACGCCTAAACAAGTAGTTGACCATTATAATTCAGCATCACAAGAAGAAAAAAATAACATTTTTTTCTTCTTAAATCCGTTAAATTCACGTTTTAAATATTTTATTGAATCAGTCTCAGAAGATGGAAACAAAATTAATGCAAAAGTAAAAATTGTTGACTTTGTTAATCAAGTTCGCGATCCGGCTGACAAGTCAAAAGCTGAAAAAGTCTATGATACTCCCCATTATACTGATTTTCCTGAAGGGGCAACTCCGGCTCAAAAACAAGCAATAACAACAAATTTATACAATTCAAATTTAGGTGTAACTGCTGTAATTGACCAGTTTTTTTCAACACTCAATATTCAAGACCAGTTTAGTTTTGACCAAATTCGTTATTATTCTCCAGGTTCACAGACAACAATTTATAATTTCTTTTATTTATTAACTAAAGTTTTTTATAACCAAGATTTTCTTGATGCTCAGAAAAAATTGGCTCAAGATTATATAAATTCTTCTAATGCAACGGTGTTTTCGGCTTCACAATTTCAGTTTTTATCTTACTTAAAAAAATCAGAAATTGACAATAATAAAGCTTGATCTCATTATTATTTAATTTATTTTTTAAACCTAATTGTTCTTCAAGACAAATTTTTCCAATATTTGGCAAAACCAAACGCAGTTGACAAAGAAGCAGCAGAACAAAAAGAAAAACAATTTGACGAAAATCTCAAAAAATTGAATTTAACTCGCGAAGATATTAACCGTTATTTTGCTCAGGCGCACGAAAAAGTTGCCCTTTTTCATAATGAGTCTAACAAAATAAGTTCGAATTTAGTTAATCAATTTGTGGCAATGACTAAACTTGGACGCCAAATCAATCTTTTAAACCAAATATTAGGTCATGTTGCTTATTTTGACGAAAAACCTCAGGCAAATCAAGGATCTTCTTCAACAAATAACTCTCAACAAAACTCTGATCCAATTCAGAATTTTTCAGCACTTATTGAACAATTCAACAGCGAACAGCAAAGTCAATGGTTAGCAAATAATCTTGCTTATTTAATAGTCGGGACACTTTCAGTAATTTTAGTCTCAATTGCTGTAATTTCAAGATTGCTAGTTTATAAAAAAAATCAATTAAAAAAAGTTGAAAATAATTCTGAAAATCAAGAACAAGGAGAAAAATAATGTCATTACGTGTCGCCTCAGTTTTAGACTATGTTATTTTAGTTAAAGGACAATACAACTGAAAAGAGCAGCAATTTTTTCAAATTAAAAATAAACCCGAAATTAAAGCGGTAGTAATTCAAGCCTCATACATGCAAGCTTATTTACTTTTTAACAACCAAAAAGGTAAAGTTGAAATTAATGACGAACTTGTTGAGTTACCTGATTTTGACCGGGTGGCCACTTCAATGGAATTTTTTGGGAAAATTATCGATCTTTCTGGTAATATAATTGAGCCAAAATCAGTCAGACCACAAACTTTTTTAACTTATCGTCATTCAGCTTTTGCAACTGCTGCCGGTGTTTTACAACGTCAATTGCTTGATCGTCAAGTTTATACCGGAATTTTGTCAATCGATCTTTTTAACCCAATTGGATTTGGTCAGCGTGAACTTATTGTCGGCGATCGTCAAACTGGAAAAACACATATTGGAATTAACACAATTATTAATCAGAAAAATTCGCCAACAACAAAATGTATTTATGTCTCAATTGGTCAAAAACGGCAAAATTTAGTCTCTTTATACCATGATTTATTAAAAAATGGGGCAATGAATAACACAATCGTTCTTCATGCAGCTTCAACAAGTCCATTTGACCAATATTTAGCTCCTTATTTTGCAATGGCACACGCTGAAAATCTTAGTTATAATTACGATGTTGTTATTGTTTTTGATGATCTTTCTAAACATGCTAGCGTTTGGCGTGAGGTAGCTCTTTTAACTAATCAGCCAATTGGAAAAGAAGCTTTTCCGGCTGATATTTTCTTTGCCCACTCAAAACTTTTAGAGCGTTCAGGTCGTTTTATTGGACGAAAATCAATTACAGCCTTGCCAATTCTTCAAACTGTTGACAATGATATTACCGCACTTGTTTCTTCAAATGTAATTTCAATCACTGACGGTCAAATTATTACTTCTTCAGCACTTTTTGCCGAAGGTAAAATTCCTGCAGTAAATATTGGACTTAGTGTTTCGCGGACAGGTTCATCAGTTCAAGCAAAAAATATTCGCGCAATTTCCAAAGAAATTTCATCATTATACTATAACTACCAAAAGCAGATTAAATTGGCAAAATTAGACTATGATCTTAATAAAGAAACTTCAGATTTACTTTTTAAAGGATCACAAGTTGAGCAGTTTTTAGTTCAAAAAGGCTATTCTTATTATTCACCAACAAGTGTTTTAATGGGAATAAAAATAATTTCTTGAGGTCTTTTAAAAGATGTAGCTGATCCTACAAAAGTCGTGAATTTTGTTCAGGCCTTAATTGAAACTGATCCGTTTGCCAAACAAATTTTTGCTAAATACACAAATAATGAATTTATTGACGATCAGCTCGCTGGTTCATATTTTGCAACAGTAGTTAACCAATTTTTGGAAAAAACAACAAATACTCAACTCGAAGTTCCGCTTGCATTTCCAAAAATGGAGCAGTCATTACTCGATTCAATAATGCAAAAAGCCCAAAATATCGGAGGTAGATAAAAATGATTGGCTTTGTTTCCCAAATTTGAACTAATGTTGCTGAAATTAAATTTCAGACTGATCTTGATAAAATTCAACTTGAACAAGCTCTAACAATGCACCAAAACACGACAGTTTTGGTTATTAAAAAAATTTTAGATGCAAATACAGTTCGTGCAATTGTGATTGCTAAATCTCAGCCAATTGCCGTTGGTCACCAAGTTGTCAATACACTCACTTTTTTACAAGTTCCTGTTGGTCCTAGTGCTAAAAATCAAGTTTTTAACATTTTAGCCCAATCACAAAATAATGCCCAATATAAGCCAAAAACAATTCCGATAAACTCAACAGTTAATGTTACCAAAGAAAATTTTAATGTTCGTCACAAATTGCTTGAAACTGGAATTAAAGCGCTTGATTTTTTTGTACCTATTTTTGAAGGTTATAAAATTGGAATTTTTGGTGGTGCCGGAGTTGGTAAAACTGTTTTGATGAAAGAAATAATTTTTAACGTTTCAAAACAAAGACAAAAAGTTTCGTCAATTTTTGTCGGTTCAGGTGAGCGTTCCCGTGAAGGTCTTGAGCTATTTTTAGAACTTCAAGAGTCAAATTTAATGTCTAAATCAACAATGTTTGTTGCCCAAATGAACGAAACTCCTGGTGCGCGTTCAATGATTGTGCCAATGGGAGTTACAGCCGCTGAATATGCTCGAGACTACGAAAAAGAAGATGTGCTTTTATTTATTGACAACATTTACCGTTTTATTCAAGCTACTAATGAAGTCTCAAGTGCGCTTGAAAAAAATGTTTCAATCGGTGGTTACCATGCAACAATGGACTCTGATGTTTCTTTTATTGAAGATCGGCTTTATAAAAATGAAAATGGTTCAATTACTTCGTTCCAAACTGTTTTCTTGCCAATGGACGATCTTTCTGATCCAGCGGCTATTTCGCTCTTTACTCACCTTGATTCTTCATTTGTGCTCTCACGTGATAAAATGTCAAGAAATATTTTCCCAGCTTTCGATCCTTTAGTTTCAACCTCAAACTCAGTTTCGGTAAACGTTATTGGTGAAAGACATTTTAATGCAATTATTGCCGCTAAGTCAATTATGAAAAAATACAAAGACTTAGAAGATGTTATTCTGATTCTTGGATTTGATGAACTTGATGCTGAAAGTAAAATAATTGTCCGTAAAGCGCTTCAACTTGAAAACTTTTTCACCCAGAATTTCTTTATGGCCGCCGCCTTTACTAAAGAACCTGGAATTTATGTTCCACTTGAAAAAACAATTGACTCAGTAATTCGAATTATTGATGGTGAATTTTTAGATATTTCCCCATCAGAATTCGCCTTCATCGGCTCAGTTGATGATCTTGCTAAAAAGGAAGTCTAAAAACTTCAAATCACAAAGTAAAATTTCACCTTAAGTTTAGGGGAAAATTTTTTTATTCCGAGCTTCCCAGTTTGATGAGATAATCTTAAAAAAGTGTCCTGGTGTTTTGGACGCTTTTTAACTTTTTTGGCAAAAGTTAATTACCTATTTCAAATATTTGGTTCACAGGAACACCATCGCGATTTTTAAACATGATTTGTTGATTTGAAGTGTTAAATTCAACCCTTTGTCTTAATTTTTGCCATCAAACTGGCAAACCCAGGAAAAATAACAATCAAAGCAAAAACACTGAATTTTAAATCTAACCATAATGAAAGAAAAAATACAACTACTATTTAAACTCAATGCAAATAGAAAACTCATTTTTATTTGCAGCGAGCCTAAAAAAATATGTGAAGTTTTGAAAGAACAATAACCAAAAGCCTTAAATTTATAGATTTCTAAACGGTTAAATTTAGGGCATTCCATCATATTAAAAATATAATGGATAATTCGCACTATCTAATTTTTTTATGGCAAAAACATAACTAATTCCCCCTTAATTCTAATCCCAAAATTTATTAATTATTCTTAAGTGAAGTTAATTATAACATAATTTTATTTTTGGCCAAACATTTTTTTTTTTTTTTTTGTAAACGGTTAATTTTAAGGCTTCGCATCATATTTTAAAACACAGTCCAAAATTTGCATTTTCTGATTTTTTAGGCAAAAAACATAATTAAGGTCCCCTTAATTCCAATATCAAAAAATTTATTAATTCATTCTTAGCAAGACTAATTATAACTGAATTATTTTTTTATTTTAAAAATTTAAAATAAAAAAATAAGACTCGCACTTTAAAGCAGCGAGTCTTACAAAACAATTTACAAATAATAAACGAAAATAATAACTTTATTTTGTCGCGTCAATGAAAATTTTCATTGCTTTATTGTCAGATGCATTTAAGAAGGTATCATAAGCTTTCATCATATCAGAAAGGTTGAAGCGGTGGGTAATTAGTCCATCAACTGGTAGTTTTCCGGTTGAAACAGCGTTAATTAGCATTGGTAGTGTGTTTGTATTTACTAGTCCGGTTGTAACGGTGATGTTTTTAATTCAGAGATTTTGGAGATTAAAGTCGACTTTTTTACCGTGAACACCAACTACAGAAATATTTCCGCCTGGTTTAACAATTTTTTGGCAAGTATCTCATGACTGTGGAAGTCCAACAGCTTCAATTGCCACATCAACACCATCAGGACCAACAATTTCGTGTAATTTTTCTAATAGTGTTTCATCAGGAACTAGTGTGTGAGTTGCTCCTAATTCTTTGGCTTTTTCTAAACGGTTTTTGTCAAAATCAATCACGATTAATTTAGCTGGTGAATATAACTGGGCAGTTAAAAGCGCTCCCATTCCCACTGGACCAGCACCAATAATTGCTACTGATTTACCAGGTGAAACTTGACCATATTGAACACCAATTTCGTGTCCAGTTGGAAGCGCGTCTGATAACATAACAGCTACTTCGTCAGAAATTGTATCAGGATATTTATATAAACTATTATCGGCAAAAGGAACTCTTACATATTCGGCTTGGGTTCCGTTGATCATGTAACCGAATTTTCAACCACCTTCTGCTTCACGGCAGTGAGAATATAACTGTACACGGCAGTTGTCACACTTACCACATGGAGTTATGCAGCCAATTAAAACTTTGTCACCTACTTTAACATTAGAAACACTTGAACCTATTTCTTCAACAATACCAATACCTTCGTGACCTAAAATTCTACCTGAGGCAACTTCGGGATTTTTACCTTTAAAAATTCCTAAATCTGTACCGCAAATAGTTGTTTTGGTAACTCTAACAATTGCATCTGTTGGTTTTTGTATAACTGGTTTGTCAACATCTTCGAGGGCGATACTGTGATCGCCACGATAAACTAATGCTTTCATTTTTATATAATGACCTCGTATATAATTATTTGCATAAATAATTATATAACTTTTTTTATAATAAATAAGTATTTTTATTGAAAATTTTTTTAGTCAACGTAACGTAAAATTTCCGCCTTATTTACCCAATGTTTTGACATTAATTTTGTACTTAGTCACAAAAACCAATTTTTTCCGAGTTTCCCAGTTTGATGAGATAATCTTAAAAAAGTGTCCGGTTTTTAACTTAAAAAGCAAAATTATAAAATATTTAAACTACCTTTTTAGTTAAAACACTGACAAAAATCATAAAAAATACAAACTACTATTTAAACTCAATGCAAATAGAAAACTCTTTTTATTTGCATTGAGCCTAAAAAAATATATGAAGTTTTGAAAGAACAATAATTAAAAGCCATAAATTTGTAGATTTCTAAACGGTCAAATTTATGGCATTCCATTATATTTAAAAACATAATGGAAAATTCGCGCTGTCTGATTTTTTAGACAAAAAACATAACTCATTTCCCCTTAATTCAATATCAAAATTTATTAATTCATTCTTAGCGACTCTATTATACCAGAATTTTTTCTTAGACCAAGTTTTTTTTTTTTTTGTAAAAGGTTGACTTTAAAATAATAAAAATTAAGATTTTAGGTAAAAAACCCGTAAATCCGGGAACCTTCTGGAACTAATCTTTGTGCGGCATTTCTAGTTCTTTTTCCGCCTTTTTTGTAATATTTTCTGAGTCTGTCGTTCCAACTATTACCCATTTATTAGTTTTGATTCAATTAAAAACAGTCTTTAAAGATGGTCTTTCAATGTTCGGAAAATTTTCTGCTATATAAAAATATGTCGGCTTAACTCCATGGACTTTTTTGTCATATTTTAGTGCAAAAATTCTGCTGAATTCCTCATATTTTCCTAACTCAACAAATTTGAAATAATACCTATGATAATATCTTTTTTGTCTTTTTGTTATTGCTAAATTAGCTTCATAAATTCCATATTCATTTAGATTTCTTTTAATTTCTCTTGAGACAGTTGAGGGTGAAACATTAAGTTGTTTAGCAATAAATCTAATGCTTTTATTGTTCTGCAATAAAAACTCAATTTTTAGTAAATCTTCAAAACTAAAATGTTTAAATTTTCTTTTTTCCATGATATTCCCTAAATAAAAAAATGCAACAATAATATTATTATACCATACGTTGCATTTTTATCTTCTATTTTAAAAAACCCGGATTTACGGGTTTTTTGCATATTTGTATTAAATAAAAAGTGAATTTTTGTCATCAAACTGTCAAACTCAGGTATTGAAAAATTTTTAGTCAGCGTAGTCTAATAAAATTTCTGACATATTTTTCCAAGATTTTTTCATTAATTTTCTACTTAGTCACAAAAACCAATTTTTTTCTAATAGTTTGCCAAGAATTTTTGGACTAACAAAAAAATAAATAGAATTTATTAATGTTTGTAAAAACAAAGGGGCGGCCAAAATACAAAGTGGAATAAAAACAAAAATATATGGCGGAACCGGAAGGTCATAAAGATCCCAAAATAAAATTCCAGCTGCTATTAATCCGACAACTATTGCTAAAATAAATCAACGAAAAATTATGTATGTAAAGGGAGATGTTGATTTATAATATAAGGAAATTTTTTTATAATTATTTTTCATTTTCTTCTAATTCCTTAAATTTCTCAGCAATAAAAATTGCAAAAATATGTCTAATATCAATGCTACGATCATTTTTATATGAAAATACTAAATTTGGACTCAAGTAATTTAATGATAAATTGCTTATTTCGAGTTTTTCTTTGAAAGCATTAAATTCGTCTTTTGAGCTAAATTCGAGCAGCGGCGAGTCAGATTTATAATGAGGATCAGGTAAAATTATATCGTTAAAAAATTTATGAAAATTATTATCAAATGCAAGACGTAAATTTTTAATTTTAGTGTCATTCTCAAGCTCTTTTATTAATTCCAAAACTGAAATTTTGAAAGGTTTTCCATAGTTTGAGAACGGATTTTCCAAGGTTAACTCGATGTTTTCAGTGAAATTTTCAATAAGTAAATTCAAATCAATTTTTTGAATATTATTCAGTATTTTGTCTTGATTTAAAACACAAATATATTGGCTTTTTTGTAAAATTGCATCAAAATAGCACTGGGAAAGTTTGACCTTTGTAAAAGGTAAATTAAATTTGGAAATTTCCTTTAAATCATCTATAGTATTTTTGAATTTAATTTCATAATTTTGGTCTAAATTCTTTATATTTGAAAGCAAAACTAATTTGTTAATTTTATTTGCAATTTGGTAAACTGGTGAAGTTATTGTTAAATTTTCAACAGTTGTTTGATATTTTTTTGGCACAAAAATAAAACTAAATTCTTCACTTTTAATTGATATATCATAAGGGTCAGTGATTTGTTTATTATCAAGAATTGTTGTTTTTTTAGCACCTAAATCATAACGTAAATTAGAACTTGAGCAAAAATCTACATCGTTAATTTGGTCTGATTTTAAAAAAGTCATACTTTCGGCAAATGATCCATAAAAAACAATTGAGGGGTCAATGTTTGCTAATTCATTGGCTTTTTTATAGTATTTCTCAAAATTTTCATCTCTTAATTTATTCAAAAGTCCAAAACTCAAGCGGCTTATTAAAAATAATTTTAAAAATTTTATAGATTTAAGAATGGAATTATTATCAAAATAATCAACAAATTTTTTTCTAAGGAAAAGACCTAAAACAAAATAAACTCAAACAAAAGGCAAAGGCCAAAATGCTGCAGGACCTACTCATCATATATTTTTATCTCAAAGTAGCCCAGCCCCAATTGCAAAAATGATAAGAAAAACAACTGAAATTATTAAAAGTGCAAGAATTTGTATTCCTTTTTGGTCCTTTCTAATAAAAAAGGAATTTGAAAACTTAATGTAATTGTTCAAAATGACAGAATGTCTTGTTATTTTCATGAAAATCCAACTTTATAAAAAATAAATAATATCATATCTTATTTATAATGAAAAAAATTTTAGTTTAAATACTAGTTGCCCTCTTCAATTTTTGATACAACCCGTGAATATGTGCGTTTTTGGATCTCTTCTGGCAAATTAACAACATTAGACTTTGAGGCAAAAACATCTTTTCGTGTTGATTCACTAAATCCATTTGGGAATAAGTTAGTTTTTAATTTTTTGTCAGATTTATCACCATAAAGTTGTAACATTGCATCAAAATAGGACTTAAATTGGTTTTTTGACCCATAAATTATATCATAAGAAGGTAAATTATATTTTCCATAATAACCTTTATAGTCATAGCCATAAGAACGTAAAGCCAGAACAAAAGCCGCTGAGGCAGTATTATCTGAAGCAAATTGGAGTCCGTAGACTTTTTCATTGCTATCACGAATTGAAGTTCCACTAACTCCACCACCAGAGGCAAAATTATCAATTAAAAAGCCTTGCCCCGAAATCAAATAAGGACTTGAAACATCACCTTTTTCATTAGGGGCGTGTTGAATTTCAAAATACGAACTTGTTAGCGTTGGATTTGTAATAAAATAGTCGGTAATTCCGGGCAGATTTACAAAAGAACGGTATGAACGAGTTCAAGCAAATTCGCCCCCGCCTTTTCAACTATTGTGTTCAGGGTTATTATTAAAATAAAGATCTTCAGATTTATTAAATCAAGGCGAGACTTGGAAGCGTCTGTTGGCAAAATCAGTCGGATTTTCATGACGGTCAAGCGTTCTTTGACTTTCATTTTGTGTTGAAGGCCAGCCAAAACCGTAAAAATCTTTTTCCGGAATGTTTTTATAAACTTCAGGATCGAGGAAGTTTTCTTCACGACCTTGATAATGATTTTTTTCCTGAGCTGCATTATAATAATCTTGAGTCATTTTTTTTGCTTGAGACTCACTGTCAAAATTAACCTCAACAACGGCAAAATCAAGAACTTCTTCAATATTTTGGTACACCTTTTGTGAAGAAAAGTCTTTTGGCGAAGACTTTAGCGCGTTTGTTCCAATTACAATTGTACGTACATTTAAAGGTTTTGTTGGTGTTTGGTGGACAAGCAGTGAGTCACGTTCATATTGACCGTCCCGACCATTATTATATAAGGTTCCCTCTAATTCTTTAACGCGAACTTCTTCGCTGTCATAGTAATTCTCAAATCCTTCGCCGATTGAAGTTGGCAATTTTGAATGAATTGGAGTTGTATTTTTTAGTTTTCTCAGAGTAATTGTTCAAGTATTATATTGTCGAAAAGCTTCACTATAATTTGACTCATCCCGACCTCAAACTTGAGTTTTATCAGTCGGCACATCGTTTGCAAGTCGCAAACTTCCAGCAACGTGTGCATTTGTTATGAAAAATCACTTTAGAGGATAAGTTCCATTTTCTGTTTTTTCAAAGTCAAGAATTGCCGCTGTTCCAAAAGACATATCTGAACGAACTACACGTTTTTCTGCATCAGGGTTTGGAATATTGTCATTAGGATCGCGTTGTTTACCGTTTCTTATTCCAAAAGAGAACGAATTTTTAGCTATTTTTCGGTAAGTATCATTTGGTAAAACTCGCGGCAAACCGTTGCGATTTGACCCACCGGTTCGCTTTTCTTTCCCTCCTCAATAAGCTGGAACTGCTGGCGGTTGTACAAAATTATTAATTAAAATACCTTTGATTTGACCATCATTTCCAATTTCAGGTAAAGAAAAGCCACGTAATTGTGCATTTTGATAATAAGGTTGATTAGCATCTTTTGCTTGTTGGTTTAATTTTTCAAGGACAGATGAACTTGGAAGATTAAAACTTTCAGGAAAAGGTTTTAAAACACTTGCGGTAGTGAACCCACCTTGACTAGAAATATTGTTCAAACTTCGATGGTATTCTAGCTCTTTTTTAGGGTCATCATATTGATATTGATCTTTAACAACACGTTTGTTATCTTTTTTACTAAACTCTGTAAAAGTTTGACCTTGAGGTGTTAATGATGAAATTTTTTCAGGCGAAACTGGTTCAGGTCGAGGGTGATTTGGATTTGGATTTGGGTTTTGCCCTGGATTTGCATCAGGATTTGGACTTGGATTTGGGTTAGGGTCAGGACTTGGGTTAGGGCTTGGACTTGGATTTTGCGGTTTTGGAGTGTCTTTTTGATTTTGAACTAGACTAACAAGTTCCGAAAAAGTCTTTTGAAATTCAGCATTTTTTTCTTGATTTTGTAAGTCATTATCGGAAAAAGTGCTTAGTTTTGATAGGATTTTTTCTGATTCTTGGTTGAATTTACCAAGTTTATCAGAGTTTAAAATTTTTTTTAAATTCTGAATTTCTTCGTTAATTTTTGTAAGTAAATTATTTAGGTTTTCTGAACTACTATTTTGCGAAGAATTAAATTTATTTTTTAGATCAGTTAAAGATTTTTCAACATCACTAATGCTTTTTAAATTTGAATCAGTATTAGCACACGAAATAGCAATAATTGGTAAAATGCTTGGTAATAAAAATAAAATTTTAGACCTCAACTTCATAGCTATCTCCTTCTTCTTCACTATTTTGGTCAGCAATTTTAGTTTGAATTAAAACATTTCCAATTTGCCCACCAAGTTGGGATTTTAACCCGTCACTTTCGACATAAATTTGGGTAATTCGCCTTTGACCATTAGCATTTGCTGCCCTAATGAAAGACTCAAGCTGGCTTTTTGCATCTCCAGTCAAATTTTCACCTTTTAAATAAAGAGGAATTCCGTAAATTTCCTGACCATTTCGCTTAAATTGAATTTCAGTTGGTGGCGGCGGTGGATCGCCAAAGGCTAAGCGCTGACTAAATTGGGCGCCGTCAAAATCAGAAATATTAACAACATAAGCATCTGACCCACCAACAGTGTCAGGTTGGAAAATCATTCGCTTGAATTTTAAAGTTCGATTGCCTTTAAAATTTTCTTTTGCAAAAGGCTCAGGTCAATTTTCAACATTTATATTATAAACACGGTTAAGTTCGTCAAACCAAATTCCTTTTAGAGTTTTGATATTAGTATCAGAAAAATCTAAAAAAGTCGGTCAACCACCTTTACCGCCAAAATTACCTTGAAAAACACGTTGGTTAATTTTGGAATTAAAAACAATTTCAAGACCTTCGTTAATTTTAGCAACATCATCGCCTTTGTCAAACCGAAGTGTGTTAAAAATTATTGAAGAAGGTAGTTTTTCACCTGAATTTTTTGTAACATTAAACTGATTTTGATAGTCAAAACTAATAAAATCAACGTTTTTTAATGCATTTGGATTAATTGATCAATGTTGTGAAACCGCATTTGAATCTGAATAGAGTTCTAATTCTTTTAATTTAACATTTTCAAGTCCTCTTAATCCACGAGTTGCCGCTGGATTATTTAAAAATAAAGTCAATTTAATAACTGAAGGAGGAATTGCTTTTAGAATCGGATCAATATTTTGCAATGAATTAAGGGAACCAACATTTTGAAGGACAACAGCTTGGATTTTATTGTCTTGTTTGATTGCCTGGTTCATTATTTTTTGAAATTTATCAAAAGCATTAGCATCATCGGCATTTAGAACAATTGCCTTTATTGGACTTCGATTAGCCCGGTCTTCGTTTTGTTCATTTGGGGTGTATTGGTAAATTTTGATTGAATTACCTGAGACACCGTGTTCTTTAAAAATGTTTGAAAATTCATTTGAAACATCAAATTTTGTCCAACCGGTGTATTCAAGGCTCGAAATTGAACTTGAATCTCGAGAATAATAACCTGGAGTGTTATTAACTCGGCTAAGATTTTCAGCTTTTAGCCGATTTAGCGTTGGATTTTTAGCCTCATCATCATAACCTCAAGCATAAGGATTGTCAGCATCAGGTAACAAACCTTGTTTTACAAGTTCAATTTCATCGGCTCTCAAGGGTTTTGGATTAGCTGCTTCGCGTCTTAGACGCTCTAATTCGGCTTTGTTTTGTTCAAGCCGAATTGCTGGACAATCAATCGATGGCTCACAGGAATACAAACTAAGTCTGCGTCCTTCTTCTCAACTTCTTCGTGAACCAGGGGCATCATCACCATTATTTTTATTATATTCTTCGTCATAATAGCGATTTATTTCTTTTACTTGCGCTTCGATATTAACAATACGCGATTCGAGTTTTTTAATTTCTGCGCTAAATCCTGATGCTTTTCGTTGTAAGGCAAGTTGAGTGAGCCGACTTAACTCAGTACCAACTATTAAATTTGGACCTGAAGTTGCACTTTGAGGTGCAAATTTTGGTTTTAAAGTTGGCGCTTGTTGTGGAGCGGCGATTTCTGGCTTTTTTTGTTCAACTTTTTCGGGATTTTTTATTATAATTGGTTGTTTTGTATCTTCAATTTTCTGTGCTTGATTAGGTTTATTTTCTTCTTTTTGCTTAAAAATTGCATTTGTAACTGGAGAATTGAATTTTAGATCTTTATCGATTTCGTTTTTGGCAATTGTTGATGGACTTGAGTTTGAATATGTGTTTTCAAAAGCCGGAAAATTTAGCGATGTTAAATATTGATTAAGAGCGCTAGCAACCGGAATAATTATTATAGGCGTGGCAGTCAAGAGAACAATTTTGCCTCTTTTGGTCAAAAAAATCATTGTCACCCTCCAAGTGTATCTTTTAGTTAATTATAACATTTTTTTATTTTTTAGGATTGGAATTTTGAAAAAATAAGGTACAATTATATTCTAAAATTAATTTTTCCTTAAATTATATTATATATATGTAATATTTGAAGTTAAGGGCGAAATTTTACAAAAACAAAGGAGAAGAAATGCAATTTAAAAAATACTCAGAAATTCCCGAAAAGCACCGTTTTGATCTAGAAGTTTTACTTGAAGGCAAAACAGTTGAGGAGAACTTTGCCGAAATAGTCCAAATTTCGAAAAAATTAATTGAAATGAAGGACCAACAATTTGATAATGTTGAAAATTTTCTTCATTTTAAAAAACTTGAAGAAGACTTTGGAATTAAATATAACAAAATTTATAATTACATTTCAAACAATATAAGTACAAATGTTGTTAGTCCTGTTTTTAGCCAACTTAATGAAAAATTTTCTTTCTTAATGTCAGAATTTGAGGCTAAATTAGGTTCACTTGATGTTATTTTTTATAAAAATGAAGAAAAAATTCGTAGCTGAATAAATGATGAACGTGTAAAACCTTATTTAAAAGATTTAAATTATCGACTTGATAATAAAAAACACAAACTTGATGATCAGGTTGAAGAATATCTTACAAAAACATCTTTTGGTGAAGTTTCAGTTTATAAAATTTTTTCAATTCTTTCAAATTCAGAAACTAAATTTGCCGATATTATCGACGAAAAAGGTGATAAATTACCACTTAATTCGACAAATTACTTTAATTATTTAAAAACCGGAAGTCCTCATGTTCGTCAATTAGCTTATCAAAATTATTATTCAGCTTATTTGGAACATAAAAATACTTTTGCAAATTTATTTTATCAACATATTAAATCTGCCTCAGTTGATGCAAAGACAAGAAATTATCCTTCTTTAATTCAAGCTTGCTTGTCTTCTGATCGGTTTTTAGAAGATAATTTGCAAAATTTATTTAGTAATGTTGCTGCTGCTTTTCCAATTTTTGATAAATTTTTTCATGCCCAAAAACAATTCTATAAAGCAAAATTTGGAACAAAAATGAATCATTGAGACCGTTTAGTTCCACTTGTTGAAATTAAAGATAATTATTCTGTTGAAGATGCCCAAGAAATTGTCCTTAAATCTATAGAACCAATGGGCGAAGAATATGCAGAAATTGTTAAAAAGTCTTTTTCAGATCGTTGAATTGACTATCACTACGTGCCTTCTAAGCGTTCTGGAGCATATTCAATTGGTGGATCTTACGGTCTTGAAAAAAAATACATTCTTATGAACTTTGATTTTACAATTAATTCAGTTCATACTTTAGCTCACGAATTAGGACATTCACTTCATTCTTATTATTCTGATTTACACCAAGATTATCACAACAGTTCATACCCAATTTTTCTTGCTGAAATAGCTTCAATCTTTAACGAATTAATGGTTGATGATTATCTTTTGAAAAATCAAGATGATGATAAGCTCAAATTTGATATTGTTTTCCAAAAAATTTCAACCTTTATTTCAACAGTTCAACGCCAAGTTATTTGGGCTGATTATGAGGCTACTTTATATAAAAAAATGGACAGTGGTGAGCTAACTGGTTCATATGATGATTTTGTTAAGATTTACGAACAAATAATTAAAAAATACAAACCAAATGATGATGAAATTGACGAAAAATCCTTTATTTATAGTGTAATTGTTCCTCATTATTATTATGGGTATTATGTTTATAAATATGCAATTGGTTATCTTGCCGCTAATGTTTTCTTCCAGAAATACAAAAAAGAAGGAAAAACAGCAATAAAAAATTACATCGAAAATTTCCTTTCAAAAGGTGGTTCTGATTGACCAAGCGAAATTCTCAAACAAGCTGGTGTTGATCTTAGTGATCCAGAAATGTATCGTCAAGCCTTTTCAGTTCTTGAAAGTCAAATTGATGAGTATATTCGCCTAGGTAAAAAAATATTTAATATCGATTTTTAGTCAAATTTTAAATATTTTATTCAAAATTAAAAAAGCATGTGATTATTTTCCACATGTTTTTTTGTTTTTTTGAACAAAAAAACAATTAATTACGTTCATTTAGTCACTCCAAGCCGTTTATTCCGTGATATTACCGAGTTTCCCAGTTTGATAGATAATTCTGAAAAAGTGTCCTGGTTTAGTTTTGGGCGCTTCTTTAACCTTTTTGGCAAAAGTTAATTACCTATTTTAAGACACTGGCAAAAATCAATTTATGGATAAAACAACAAAAATCATAAAAAATACAACTACTATTTAAACTCAATGCAAA
>NZ_JAWPGQ010000012.1:0-32677 GCF_033343935.1 Mesomycoplasma ovipneumoniae | reverse complement strand
AACCAAAAGCCCTAAATTTATAGATTTCTAAACGGGTAAATTTAAGGCATACCATTATATTAAAAAACATAATGCAAAATTCACATTTTCTGATTTTTTATGACAAAAACATAACTAATCCACCCCTTAATTCAATACAAAATTTATTAATTCATTCTTAGTGATGCTTATTATAACATAATTTTTTCTTAGACCAAACATTTTTTTTTTTTTTTTTACAAAGGTTAATTTTAAAATAATAAAAATTAAGACTTTAAGTCAAAAAAACAAGGATTTACTGGTATTTTTGCATATTTATATTCACTAAAAAGTGAATTTTTGCCATTAAACTCAAAATTATAATTAATTTAAAGAAAAGCACCCCGATTGGGAGTGCCTTTCTTTAAAATTTTAAGTGTGTGACTTTGAAAACTAAAGATTTTTCATAGCGTCTTTGTAAATAGTATCGACAATTTCGACTGATTTTGCGAATTTTTCTTTTTCTTTATCATTGAGTGTAATTTCAATGATTTTTTCAATACCATTTGCACCAAGGACCGCTGGAACTCCAATATTTACGCCATCAAAGCCGTACTGACCACGTAAATTCGCACCGACAATTAGAATATTTTTTGTGTCGTTGACAATGTTGCTTACAATTCGCGCTAATGCAGCACCAATTCCGTAAAATGTTGCTCTTTTTCTGTTAATTATTTCATAAGCACGACGTGAAACTGGATATTCAAGCTCTTTTTCGTAATTTGAGCTGTTAATTCCGGTTAGTTCTGAAAAATGACAGAAGCATTCACCTGCAATTTTAATATTAGAATATGCAACAAAAGATGAATCACCATGCTCACCCATTACGTAAGCCTGAACTGAATTTGGGGCAATTTTTAATCTTTTGGCAATTTCAAATTGAAGTCTTGCAGTATCAAGAATTGTTCCTGATCCAATAACTTTTTGGTCAGAAAATCCTGAAGCATCACGGTAAGCGCGAGTAATAACATCAACAGGGTTTGAGGCAATAACAGTAATTCCGCTAAAGCCACTTTCTTTAACTTTAAAAGCAATATCACGGATAATTCGAATATTATCTGCAACTAATTCAAGACGAGTTTCACCTGGTTTTTGAGGTCTTCCTGCTGTAATTAAAATAAAATCTGCATCTTTTAGGTCGCTATACTCATAACGGCGAACTGAAAAAGGACGCAAAAGTGAAGCGGAGGCATCCTCAAAATCAAATGCATTTCCTTCTGCAAAATCAGGGTTTATATCGATAATTCCGTATTCAGATGCAAGACCTTGATTCATTGCTGCATAAAGAAATGAATTTCCAACATTTCCTGCGCCGATTAGAGCGATTTTGATTGGCTTCATATTGTATCTCCTAGTTTTTTTATAATGGTTATAACAAAAATATTAAATATCAATGTTACGTTTAAAATTTTAATACATTTTTGAATAAAAAACAAGCAAAAATATACTTTTGCTTGTTTTTTACAAATTAATTGAAAAAAATGAAATTTTTTTTAATATTAAATACGTTCAATATCTGAGAGTTTACGGATTTTTAAGAGTTTTTTATAGTTTGGATGAGGCTCTTTTATAAAGGCAAGACCGATTGCAGAAGCAAGTGAAAATGCAATAATTACAATATAAGCGCCTAAGGCATATCCATCAACATTTTCGGCACTAACTGCTGTTTTTAGATCTACCCCTGGAGGCGTATTAATTAATGAAGTTATTATTGTTGCTACTGTAAAGGCAGCATACCCTAGTCCTCAAATAAGACCAAATTGGAATCCGACTCTTTTAGGATTTGCACCTGGATATTCGTGAGGTAAATTAAGAATTACACCTTGAATACCTCAGAGACAAATTCCCATAAAAAGACCTAAAATTAAAAATAATCAAGTTCAACCATCTTTGTATGTTTCTGCACTTAGAGGGTCTTTTCCTACTTTTGTAACAAAAACAACGGTAGCAAGAACATAAAAAAGAACACCAAGGGAAATAACTGTTGTTATATATTTACGTCTTTGAAGTTTATATTTTGAAAATAGTCCAACTGTAAATGGACCAACAAACATTCCTGATAAGAAAACAATTAGGAAAACTGAGATTTTTTGGTTAAAAGTATTGGCACTATCACCAATTAGACGAGCAAAAATTGGCTTAGAAAATGTAAAGGGGAAAACAACCGCAATAAGTCATGATCCATAAACAATTGTTCAATATCAAGTATCTTTTTGTTTAAAAAAGCTTGTTAAAGTTAGCTTTTCTTGCTTAGCTTGATTTGCTAAAGCAGAAGGATACAGGTCAAATTTTGCTCCTAAAATTATGTAACCAATTAAAGGAATAAGTGTTAAAAGTCCAATTACTAGGAAAATTGTTTGTCAATGTGAACGAACAGAAGCTTGAATTACATCATTCAATATAAAAGGAATAAGTGTAATTATTGTTCCAATTGGGTAAAAAAACGGTGAAAACTGTGAAATTACCGCTTTTTGACGTGGATTTAAATAGTTTGAAACAACTGGTTGAATTAAAACAATTTGCATTGTTCCACCAATTGCAAAAATAGTTCTTAAAATTATAAACCCTGCATAAGTTGGTGAATAAGGCGCTGCTATTCCAAAAAGCATTAAAACGAGCGACAATACTACAGTATATTTATGCGAAATTTTTACAATAAATCAACCAACTAGAATCGATCCAATTCCACGACCGATTGTAATTCCTCAGTTAACTGCTTGATTAACCACAGTTCCAGGCGCAGCACTAGCATCTGGAAAAAAATGTCCTAAATATCCACTTACACCAGCTTTTCCGTTGAGTCCAGCTGATGCAAATCCTCAATTTATGACAAAAATCATATAAGCAAAAACAATTAACGCTCACAGAATTAGGCCGGTACTGAAAGTTAATTTTTTTTCTTTTATGTTTTTTGAAGCAAATTTTAAAATAAAATTATCATTCATATAATTTAGTTCCTAAATTTTAAAAATGTGTACAGAGTTAATAACTCTGCTTAAAATTATATAGTAAAAATTTAAAAAAATATCAAACTGGAACATTTTGTTTAAAAAATTTAAAAAAATTTCAGTATTTCCAGTGTTTCCCAGTTTGATGAGGTAATCTTAAAAAAGTGTCTGGTTTTTAGGTACTTTTTTAACTTAAAAAGCAAAATTACAAAATATTTAAATTACCTTTTTTAGTCAAAACACTGGCAAAAATCAATTTATGGACTAAATAACTAAAATCGTAAAAAAAAATACAACTACTATTTAAACTCAATGTAAAAAGAAAACTCGTTTTTATTTACATTGAGCCTAAAAAAACATATGAAGTTTTGAAAGAACAATAATTAAAAGCCTTAAATTTATAGATTTCTAAACGGTCAGATTTAAGGCATTCCATAATATTAAAAATATAATGGAAAATTCGCATTTTCTGAGTTTAATACACCAAAAAACATAACTAATCCCTCCTTAATTCAATATCAAAATTTATTAATTCATTCTTAGTGAGATTTATTATAACATAATTTTATTTTAGACCAAGCATTTTTTTTTTTTTTTTACAAAAGGTTAATTTCAAAACTATAAAATTAAGATTTTAACCTCAAAAAACCCGGATTTAGCGGTATTTTTGCATATTTGTGTTCACTAAAAAACCAATTTTGCCCTCAAACTGGTGGAGCTCAGCAAAAATTTAAAAAAATTTCAGTTTTAATTCGGCACTAAAAAAGCAAAGATTTTTTAACAGTCTTAATTAGACTATCAAAAAATCTTTGCTGAATTTAAAACAGTAGTAAAAATTTTAACTAAAAAACAAAAATTAATTAAAAAGTGAAAATTTAATTAATTTTTGTTGCATCAAAACGGTCTGTTGTTTGCAAAATTTTAGTTGCTGAATACCAAAAACTAACGTTTGCTTTTGCAATTTCTTCTAAAATTGCGTTTTTTTCAATTATGTAAATAATTGTTTCAACTCTTCATTGTTTTTGACCGGTGTATCCAGAAACACCTTCTCAAATATTATATGAGTGCCAATATTTTATTGATTTAAGATGTTCAACAATTTTATCTGGGTGATTAGTATAAATTTTTAAAAGAATTTTTCCGTATTTTGGATAAATTCGGCTAACAATTGACGAACTTACAATTAAATAAATAAAAACAGCGGCTAATTTTTGACCCAAAAGTTGACCATCAACTTGTGAAGGTTCAAGAAAATAAAGGATAACAATTGAAAAAAGTCCAAAAAATATCGAAATACTAAACATTATTTTGCCAATAGGTTTGCGATATTTTAGCGCAATATAATAAGTTATATAATCAGTTCCTCCACAGGAACCGCCGAATTTTCAAGCCATTCCGATAGATCAACCAGACAAAATTGCACCAATAATTGTATAATAGAAAATAGTCCAAGAACCTTGTTGGCCTTGAATTAAAATATTGTTAATTAAAAATGTCCTTATTGGGGTATCAAGAGAAAAAACCTGGTTTCAAACAATTTGAAAAAAAAGTCAAATGAAAGTAAGATAGCTAAAACTTTTGTTCGAGACTTTAACGAGAATAAAAATTATTAAAGGAATATTAATAACAAAGTAAATTATTGCAAAACTTCAGCCAATACTTACTTCATATTGAGAATTAATTATTATTATAGTAAGTGCTGGAATTGCTGAAACACCTGTTGGGACAGTTTTTGCAACTCCTAAGAAAAAAATAACCCCTAATGTAAAAAATAATGCCGAAATAGCCATCATTGTGATTGAAAGGGTTCGTCTTTTCCAGAAATTTTTCAGGTTTATTTTGCTTTGGTTATGATTAAAAATTTCACGTTCTGCACGTAAAACAAGTTGATTTTTTAAACATTTAGCTAAATTATGGTTTTTCTGATTAGAACAAGAACAATGCGCATTGCTTGATTTGTTAGATTGTCGAGAAGACATAGTGTTTTTTTACCTTTTCAAAGATTAAAAAGACCACTAAACACAATACTTCTCGATATGGCTGCTATATTTCTATCCTGACCAGGTTACAAGGTTATTATTTTAGTGGCACTAACATTATATCACTTTTTATTTTTTTCTGAAATAAAAAGTTAAAAAAATTTTTTTATTTTATAATTATTTTTAAATACAGAAAAAAATATTTTAAAAACACATTTTAATACAGAAAAAATCACGAAGGAGAACAGAAAATGTCTAATTCAATTTGACCATACCCTTTTATAATGAATCAAAGTCCGTATAATAAAATTAATATTGTTTTTTGCCACGGTTTTAACTCAAGCCATAAAGTTTTTGGCGGTGTAATTGACTCAATTAGCAAAGAAATTGGCGTAAATTTTTATGCCTACACACTTCCGGGAAATAATTTAACTCCGGCAAAAGACAATCAACTTTATGTTGATTATTATGCAGATTTGACAGTTGAATTTATTAAAAAATTAAACCTTAAAAACGTTGTTTTAGTTGGCCACTCAATGGGAGGCGGATATGGTGCTTTAGTTTATAAAAGAATTCCTGAATTAATTTCAAAAATGGTTTTCATTGGCCCAATGAATAAAGCTAATTTGCCTCTAAAAGATTTATTTTACGAAAAATTTTTCCCAAAAACACCTGAAGAAATGTTAGAATTTTTGCCAATTTATGAATATGATAAAGAAAAATATAAAGATCCTAAATATTTAGAATGAGCAAAAGCCACCTTTAATTACGAGTATTTTAATAATTACTATATTGTAACCCTCAGTAAAAATTTACTAAAAAATAATATGATGGATCAAATTGAGGACGGAATTAAATCAATAAAATGTCCAACACTTCTTGTTTTAGGTGAAAAAGATGGAATTGTTCTACAACAAGAAACTAAATCATATTTTGAAAGTCTAATACCGCACGTCCAAACCGAAATCATACCAAAAACTGGCCACTTGATTTATACAGAAAATCCTGAATATTTCAACAGAATTTTTATTGATTTCCTAAAAAAATAGTTAATTTTTGACTAATCAGTTTTTAATTCTTAAATAAAAAAAGGTGATTTTCACCTTTTTTTATTTAACTGTTTTTAAATTATTGCAAACTTTTTTCCACTAAAAGTTGTAATTTTGCATTTAATTTTTTAGCGGCTTTTGAAGTTTTAAGTCTTCGAGCTTCTCGCCTTTTTTGCATTTGAAGTTTTCTAATTTTACGCATTTTATACCTTTTCTAAATTAATTTTGATTAATTTTGTTAATTTTTTTAGCTAATTCGCCTGTTCGTTCAACAGAGGCTGAGACTACTTTGGTTATATCGTGAGCTTGAATTTTTCCATCTAAATAACTAATTGCAAGTCCAGATTTACCTTCATCAATTAACTCGATTGCTTTCATTGCCATCTTAGCTGCTAATATTCGATCAAATGCCGAAGGTCTTCCACCTCTTTGAATATGCCCAACTTCAAAAGCTCTTGTTGTTATATTAGTTAATTTTTCAATTTGAGCAGCAAATTCTTTTAAATTTGGCAAAACATACTCTAAAACTGTAATAATAACGCTCGGCTTACCTTTTTTAAATTGCTCAAGAACAATTTTTGCTGCTTCTTCAGCACTTAGAGGATTTGTGTTAGTAATAACAAGTTCACTTCCGGTTGCAATCGCTGAATACAAAGCTAAATCTGGACAATGACGTCCCATCACTTCAACAACAAAACAACGTCGATGGGAATTAGCAGTATCTCTTAATTTGTCAACACTTTCTACAATTGTATTTAAAGCTGAATCAAATCCAATTGTATAATCAGTAAATTGAATATCATTATCGATTGTTCCTGGTAGAGCAATTACTTTGATTCCTTGCAAATGAAGTTTATAACCACCTTTGTAAGTTCCATCTCCACCAATAACTATTAAAGAAGAAATACCCATATCTGTTAAGATTTTTGCGGCTTTTTTTTGAATTTCTTCGTCTTTAAATTCCGGAAAACGGGTAGAACCAATTGCTGTGCCACCAAAACTAGAGATACCGTTATACGGAAATTCAGAGGCTAATATAATATTTTTATTTAAAATTCCAAGGTAGCCTTCTAAAATTAAATATGGTTCAAATCCTGAATTAAGTGCGGACTTAACAATAGCACTTATAGCAGAATTCATTCCTGGTGAGTCACCACCAGAAGTTAAAATTGCTATTTTTTTTGACATTTTAAGCCTTTTTTTAATGAAAAATTATAAAAATGTTGGACAAATAAATTTGAAATGGTACGCCCTAGAGGATTTGAACCTCTGACCCAATGATTAAAAGTCATTTGCTCTACCTGCTGAGCTAAGGGCGCTTTTGGTGCTCGAAACTGGACTCGAACCAGCACGGGATTACTCCCAAGGGATTTTAAGTCCCTTGTGTCTACCATTCCACCACTCGAGCACTAATGGTTTGTTCAGTTAAAAGCATATAACATTATATCACAAAAAAAAGAAAAAAAGTTTTTTTTAATATTTTTTTAATTTGCCTAACCAACAACCAAATTAATATAAGTTATATTTAGATTTTTCCCCAAAAAAAGTAAAAAAATCGCTTTTTTCACTGTTTTAAAAAAATATAGATAAAAACAGCAAATATAAATTATAATGCATAAACTCAAAAAAAATATTAAAATTTTCTTTTTTTTCAAATTAACCTGGATTTTGCCGGTTTTTTTATTTGCAAGTTGCTTTAAAATTAATATAAACTCGATCCATTCACAAAACAAGGGGAAAATAAAAAGTAACACGGACAAATTAAAGCCCTTTGTTTTTGAAACAATTATGAAAGGATTGCCAAAAAATCAAGAAAAACCAAGGACAAGTTTTAGCGGAATTTTAGATCAAAGCAAAATTGAAGAGCTAAAAATTGGGCAAATTGAGGAAAAAGACTATTTTGGTCTTGAAGAAATTCTAGTTCAATTTTTTAATACATATAATAATAGCATGGATTTTAGCCAAAAAAAGGTTCTTTTTCTTAGTTTAAAAGAAAAAATTAAAAATATTGACCTAAGTTTAAATCTTGGCGCAAATGATGATAGCCAATATTTTGATGAAAATTTTGGAACTATTAATATAACAGACTTAAATATTAATAATTTAGATGATCAAAAATTTTACCAAGAACAAATAAACATATATAAATCAAAAAGTTTAGAGGAATTTTTAAAAAATAAGGAAAAACATCTTTTTATCGAAGAAAAACTAATAGCCCAAAAAAGACAGTGAGACCCGGTCATTAAACTAATTTTGCACATAAATTTTGCTAGATTTTACTTGCATTTTATTAAATTAAGTCAAGAACTTACAAGAAATATTATTATTTCAATCATTGATTTTGCTATAAAATCAGATGAGTCAAAAAAAGAAGAAAATAAAATAAGTCAGCAAATTAAAGAACTTTTTGAACAAAAAGAAAACTTAAAAATCAAATCTGAAAAAGAAGACAAAAATAACCCTGCAAAGAGTGATTTTGGCACCTTAGAACAAAAAATTGACCAAGAAATTCAAGCACTTAAAGAAAAACTAAAAACTGTTAAAGAAAATAATTTTTTAACTCTGAAGTCATTAGCTAACCAAATTAATCAATTTTTGAAAGAGTTTTTTGACCCTAAAATTCACTATTCGATGAATTCTGACTATGTTTTTCTAAATGAACCCAAACTTTATATAAATAACCAGTTAGCTTATGCCAAATTTTTCCAATTTTTTACTGAAAATTTAAAAGATAAATATGATGAATTTGGGATAGAATCACCTTTTTCAACTATGGGAGAAGACAAGACAAATTTAGTGAAGAAATATTTTTTGCCATTGATTCAAGAGTAAAAAAGCTTTAAATTTATAGAACTTTTTGAAAAATATGATATAATATCATCCAACTTCAAGAAGGGAAAAATATGGCAACAGGAACGCTTGGAAAGAACAAGTCTCAGAAAATCACCTTTTTTGGCGCTCTTTTAATCGTCCTTGGCGCAAGTATAGGTGCGGGAATCTTTTTTAAATCCAAGGCTGTTATTGAAAATTCAGGTTATAATCTTGGGCTTGCAATTGGAAGTTGAGTTTTTGCTTGTTTTGCAATTGTCGCGATGGCAATTGCATTAATTGAAATTTCATCTGCGACAAAAAAATCAAATTTATCTGTCATTATTTGAAATAAACTCTTTAATTCTGAGAGTTTTTTTCAAATTTCAAAAAATTTCATAATTTATTTATATTTACCCTTTACTTATTTTGTTTTGCCTGTTTATTTTATGCAAATTTTGCAAGATGCAATTGCAGCTTTTGGCCTTGAATCATCTAGCAATTGAAATTTAAAATTTGATTGAGTTATTGTTTTGGTTGCTTCAATTGCTATTGTTATTTACTTTTTTATAATTGGTCTAAACACAAAAGTTGCTGAATTTCACAACAAAATTATTTTAATTGCAAAATTTATCCCTATTTTTGTGACAGTTATTGTCGGATTTATTTTATATTTTCAAGGCGGTTCAAACAAACTTCTTTCTCAACCTGAATTTGCAAGTGTTGAAAAAATAAAAACTGAAGGAGTTTCAATTTCCTCAAGTTTGCCTGGTGTTGGTGTTTTAATTTCAATGGCTGGAATATTTTTTTCATATGAAGGATTTTTTACCGCCGCTGGTTTGCAATCGGAAATGAAAGAGCCTAAAAAAACGCCAATTGCTATTCTTTTAGGAATTGGAATCACAACAATAATATATCTTTTTATTGCAATTGCAACTTCAATTGTTGGCGATGGTTCAATTTCGTCATTTATTAATATTGCAAAAGATGAATTAAATTGGTCACCACTTACAATTAAATTAATTTTAGGGACAACTTTTTTACTAATTGGAATTAGTCTTCTTGGAATTATCAATGTTTTTACATTGTGAGGACCACGTGCACTTGAAGAATTAATTTACAAAAACGAGTTTTTTTTACTCAAAAGGTGAAAAAAATATGTAAATTTAAATAAACCTGTTGTTTCAACTTATTTTTTAATTATTTTTTCAGTCTTGGCTCTAATTATTTTTACACTTATTGGTGTTTTTGGCTTTGATGATCAAGAATATGGAACTTATGGTCAAAAATTAAATAATTTATATTCATTTGCTGATATTACTGGAAATTGATCTGCTTTGATTAGTTTTTTACTGATTGCTGCCGCTATTTATGGATGTATTAAAAATCGAAAAACAAAAAAAATTGCTGTCGAAAAACAAAAATACTTCCTGTTTTTTGGTTATATTTCCGTAATTTGCATTTCATTAATTTTATTGTTTGCGGTTGTCGTGCCAATTGTCGATCTTTTTACAATTTTGATTTATCAACCTGAGATTGAAAATTTTAACTTAATTCTAAAAACTAGAGTTACAAAAGTTATTGTTCTTATTTTATTTATAATTGTCCCTGTTTTTCCGGTATTTTGAACCTATTTAACAAAAAAAATAAAAAAAACTGTTAAAAAAAGCAAATTATAAATATAATATAAGAAAGTTATGAAAATTAACTTAGAAAATTTTATTCGCACAGTTGATAATTTCCCAAAAAAAGGGATTAGCTTTAAAGATATTTCACCATTACTTGCCAATGGTAAAGCTTTAAATTATGCAATTGTTGAAATGGCATCGCTTGCAAAAGATGTAGATATTATTGTTGGACCAGATGCTCGAGGTTTTTTATTCGGAACACCAACAGCCGCTTTTCTTTCAAAACCATTCATAATGGTTAGAAAAGCCGGAAAATTGCCAGGTGATGTCGAAGAATTTGCCTATGATTTAGAATATGGATCTGCAATTTTAGAAGTTCAAACCGGAATGATCAAACCAGGCCAAAAAGTGGCTATTATTGATGATGTGCTCGCAACTGGAGGAACCGTAAATGCCATCACAAAAATGATCGAAAATGCCGGAGCTATTGTTTCAAAAATTATCTTTTTAATTGAGCTTGAACAATTAGAAGGTCGAAAAAAATTAGAAAATTATGAGGTTACTTCACTCATTAAAATAAAGTAATTTTTAGCCCCAAAAAATAAATAACAATATTTTTAAATTTTGTTATAATATTAATATAAGCTCAAATTAAAAAAATTTCTTGTTTTTTTTGAGTTTATAATTTAAAATATTAAAAAAATATAAAAAAGGAGATTCATGGATAAATTTCGTTATGTCAAACCTGACCAAATTATGGACAAAGACCATGAAATGATTAGGTATCTCGATATTGATGGAAATCTCTTAACTTCGACTGTTTTTGGCGAACTTGATGAGAAACAAGATATTAGATTATCTGCTGATCAAATCAAAAAAGCCTATGAATTTATGGTTTTATCACGTCAACAAGACGTTTATATGACCCAACTTCAACGTCAAGGTCGAATGTTAACTTTTGCCCCTAACTTTGGTGAAGAAGCTCTTCAAGTTGCTTCAGGAATGGCACTTACAAAGGATGACTGATTCGTTCCTGCTTTCCGTTCAAATGCAACAATGTTATATCTTGGTGTTCCAATGATAAATCAAATGCAATACTGAAACGGAAGTGAAAAAGGAAACGTAATTCCTGAAGGTGTTAATGTTTTACCAATTAACATTCCAATCGGAACTCAATTTTCACATGCTGCCGGAATCGCTTATGCTGCAAAATTAACCGGTAAAAAAATTGTTTCAATGAGTTTTATTGGTAATGGTGGAACTGCTGAAGGTGAATTTTACGAAGCTCTAAATATTGCAAGTATTTGAAAATGACCTGTTGTATTTTGCGTAAATAATAACCAATGAGCTATTTCAACACCTAATAAATACGAAAATGCGGCTTCCACAATTGCTGCAAAAGCAAAAGCTGCCGGAATGCCTGGAGTTCGTGTTGACGGAAATGACCTTTTAGCTTCCTACGAAGTAATTCAAGAAGCAGTGGACTATGCTCGTGCCGGAAATGGCCCTGTTCTTGTTGAATTTGTTACTTGACGTCAAGGTGTTCACACTTCTTCTGACAACCCAAGAATTTATCGAACTGAAGAAGAAGAAAAAGAACATGAAAAATGAGAGCCAATGCATCGTATTGAAAAATACATGTTTGACCGTGGCATTTTAACTGAAGAAGAAAAACAAAAAATTTGAGATGATTCTTTAGCTGTTGTTAAAGAAACTTACGAAAAATCTCTAGTTGGTTTAGACTCAACAATCGATGAAATCTTCGATTACACATACGAGACCTTACCTCCAGAACTTGAAGAACAAAAACAAGAAGCAATCGAATTTTTTAAAGGAGCTAAATAATGGCAAATTCAGATAAAATCGCTCTAAATAATATCGGTGCAGTTACAAATGCTATTGATTTAATGATGGAAAAAGACCCTCGCGTTGTTCTTTGAGGAGAAGATGCTGGATTTGAAGGCGGAGTTTTCCGTGCAACTGAAGGATTACAAAAAAAATACGGAATTGATCGTGTTTGAGATGCCCCAATAGCTGAAGCATCTATTTGTGGTGTTGCAGTTGGAGCAGCCATTGCCGGGCTACGTCCAATTGCAGAAATGCAATTCCAAGGTTTCTCATACCCTGCCTTTCAACAGCTTTTTGCTCACGCAGTCCGTTATCGTAACCGTTCTCGTGGTCGGTTTACTGTGCCAATGGTTTTAAGGATGCCAATGGCAGGTGGAGTTCGTGCTCTAGAGCACCACTCAGAAGCAATTGAAGCAATGTTTGCCCACATTCCTGGAGTAAAAGTTGTTATGCCTTCAACTCCATATGACACTAAAGGTCTTTTAATTGCCGCAATTAATGACCCAGATCCGGTTGTATTTCTTGAGCCAAAAAAAATATACCGTGCATTTAAACAAGAAGTTCCTGCTGGAATTTACGAAGTTCCAATTGGAAAAGCTAATGTAATTAAAGAAGGAAGTGACTTAACACTTGTAACTTACGGTGCTCAAGTTCACGAATCAATCGCCGCTATTCAAGCTCTTAGTTCAACTCCTGGACTTGAAGATGTTGATGTTGAATTAATTGACTTAAGAACAATTAAGCCAGTTGATACTGAAGCTATTATCGAATCAGTTAAGAAAACTGGACGTATTTTAGTTGTTCACGAAGCTGTTAAATCTTTTTCAGTTTCAGCCGAAATTATAACTCGTGTTAACGAAAAAGCATTTGAATATTTAGAAGCAGCTCCTGCTCGTCTTACTGGATATGATATTACAGTTCCGTTAGCAAAAGGTGAAAATTTCCACACAATTACAAAAGAAAAAATAATCGATAAAATTCGTCAAATTATGAACTCTTAATAATTTGCATGTTTAAAAATTTTTCCTAATTATTATTAAGATAAGCCCTTAAAATCATAAAGTCCTTTGATTTTAAGGGCTTTTTATTATAATAAAAAACCGAGTTTTCCAGTTTGCTAGCAAAAATCAATTACTAATAAAACAACAAAAATCATAAAAAAATACAACTACTATTTAAACTAAATGCAAATAGAAAACTCACTTTTATTTGCATTGAGCCTAAAAAAATATATGAAGTTTTGAAAGAGCAATAACTAAAAGCCCTAAATTTGTAGATTTCTAAACGGGTAAATTTAAGGCATACCATTATATTTAAAAGTATAATGGATAATTCACATTTTCTGATTTTAATATGCAAAAAACATAACTAATTCCCGCTTAATTCTAATATCCAAATTTATTAATTATTCTTAGTGAAGTCTATTATAACATAATTTTATTTTTGACCAAACATTTTTTTTTTTTTTTTTTTACAAAGGGTTGATTTTAAAATAATAAAAATTAAGACTTTGCGTCAAAAAACCCGGATTTAGCGGTATTTTGTCATATTTACATTCACTAAAAAGTGAATTTTTGCCATTAAACTGCCAAAGTCAGGGAAAAATTGTAAATATAAAAAACTAGACCGCTTAAAGTCTAGTTTAGTTTTTTGGTCTATTTAAAGAAATGGGGCGGATGACGGGGATCGAACCCGCGTATGTCGGAACCACAACCCGATGCGTTAGCCACTTCGCCACATCCACCAAATTAATTAAATATTATAACATATTTTTAATTAATTTTTTTATTTTTTTGCTAATTTTATTTGCTAAAAAATAAGGTTTTTATGATTGTTCTTCGCGAGAAAGTGTTTTAAATCCTTTTTCAGTTACAAGAACAACATCCTCGATTCGAGCACCACCGACTCCGGGGATATATATTCCAGGTTCAACAGTTATAACCATTCCTGGTTCTAAAATTGTATCACTATTAGCACTAACAACAGGCAATTCGTGAATATCAATTCCAACTCCGTGACCGGTTGAGTGAACAAAATATTGTCCATAACCTTTTTGGTCGATATAATCACGGCAGGCTTTGTCAATTTCTGATGCCTTAACACCAGGGGCAACTTTTTTACGCCCTAATTCTGCAGCTTTTTTGACTATTTCAAGAATTTCCTCTTTTTTTGACTCAAGTTTTCCAAGATATGAAGTTCTAGTGATATCAGCGCAATAACCATTATAAAGAGCACCAAAATCAATTTTTAGAAGATCATTGTCAAGAATTTTTGCCGAACTGGCTCTTCAATGAGGCATTGCTGAATTTGGACCGGTTGCAATTATTGAATCAAAAGATTCTTTTTCAGCCCCTAGTAATTTCATTTGATAATTTAGTTCAATATCAACTGATTTTTCAGTTAGGCCTGGTTGAATTTTTGGCAAAATTTTACTGTAGGCTTCAAGTGAAATATCAACTGCTTTTTGGATGTTTTGAATTTCTTCTTCAGTTTTAATAATTCGAAAAAATTGAGCTGATAAATTAATAATCTCGGAATTAGGGAATCAGTGCTTGATTTTATTAAGTTGTTCAACTGTTAAATACTCAGCTTCAACTCCAATTCGGTGATATTTTTTTTGAGCTAAAAAGTTTTCAAGATTTTGCTTGGTAATTAGTAAAACTTGGCAATTTTTAGCATTTTTTTGGGCTGCTTCAATATAACGGCCATCAACAAACAAATAAGAATTGCTCTTTTGAATAAATAAAAGACCATCAGTAGCTGAAACTTTTGTCAATCAAAGGCGAGTTTGATAAGAAAATGAAATTATAACATCTAAATTATTTTCTTCAAAAGCTTTATTTAAATACTTAGGATTCATGTTATTTTTTCTCACGGTGTAAAGTGTGTTTGTTGCATTTGTGGCAATGTTTTTTTACTTCAATTTTTTCAGGTTTTGTTTTTTTATTTTTTTTAGTGATATAATTTTCCATTTTGCAATCAATGCATCTTAATGTTAGTCCTTCTCTTGGCATTTTGGCTCCTTTTAAAAAAATAAATCTTAGTAAATATATAATTATAACATAATTTTGCATTTTATTATAACAAATTGCAAAATTATTGAAGTTCGTCTTTTAAAATTTCTTTTGCTTTGGAAAGTTCAACAGAAAAAATTGAACTAACCCCACGTTTTTGCATTGTAATTCCTAAAAGTTGATCCACGCGAGACATTGTCCCATGACGGTGAGTGATAATTAAAAATTGTGTTTTTTGTTTTAATTGCTTTAAAAATTCAACATAGCGAATTACGTTAGCCTCATCAAGCGCCGCTTCGACCTCATCAAGAATGCAAAGCGGAATTGGCCGGGCTTTTATAATTGAAAATAACAGTGAAATTGCGATTATTGCTTTCTCACCACCTGAAAAAAGACGGATATTCTTGATAGTTTTGCCTGGTGGTTGAGCGCTTATTTCAATTCCAGAATTCAAAATATCATTTTTGTCACTAAAGTAAATTTTAGCACTTCCGCCACCAAACATATTTTGAAAAACTAAGTTAAATTCTGAATTTACAAGGTCAACAATTTCTTGAGTTTTTGCGATTATAATTTTGTCAAGATCAGAAATTACTTCTAAAATTTTTGACCTAGCCACTTCAAGTTCATGTTGACTAGTTTTTAATTTTTCAAGTCGATTTGATGTGGTTTGAAAATCTTCAATTGCATCAAGATTTATATTTCCTAGCGCTTTTATTTCCGAATTTAAACTATTAACAAGGTCGTGCGCATCTTGAGTTTCAATTTCTAATTGGTGTGTTTCAACCGCTGATTCAAAGGTGAGATTATATTTTTGTGACAAGGTGGTTTTTAGATTTGATAAAAGAAACTCATATTTATCTTTGCTTGTTTGATTTTGATTTAATTCGGCATTAACATTTCGCTGACTTTGATTGAGTTGCTGAACTAAAACTGTTAATTTAGAAATTTGGGAGTCATATTCTTGTTTTTCACGGTTTAAAATTTTTAGTTCAGATTCAAGGGCTGCAATTGAATTTTCAAGTTCGATTTTTTGTTTTAAAGTGTCATTTATTTTTGAATCAATTTCATCACTTTGCGATACAGCTTCAATTCCTTCATTTTCAATTCTAATTTTGTCAAGCTCATTTTTTGCAGCATTATATTTATTTTCTAATTCATCAAGAAAAATTTCGATTTGCTGCAAAAAGTAAGATTCTTTATTAATGATTTGTTCAAGATTATTAGATTCTACCTTAAATTCTTGAATTTTTTTCTCAAAAAAACTCACTTTATTTTTAAGGTCAGTAATTCTTAATTCCAAAGAATGAACTGAATCATTTTTTTGTTTAAAACCACCCGAAATTATACCACTTGTGCGGACAATATCACCATCTAAAGTGACAACAACAAATTTATGATCAACAAATTTTGAAATTTTATTAACATTGTCGATTGTATCATTGACAATAACGCCACCAAGCAAAAAATCAGCTAGAATTTGGTATTTTTTCTCATAATTTACCAAATTAGAACCAATTCCGATAAAACTCTCTTGAGTCTGAAGGTGTGTTAAATACAAATCAGGAATAAATCGTGGTTTTAATGTTGAAAGTGGGATAAATGTTGCACTTCCGGCGTGATTTTTTTTCAAAAAATTAATTGCTTCAACGGCATTTTCTGGTTTTTCAACAACAATTTGTTTCAAACTTGAACCAAGAGCGGTTTCAATTGCATCTGTATATTTTTGTGGAATTTTAATTAAATCAGAAACAAGACCACAATAGCCTGAAAAAAGATGACTATTTTCAACGATTACTTTTGTACCTTTGGGTAAAAAAGACCTAGATTCAACTGCTTTTTGCAGTTCAAAAATTTGTGTTTGACTAATAATTTTTTCTGAATTTAAACTATTTAATTTTGAGTCAATTTCTGATTTTTTTGCATTTAGATCAGCAATTCTTTGAGTAACTTCTGATTTTGTTTGTTTGTTTTGGTCAATTAGGTTCGAAAAATTGTCTTTTTCAACTAGAATTTGATCATACTTTTGCTTTAAAGCGGCTATTTTTTGTTCAAAATTAACATTAATTTGCTGGGACAATATCATTTCCTGAAGTTGCGTCATTTTAGCATAAGTTAAGTTTATATTGTTAATTTCGCTTTTAAGATTACTTATTTGATTGCTTTTTTCAGTAATTTCTAGATCAGTTTGTGTTCTTTTTTGGACATTGTCATTTATTATTCTTTCATTAGATTCAATTTCACTTACAAATTTAGGCTCTTCAAATTTAAGGCGTGATAATTGCTCATCAATTTTTTCTAATTCAGCTTGATACTTTTTGATATCACTAACAATTAATCCAACTTCAACTGATTCTAATTGTTTTGATTTTTCTAAATATATTTTGGCATTTTTTGCTTGTTTTTCAAGTTGTTTTGCTTGACTTTCAAGCTCTTTTACGCGAATTTCAATTTTTTCAATGCCCATAAGGGTTTGATCAAGTTTTACAATAGCTTCTTGTTTGTCATTTTTATACTTGGAAGTTCCGGCAACTTCTTCAATTACAAGCTTTCTTTGCTCAGGAGTTGACTCGGCAATTTCAGAAATTGTACCTTGAGAAATAATTGCAAGTGATGACTTTGAAATTCCAGCCTCAATTGCTAAATTACGGATATCTTTATACCGAACTGGTTGGTCATTATAAAAATATTCATTAGTGCCCTGACCTCTTTTAATAAGTCGTGAAATTGTAAAAATTTGGGCAGAATCTTCGCGACTTTCATCACTAAATGTTAATTTTACCATCGCTTTTTCAACAGGAGCGACTGTTTTTGAACCAGCAAAAATAACATCGTCCATATTGTATCCGCGTAGTTGCTTTGCTGATTTTTCACCTAAAACCCATTTAATTGCATCATTTATGTTTGATTTTCCAGAACCATTTGGTCCAATTATTCCAACAATAGAACCGTCAAATTTGATGCTAACAGGTTCGGCAAAGGATTTAAAGCCTTCAATTTCAATTTTAATTAACTTCATAATTTGGTATTTCTTGATAAATTAAATTTTTAAAATAAGTAAATTATATTAAACTTATCCTAAAAAACGCTAAAAAAAGCATTTTTTTTGCATTTGTGACTCATAAAATGATTCGTTCTTTTTTAATTTTTTAAATTTTGCCGTCAAAAAATAATTAGAACTTAGAAACTTTGAAAATAAAACAGTATAAATACTAATTCAAGAATAAAACTCTAATTTTTTTGCCGAGTTTGCCAGTTTGATGAGATAATCTTAAAAAGTGTTTGGTTTTAGGCCTTTTTTAACTTTTTTGGCAAATTCAGGAATAATAACTATCAAAGCAAAGAACTAAATTTTAAATCTAACACTCATGAAAGAAAAATACAACTGCTATTCAAACTCAATGTAAATAGAAAACTCGCTTTTACTTACATTGAGCCTAGAAAAATATATGAAGTTTTGAAAGAACAATACTAAAAGCCATAAATTTGTAGATTTCTAAACGGTTAAATTTAAGGCATTCCATTATATTAAAAAATATAATGGAAAATTCGCACCATCTGACTTATCAGACAAAAAACATAACTAATTCCTCCTTAATTCAATATCAAAATTTATTAATTTATTCTTAGTGAGAGTTATTATAACAGAAATTTTTTTTAGACCAAGGATTTTTTTTTTTTTTTTTCAAAAGGTTAATTTTAAACTAATAAAAATTAAGATTTTAGCCTCAAAAAACACGGTTTTACCGTTATTTTTGCATATTTATATTGACTAAAAAGTGAATTTTTGCCATCAATCCGGCAAACTCAGGAGTTTTTATATTATTTTCAAAAGCTAAAGAATAATTTTTAATCTAAAAAGCATAAAAAAACCTATGAATTCATAGGTTGATTTAAGATAATTTTGGAAACAAGTAAGTCTGACAAATACAAAAATAAAAATTTTAAATAGCTTTTTCAAGAAATTTCTGGTGTCTCTTTTTGAAAATAATTGTGTTAACGATAAGAAAAATTGATGAAAATAGCATTAAAGACATTGAAAAAACTGGATTTATAAAGCCTAAAAACGCCAAAGGTATGAAAAGCGAATTAAATAAAATTGCTCACAAAAAGTTTAATTTTACTAATTTATTAGTTTTTTTGATAATTTCAATTGATTTATAAACCATAACAAGATCTGTTTCAAATAAGGAAATATCAGCAATTGAATTACTAAGATTAGAACCACTTTCAAAAGCGATTGAAAGATCGGCGGATTTTAAAGCTAAAATATCGTTTAGGCCATCACCGACAAAAATAATTGGGGTTTCCTTTTTTAATTTTTCTACTAGTTCAAACTTGTCATTAGGTTTTAAATTTGCATAAAATTGCTTTATGCCCAATATTTTTGCCACATTTTCGACATTTTTTGGATTATCTCCTGAGGCAATAATGCAGTTTATCCCTTGAGATTGAAATTTTTTAACAACCTTTTTTGCACTTTCTTTAACTTGATCGATTATTAAAAAAACGGCAATAACTCTATCATTTTTAGCAAAAACCGTGTAATTTCCTATTTTGTCAAAGTTAAAACTATCATCAATCAAAAAATTATTATTTTTTGCAAACTCATGAGAAATGAGGCTATATTTATTTGAATTTGAATCAATAAGTTCCAAACCTTGACCAGGAGTTTCGCTAACGTTAAAATTGTCAAATTTTTCTTGATGTTCTGGTAAAAAATTATGAATTGAAAGTGAAATTGGGTGTTTAGAATTTTGAGCCATTTCTTTAATTAAAGGTCAAAAACTTGAATCACCTTGAAATTCAACAACTTTTGGTTTTCCTTCAGTTAGAGTTCCGGTTTTGTCAAAAATTATTGTTTTTGTGGTAATAATTTTTTCATAAATCTCTGAATTTGCAAATAAAATTCGATTTTTTGAGGCCAAAATTGAAGAAGAATAAATGGCCATCGGCGCTGCTATTCCAAAAGCACAAGGACAAGAAATTACCAAAACAGCAACTCCGATATGAGCGCCAACATAAAGTGGATGAGAATTTCGCGGAGGTGTAAAGCCTGTATAAATTTTTTCAAAATCTCCAAGTGAATAACCGATTATGACTCAGATTGCAAAAGCCAAAAATGACAAAATTAAAACAGTTGGAGTAAAAAGTGAAACTATTTTAGTTGAAACTCTTTCAATTTTGGAAGGAGTTTCAAAAATAGACTCTAATCTGTTAATTGTTTGCATTAAAAATGAGTCTTGGGCTTTTTTTGTTGAGGTTAGATAAATTGGCTCGCCAACATTGATACTTCCAGACAAAATTTCTTGATTTTTAACAAATTCAATCGGCAAAGATTCACCGTTAATTGACGAGTAATCGATAGTTGCAAAATCAGAATTTAAAGTCGAATCAGTTGGAATAACTTCACCTTTTGGAACAAAAACAATATTGCCAGGAGCAATTTTACTAGTTAAAATTTGTTGTTTTTTGCCTTCAACTATTATATGTGAATAGCGATTTTTTAATTTTAGTATGCCTTGAAAATCTGAACTTGATTTTTTCTGTAGTTTTTCCTCAAGATATTTACCGGCATTAAAAAATAAGAACAAAATAATTGAAACTTCAAAGAATTCCATACTAATTTTTTCACCGGTGCTTATTTTATACAAAAATGAAATTGCAGAATAAATAAATGAAACATGGCTTGCAATCGCTATTAGCAATTCCATTGTAAAAATTTTTCGTAAAAGGTTTTTGTATGCTAAAAAATATTTTTTTTCTAGAAAGATAACTAAAAATGCAAAGAAAAACAAAATTGACGCTAAAATTAGATGAATTTTGTGATCGTGACTAAAATTTAGAACTTTGTAATTATTTAAAGTATCAAAAATAAAAGAAAAAAAGGCAAAAATAAAAATTAATAACTCAATAAATATTTTTATTTTTGCCTTTTGTTTAGAGTCAGCGAAAAATTTTCTATTATTCGTCGATTTTTTCACTTGTATAACCAACAGAAGCTAATTTTTCACTAATAAATTCGTCAGGATATTTTTCTTCGTCAGCAGTAATTTTCAAAACTTTAGCACTGATATTTGCAGTCCATTGAAAATCTTCCAAATTTGCAAATAGTTTTTCAAAAACTACTTTGCAGCTTGCACATTTAATGTCAATATTAAAATATCTTGTTGTTTTCATTTTAATTCCTTTATTTAAAATTATTGATTAGGATATAATTTTACAATAAAAAACATTATAAATGTATTAAATTTTTTATATTTTTTTAAATGCTATAAAAATTTTTTTATCAAGATTATTAGCGAATTCTACTACCTGATAATCGCAATTTTTGCAATTTTTGAGTTCTTCAAAAATTTTTGGGCCTTTAATAAATGCAAATATTGTATTTTTAGCCTTGATTTTATTAACAATTTTATCGAGTTTTTCTAGATTTGCAACTGCTCGGGCTGTCACAAGATCAAAATTGTCGTTTTCAATTTCTTGGACAGATTTACAAACTAAATTAAATTTAATTTCCAGAGTTTCAGATACTTTTTTTAAAAATTGGCACCTTTTTTGCATAGACTCGCAAATGGTCAACTCTATTTTTGGGTCAAAAATTAAATACGGAATTGAAGGAAAGCCTACACCAGCTCCAATATCTAAAATTCTTGGTTTTTCTGAAATATTTTCTTTTTTCAACAAATTTCTTATAAAATCCATTGAAACAATGGACTCAAGAATGCCTTCTTTTCAAAGAATATCTCCTGAAAAACCGGTTAAATTAAATTTTTGATTATAAAATTCGATTAATTTTACGTATTGCTCAAGTTTTTCAAATACTTCTAAATCAACAAGTGACTTTACTTTTTCTTTATACATAAAAACATTGAAAATATTTTAATTTTTGTTTGCTGATATTAATTTTTCCTTAATTTCTTTATAAATACTTGTAATTGATGTTGAATGGATGCATGCTAGTATACTTTTTGACAAAAATTCAGCTAAAGATGTAACTAGTAATTTATCATATTTTGCTACAAGTTCTCTATTATCGATTGAATCAGTAATTATTACTTTGTCAATATTTTCATTTTCTTGAAATTTGTCAAATCCGTGGCTAAAAACACCGTGTGTTGCTGCTAGAATTACTGATTTTGCACCTTTTTGTTTAACAACATTCGCAGCATTTATTATAGTTCCACCTGTATCAATAATGTCGTCAATTATGATGCAATCTTTATTTTCAACGTTTCCAATTAGTCCTAGAACTTCAGTTTGATTTGTGCCGGTTCTTCGCTTGTCAATAACGGCAAAATTTGTTTGTTTTCCTAGAATTTCTGCTAAAATTCTAGCTCTAACAGCGCCACCATGATCTGGGGTTACAACAACATAATCCTTGTTTTTGCCGACAAGTTCGTTTGCAAGAATATATTGGCCATGAAGTTCATCAACTGAAATGTCAAGAAATCCTTGAATACTTGGATTGTGAATATCAACTAAAATTAGTTTAGTTACACCCGCTTTTTCAAGTAAATTAGCTACTAATTTTGCAGTAATTGGTTCTCTTCCAGATGATTTTCGATCTTGTCTAGCATAACCATAATATGAAAGAACCACAACAATTTCTTGGGCATAAGCTCGCTTTAAAGAGTCAATGAAAATTAAAAGTTCCATTATATTTTCATTAACAGGTCTTGAAGTATTTGCAATAACAAAAACAGTTGAATTTCTAATAGTTTCATTAGATTTTAGCAAAACTTCGCCATCAGCATAGACTGTTCGTTCAATCCCCGAGAGTGGAATTCCGGTTAGAGTTGAAATTTTTGTTGCTAAATCTAGTGAATTCCTCATTCCAAAAAGAATTATATTTTTCTTTGTATCTATGTTCATTTTTTCGCCTTGTTTATTTTTTTATTTAAAATATTATTATATAATAAAATATAGTTAATTTTAATAATATTTTGAAAAGTTACAATGTATTTAAAAATCGAACAATTTTCTCCGCGGCACTTAAATTTACTTCTAAATACGATTAAAAAATTTAACTTAGAAGTAAATTTAAAAACTAAAAATGGCAAAACTAATGTTGCCAATTTAGATTATTTCCAAGATTTTGAAAATAATCACGAATTTACTATTATTGATTTTGACAAAAATTTAGACTTTAGTTTAGCACATTTTATTCTTTCTAAAAAAGAACAGACTTTCTATTTAAGTTTGGTGTTTTTTAGTGAACTTTTGGATTCTAACTGAATTAATATTATTGGAGAATTTATACTTGATTTTATCAAAAAACACTATAAATTACGGGATTTTTACCTCAAACTTGACCAAAAAAGTATCGTTTTTAAAGATTTTTTTGGATCCCAGTTTCAAGAAACAAATTCTTCAGTTTTAACATTCCAAATTAAGGAAATTGAAAAATATAACTTTACCGACGTACACTGCCATCCTTTTTTAGAATATTTTCAAGAGCCAAAACAAGAAATTAGCAAATGGTTTGACGATAATATTGGTCTTTTATTTGTTGTTGGAACTTCTTGAGAGGATCTTGAAGAAACTAAACAAATTAATTCATATTCTGATAAAATATATAAAATTATTGGAATACATCCAAATTTAATAAAAACAACAGATAATTATAATAACCTTTCAAAATACATTGACAAAAATGTAGTGGCAATTGGTGAAGTTGGTCTTGATTTTTATTATGAAAATAACCCTAGCGAACAAGAACAAATAAATGCACTTTTGGCCCAAATTGAAATCGCAAAAAGCAATAATATTGCTGTAATGTTGCATATTCGCGACAAAATTGACGAATTTAAAGCGATTAATGAAGTACTTTTGATAATTGACAAATTTCCTGAAATTAACTTTATTTTTCATAATTTTTCAACAAATTATGAAAAATTCGCAGAAATAGTTAAAAGAAAAAATTGTTATTTTTCATTTTCAGGAGTAATAACCTTTAAAAAGAGTGCCGAACTAAGAAAAATAGTATCTCAAACTCCGATTTCAAGAATTTTATGTGAAACTGATACTCCATATTTAAGTCCCGAACCTAATCGTCAAGTTTGGCCAAATACATCTCCGCAAATTGAAAATACCTATCAAACAATAGCTAATTTGAAAAATTTAACAAAAAGAGAGCTTTCTAAAATAGTTTATGAAAATGCACTAAAAATTTTTAAGGTAAAAAATGCTGAAAATATCACCTAAAAAACATCTAGGTCAAAATTTTTTAAAAGATGAAAAAATTGCACAAAAAATTGTTGATAGCATTGACCTAGAAAATAAAAATCTTGTTGAAATAGGACCTGGAACCGGTTTTTTGACTAAATATTTAATCCAAAAAGCTAAATTTTTGACTTGTTATGAAATCGACAAAAATTTAATTCCATTGCTTGAAAATAAATTTAAAAACAAGAATATAAAAATAATTAATGAGGATTTTTTACTTTCAGATCTAAATTTTTCAGAAAAACAAACAGTTATTGGAAATCTTCCTTATTATATAACATCAAAAATTCTATTTAAAATATTTGATAATTTTGAGAGATTTGATGAAATCTTAATAATGGTCCAAAATGAGGTTGCTGATAGAATTATTGCAACGCCAGGCTCACCTTCTTACTCAAAATTATCACTAGCCTGCCAATATGTTGCTGAAGTAAAAAAGTTTTTCGTTGTACCGCCAAGTTCTTTTTTTCCGGTTCCAAAGGTAGATTCTGCTATTGTTTATTTTTCAATAAGGAAAAATTTAAACCCTGAAAAAGTTGCACAATTTTTTAAATTTACTAAATTGTGCTTTCAATTCAAGCGAAAAACATTATATAATAATCTCAAAAATTCTTTGTCTCAAGACGAAATTGAAAAAATTTTTAATTTTTTTAATTTTGACCCAAAAATACGCCCGCAAGAAATAAATTTTGAAACTTACGCTAGAATTTCAAATTTTTATTTTGACAACATTAAAAATAAATAATTTTTATTTTTTTAGTTTTGAATTTCAAAAAATAGTGTATAATTTTAAAAATCTCCCTCCCTTAGTCGTTACATTATTTTTATATAAAATCTTTTTAAAAATTTATAGAAAGGTAGACATGAGACAAACTACGTTTATAAAACCACATGAAGTTGAAAAAAAATGGTTTGTTATTGATGCACAGTCACAAATTTTAGGGCGTTTAGCCGCGTTTGTTGCTAGCCGTTTGCGCGGAAAACACTCTCCGCTTTTTACTCCTAACGTTGATATGGGAGATAAAATAATTATAATTAACGCTGAAAAAATTTTACTAACAGCAAAAAAAGAAGACCAAAAACTATATTATAGACACTCTGGTTATCCTGGTGGTTTAAAAGTTAGAACTGCTAGAGAACTTCGAGCAAAAAAACCAATTGCTTTAATTGAAAAAGCGGTTTATGGTATGCTACCTCACACAAAACTAGGGGACAAACAAAGAAAAAATCTTTATGTTTATGCCGGAACTGAACACCCACACCAAGGTCAAAACCCTGAAAAATTAGAGGTGAAATATTAAAATGAATCAAGAATTAACTTATTATGGAACAGGAAGAAGAAAATCTTCAGTTGCCCGTGTTATTTTAAAACGTGGAAATGGTCATTTTAAAATTAATAACCGAATAGCAAAAGAGTACCTAAAATCTGATATTTTAATTAAAGACGCTCTACAACCACTCGCTATTACAAATACAATTTCTGAATTTGATATTCGCGTTAATGCTCATGGTGGTGGAATTTCTGGGCAAGCCGGTGCGATTAGATTAGGAATTGCAAAAGCTTTATTAGAAATTTCAGCTGATTATCGTCCAAGTCTTAAAATGTCTGGAATGTTGACACGTGATGCTAGAGCTAAAGAACGTAAAAAATTCGGATTGAGAAAAGCTAGAAGAGCACGTCAATTTTCAAAACGGTAATTTTTTCTTCCTTTTTAAAAAAATATGATATAATTATAGCAATGTAATTATATCACTTTCGGGAGCGTAGCTCAGACGGTTAGAGCACACGACTGATAATCGTGAGGTCGATGGTTCGATCCCATTCGTTCCCACCATATCTAATTGACTTTAAAAAACCTTTTTTCAAAGGTTTTTTTTATTTTTTAAAAAATAAATTTTAAATTCGAACTCAAGTTTTTAGATCAATATCATAAATTTTTGAGGGGCGACCTGAACCACGGCCAAAATCGTAAAATTTTGTAATTTGTCAAAATAATTGGCGTGCTTCTTGAAAATTAAGCGGTTTTTGGCCAGAAATATTGGCGCTAGTAACAAAAGCAGGCCCATTTTTTATAAATAATTCTTGAGAGTTTTTCAACCCGGGAATTCTAAATGATTTTTTTTCAATTATAAAAGTAACTGCGCCAGGCCAATGTTTTTTGCTTTTTTGTTTAAGAATTTTGTAATTACTTGGACTAATTAATGGCTTTATTTGCGATATTTTTCCTACCAAAGTTACGATTTTTTTACTAACATCACGGTTTTTTATTTTGTAAATTGCATCTAAATCCAAATCGTGATAAAATGAACCTAGTCCAACAACAGTATCTGTAGAACAAATAAATAATTTAGAATTTTTATAGATTTGCTGCTTAAAAACGGCATAATTTTTGATAAATGAATTGCTAAATTCATGATCATCTTCAATGAAAATGACAAGACTGTTCATCTTATATTTTCAAAACAAAATATGGAAATTATTCAATAATTTTAGAACAAATATTTTATTTTTAGACAAATTAAGCCCGTTAAATAAATGTTTTTCTGAAATTAAATTTTGACTTGCAAGTCAAAATAAAAAATTATTAAAATAGGAAATTTTTAAATTAAAGCAAAAATTGAATCTGATAGTTTTAGAGTCCAAATTTGAAAAAAATGCTGTAAAAATAGATGTTTTTACTTTTGTTAGTATTTGTTTTTGACTATCATAAAAACATAGCAATGAGTGCGATTTATTATAAAATAATTCCAATTTCATTTTAACACTTTATTTTTTAGAATTGATCTGATTTTTGTTTAATTTCGGCAATTAGGTCCCGAATTTGAATAGCTTCTTCAAAACGGTTAGCATTTGAGGCGTTTCTCATTTCTTTTTCTAAAATTTGTATCTGTTTTTCAATCTCTTTTTTATTCATTTTTTTCTCATGAAGGACTTTACTTAATTTTAGTGCATTTGGATTTATGCTTTCAGGAATTGGTTTTTTTATTGTTTTTGGAATTATTTTATTTTCCTGATTATGTTGGATTTGAATTTTTCGTTTAGCCAGATTATCATCAATAACTTCTTGAATTATTTTTGTAATTCCGTCAGTAAAAAGGACTACTTTTCCTGATTGATTTCGAGCAGCACGACCAATTATTTGAATTAATGATGTTTTTGATCTTAAAAAAGAAGCAAGACCTGCATCTAATACAAGAATCAGTGAGACTTCCGGAATATCAACACCTTCACGAAGCAAATTTATCCCAACAATTGCATCAAAAATTCCTTTTCGTAATTTAATAATAATTTCATCACGTTCAAAAGTTGTCATTTCTGAGTGCAAATAATAAACATTGTGTAATTTTTTTTCTTGCAAATATTTGCTAATTTCTTCAGCGTTTCGTTTTGTTGTTGTTAAAATTAAAGTTCGTTCCTTTTTTTCTTTTTGCAAATCTAAATATTTAGAAATTTTTGCCATTTGATTATCAGTATTTTCAATTATAATTTCAGGATCAAGTAATCCAGTTGGCCTTATAATTTGACTGACAACTTCGCCATCAGTTTTTTCAAGTTCATATTGAGCTGGTGTGGCTGAAACAAAAATTTTAGGCTGCCTAAATTGTTCAAATTCATATAATTTTAAAGGGCGATTATCAAGCGCGGAAGGAAGACGGTAACCATAGTCAACAAGAGTTTGCTTGCGACTTCGGTCACCTTTGTACATTCCATCAATTTGCTTGACCATCTCGTGAGACTCGTCAATAAAAATTAGGGCGTCTTGGGGTAAATAGTCAAGCAAAGAAAATGGCTGTTCATCTTGTTGGCGACCGTCAATATGACGGGCATAATTTTCAATTCCAGAACAGATTCCAAACTCACTTAAAGAGTCAATATCATTATTAACTCGGTCTTTTAGTCTTTGTTTTTCGACCAGTTTATTGTTTTGTTCAAAAAAAAGTAAGCGCTCTTCAAGCTCAATTTTAATAGATTCAATTGCTTTGTCAATTATAGATTTTTTAACACTATATGCAGTGGCAGGATAAATTGTGTATACCGAATAGGTTTTTATTATCTTTTTAGAGACTGGCTGAATTGTGCTAATTTTTTCAATTGTATTGCCAAAAAATTCGACCCTGATATTAAAAGTTTCATCTCAAGCTGGAAAAATTTCAATTACATCGCCTTTTGTTGAAAAAAGTCCCGGTTTTTGCTCAACTGGGTTATTAAGATACTTAATTCGCGTTAATTTTAAGGCTAATTCTTTTGGTTTTATTTCCTGGCCCACATTTAAAAGCAAAAAATTATCATGATATTCATTCGGATTTAGCGTTCCATAAATTGCCGAAACTGAAGCAACAACAATAGTATCATTACGTTCAATTAACGAATTAAGGGCTGACATTCTCATTGCTTCAAGATCAGCATTTGTTTTACTTGTTTTTTCAATATAAACATCTTTTGAAGGAAGGTATGATTCAGGGCGATAAAAATCAAAGTATGATACATAAAATTCAACCCGGTTTTCAGGGAAAAATTCCTTAAATTCTGTATATAATTGAGCAGCGAGCGTTTTATTGTGTGACAAAACTAATACTGGTTTGTTAAAGTGCGCAATTACATTTGCCATTGTAAAAGTTTTTCCAGAACCAGTTACACCCATCAAAATTTGCGATTCTTTTCCAGTTTCAATGTTTTGAATTATGCTTTTTATTGCTTTGGGTTGGTCGCCACTAGGTTTATAATTTGACTTAAGGTTGAATTTATTAAATTTTTTTTCACTTATCATTTGAAATCAGACCGTTTTTTTGGAGAATAAGAGAAATTTTAGCACAAATTTCCTTTATTCGACTATATTTATTTTTGTGTTCCTTTGACTGATTAATTTTTTTAGGCTTTTAGACAAAAAAGGAAAAAAATTAAATTTTAAATACTATTAAAAGCAATAATTTTAGCAGTTTGTGGTATAATTTTTTTATTTAGGAATGAGGAAAATGAAAAAAATAAAAAATTTTAAAAGAAAAATAAAATTTTTGACACTTCAGACAGGTTTATTTGCATCCGTGCCTGTTATTTTTGTTGCATGCTCAGATAGCGAAATTCCAGAAATTTCAATTCAGAATATACAGTCAAAATCTGTCGAACTTTTGCTAAATAATATTTCACTAGCTCCACAAGAAAATATAGCTAAAACATTCAAAGTTGAATTGAGAAAAGAAAACACCGAAAACTATGAGCAAGTTAAATTTTCAGCTTTTCGCGCGCTTCATGACAATAAGCCCAAAGTTTTACTAAAAATTAACAATTTAGACGCAAAAACTAAATATGTTGTCAGAATTACTCGCATTAATGACCAAGAAGAGGAACAATTATTTGTTCGCGGAAATGTTTTTCAAACTAATCCAAATCCAACAATAATTCCTGGTTCATTCCAAAAACTAGATGCAACTGACCCTTCAAGCCAATATAATTTTAAGGTTTCAATTTCTGATACAACTTTGACATCACAGCCAATCGATGTTCAATATCGAAAAGCAAACGCTCTTCGATCTAATCCTGAAACACAAACTTTTACACATAACTTAAGATCTGATCAGTCTTTACATGTAAGCCTCAAAAATCTTGAGCGAGACACAACTTACATAATTTCGGGACTTTATGATCAAAAGGGTAACTTGCTAAGTTTTGATGAGAATTTATTCCCATTAACTTTTAGAACCGATGGTGATATCGTTGGTGTTGAGGTTTCTAATAGTAAATTCCCAGGACAAATTCATAGTGATCTTCAAAATATTGACGTTGATTTTAAGGTTAAATTTAGCCCTGGAATAGTTAAAATTAACACTGTAAATAATTATAGTCTGGTTTTTAAACGTGAAAATACAGGTGTTCAAACCGGATTTGATCAAATTAATAATAAAGATATTGAATATATAGCAAATTATGTCAGACCTGTCGAAAATGAAGATAATACTTTTATTTTTAGAGTAAAATTGCCTTGAAGATCACAAAATAATTTTTATAAAATTGTTGGCGGTTATAATAAACTTTTTACTGACAGTCATATTTTTGATCAAAATCTTGTTGATTCACCAAATATTTTGAAAATTAACCCGGCAATTTTAGACCAGAAATTTCAAATAGATACCTAATTATCAAGGGTTTTGTATTTAAATGGAAAGAATTAATTTTTCTCGTTACTTTAAATTGCATACTCAACAAAAATATTTTATTTGAAACAATCCAGATACACAAAATTCAGATCAAGCTGACATAGATGATAATGATGATTTTGGTCAAGAACTTTGAGATTTTGACTCTTTTCATGAAAATGAAATAAAATTTCCCGAATTGCATGAAAATATTTTCAAAAGTTTTAACAAAACATTTTACTTTTATATAAAGGAAAGGTTTGTTGATAAAAAAGTTTGCCTTGTTTCTAAAATTTCTATTGATGAAAAAATTAAGCAAACTGTTGATTTTTACAAAAATCAAAAATGCGATATAATTTTTAACCCTGCCTTTGAATATAAAAATGCATCGGCTAATCCGTCAGTTTTTTTTGTTTTTAACAAAAAATTAAGTATTTTAAAACTTTCTACCTCAACTAAAGTCAAAGATTATTTAAGAGCAAATTGAGATTTTTGAATATCAAATTATATGCTTCGAGAAATCAGCGGTGATTTAAACCCGATTGATGAAGTATCCTATTTTTTAATTAACACAGTTGAACATCCAATAAAAAATAAAATTGAATTTCATGAAACATTCTGAATTTCAAGGTATAAATCGGCAAAAACTATATCCAAAGCAGATTCTGAGAGTGGAAATATTTTTCTTGCAAAAAAAATTGCAAAGCAAAATGGCCTTAGTTTAGATGAGTTTTGGGATAATACATTTTTAGAAAACAATAAAATAATAAACAATTTATTCAGAAATCAAATTGAAAAAATTTCTAAGGTTAAAGATAAAAAAGTTGTTCACATGATTCCAGTCAATATTGCTATTGATGAAATAATTGATGCTAAAAATGTAACAAAATTTACTAAACCTAGTGAAATTGATAACAGCGCCTTTGAAAAAAGTTCTAACTTTGCTTTCCTTGTTGAACAGTTTTATCCTCAACTGACTGGTATTAGCGGAACACTTTTAAATTCTAGAAAAATTTTATCACTTGTTAATGATGAATCCAGGCTCATTTCTTTTGAAACAAATTCATATTGATATAATTTTTTCAAAAAAAGTAATTCAATAATTATTAACGAAATTGAAAATTTAGAAATCTTCATTAATAAAATGAACGGCAAAAAAATTGTTTGGTATGATTTTGAAGCACTTTCCTTACCTTTTCCAGCTATTGATTATGCCCAACCTTATCAACAAATTGTTACTCAAGTTTCAATTGTTGTTACTGATAATGGGAAAATTTTGCCTCAAGATTTTAACGAAACTAATGTTGTTTTTGATCCTAAAACTTATAGTTGAGATAATTTTTGCAAAATAATTGATAAAATTTATCTCGAAAGTGCTGATTTTTACGTTGTTTTTAACAAATCATACGAACTTACAAGACTTAAGGAAATGGTTAACATAATTTTTATGCATTACCAAGAAAATAATCCATATCACGAGGCGATTGAAAAAATTCAAACATATCGAAAAAAAGTTGATGAAATAATTGCCAAAACTATTGATTTAAAAGACCCATTTTCAAAATATTGAATTGTAATTTCTGATCTTAAAGGCTTTTATTCAATTAAAAAAATTGAAAATTTTATTAATAAATATAATTACAATTTAGATCACTTAATAACACCTTATAAAAAATTAGCCGTAAAAAATGGTCTTGAGGCAATGATTAAAGCTGTTGATCGTTATTTCAATTACATTGGAGACATTGAGTGAATAGAAGTTAGAAAAAATTTACAAATTTATTGCCAAAATGATGTTATAGCAATGATAATGGTTTGAGATTTCTTGAAATTTGTTTATGAAAATAGGGATAAATTAGCACATATTGAAACAAAAACACCTAAAAAGGTTGCGCTTTTTTAGGTGTCACGAGTTTGCCGGAAAAATAACTATCAAAGCAAAAAAACAGAATTTTAAACCTAAGCCTCATGAAAGAAAAATCTACTTATTAATCAAATAAAGCAAACTAAAAAAGCTAAAATTTT
>NZ_JAWPGQ010000011.1:0-34352 GCF_033343935.1 Mesomycoplasma ovipneumoniae | reverse complement strand
ATGTTTATTATAACATAATTTTATTTTTGACCAAACATTTTTTTTTTTTTTTGCAAAATCTTAATTTTAAAATAATAAAAATTAAGATTTTAGCGTTAAAAAAACCTGTATTTACGGGTATTTTTGCATATTTATATTGACTAAAAAGTGAATTTTAGCCATCAAACTGACAAACTCAGCAAAATTTATGAAAATTTTAAAAATAAAAGCTTCTTGAATTAATCAACAAGAAGCTTTTATTTTTAAATAGGTCGTAAATTCTTAGTTAATTTCTTTGCGAATTTTGTCAACAAAAAATTTAGTGATAACATAAGGTCTAGTTATCATTGAACCAACAACGACTGAATGGGCGCCAATTTTAAAAGCGTCAATTACATTTTGAGGCTCATTAAAACCACCTTCAGCGACAACTTCTATGCCGGTATTACGGATTTTTTCAACCATTCAGCGTAAAAATTCGTAATTATTTTCAATATTATTATGGTTTTTTGTTGTTTCTGTATAACCGCGTAGGGTTGGGGCGACATAGTCAAATTTTAATCTAATTGCATTTTCAACATCTTCATAGTCAGCACAATCTGCAAGTAAATATTGGTTCTTTTTTCGATTTTTATGGAAATAATCAACAATTTCATCAAGATTTTCGGCCGGCCTGTTGCGAAGAGTTGCATCAATTGCAATTATTTGGTTATCAAATTGCATTAATTCTTTGAGTTCTGTCAATGTCGGCGTAATAAAAACGCTTGAATTTGGGTAAGTTTTTTTAATTAAAGAAATTAAAGGTACTTTTTGGTTTAGATCAAAAAAATCTTTGACATTATCAATTTGCGAAGTTCTAATACCATCAGCCCCGCCTAAAAGTGCAGCTTTCATCATTTTTTGCATTATTTTTGGCCCATAAAGCGGCTCATCTTCAAGTGCTTGACATGAGACAATGAAACTATTTTTTAAAAGACGCATTTTTTACCCTTTAATTAGCGATTTTTGCTAATTTTTCCTTTATTTTTTCATATTGTTCTAATTTTTCGTCTTGAACTTTTTGGATTTGAGAAAATTCTTGATTTGTTTGTATTGTCTCATTTTCTCTATAGTTAGGATGTCCAAAAATTAGAATTTGATGCCATTTTGGCATTAAATTTGGCACGGTTTTTGCAACTTTTTTGGCAACTTTTTGCAACTTAGAATCATTTTTTGCAATTTGTTTTTCTAATGCAATTAACTGATCAAATTCAGGTGTTTTTGTTCAAATTGTTAAATTTGTTAAGTTTTTCTGTTTTTTACTAAAGAAATTATAAATTATTGAACCGACATAGCCAAAAATGATTGTAAGGAAAAAGGAAATTAGCGCTACATATTCGCTAGCAAATTGAATTACTAAATGTGCAGGAACAAGTCTTTTGTTTGTAAAGATTCATAAAAATAAAGCAGTAATAAAAGCAATACTAATTCCAAGAACGGCGCCAAAAGAATTTGTTCTTCGAGTTAGAATTCCTAACATATAAACAGCACCAATTGGCACACCAAAAAGTCCAACTATTGCAAGGAAAAGGTCAAATAAATTAGTTTGTCCTGAATATGTCAAAAGAAAAGCAACTAACATTCCTTGAATTCCGAAAAATGTGATTAAAATTTTTGATATAATCAACATTATTCGATCTTTTATAGGAGGTTTTTTCCGGAATTTACGGATTGGCTGAATAAAATCACTAACAATAACATTAACTAGCGAGTTCATTGAAGAAGAAATTGTTGATTGACTTGCGGCAAAAACTGCTGCAATAATCAAACCAGAAAGTCCGGTCGGTAAGACTTTTATGATGAAAAATGAAAGAAGTTGATTATTTGCCGCGCCTTGGCGACCAACAATTTGGTCAATTGCATTTTTGGCATCAACATCAAATCCTTGGGACTTAAAGTAACTATATAACATTGAACCAACGCCATAAAACACAAAAATAGTAATTAAAGTTAAAATTGCATTAATATAGATAGTTTTATTAGTTCCTGAAATGAATTTTGAGGTTTTATACCTTTGGACAATGTCTTGAGATGCTGTATAAGAGAAAATAGTCTCAACATATTTTCCTAAAAAAAGAAGGAACATACCACCACTAGCAGCACTTATTTTTCATTGACCTGCATTAAAAATTGACTGATAAATATCGCCTTTACTTCAGTCAGTTTGCACTAATCCAAAAATCAAAATGCAAATAATTCCTAAAAGTAAAACCAGACCTTGAATTGCATCAGTTCACAAAACACCTTTAAAACCACCTAAAAAAGTGTTTAAAATTACGACTATCGCCATAATTCCGATGATTAAATAAATGTTTAAATCAACAAAAAGTGACAGAGTCAGTGCAGGAATATACAGAACAATTGCAATCCGAAAAATGTGAAAAATAGCAAATAAACCGCCACTTAAAGCCCGAATTAAATAATTATAACGACTTTCGAGATAAGCATAGGCGGTATTTGCAGTAATTTGGCGATAAAAAGGGATAATTCATTTAATTAAAACCGGACTAATCAAAATTATTGCCACTTGCCCGACAGATCACATTCATCCTGTTTTAAAAGCAAGTCCAGGCAGACCTAAAAATGTAAGGGACGAAAGCCCGGTAGCCCAAATTGAAAGAGCAATAACAATTGAAGGCACTTTAATTGACTTGGCTACTAAATAAGAATCAGTGCTTTTTTGCTTATTGTTTTTTTCCTGATACCAAAAAAACAGTCCAAGCAATAGCATTGAAAGCATATAAATTGCTAAAATAATTCAATCCGTTGTTGAAAAACTTGATTTATTTTCTTCCATATTTCCCCTTTCTCAACTTTTTATAATTAAAAATTTGAAAAAGTTGAAGCTAGTCTAAAAATTTTTCTTTAATTTCAAGTGCCTTTTGATTTAGTGTTTTTTGGCAAATTTTTTTAAATGGAAGGCGATTATAACCAGCATCAACACCATAAAGTTGCATAATTGCTTTGATTGTTTGCATTAGTCCAACTTCCAAAAGTGATTGAATATAGTCATTATAAACATGAATTTCGTTTTTAAAAGCTAGTAAATCACCTTTTTTTGCCAAATCAAGAATTTTTCTTGCCTTGATTGCGTTTGTGTTATAAGTTGAACCGATAAATCCGCGAGCTCCTAAAAGGTAAGCGAGTCCAAAAGCTTCATCAAAAGCGTACATTCAAATCTTTTCTGGATAAGTTTTGATTAGTCTTTCGAATAAAAAGATGTCATTTGACCCAAATTTGCAGCCAATGACATTTTTAAGATTTAAGATGCTACCAAATTGTTCAATGTTAATTTTTGAGCCTGCAAGTTGAGGCAAGTAATAAATAAACATCGGTAAATCAACGTTTTTTGCAATTTCCTCATAGTAGTTTTTGATTTCATCAAAGGAAAAATTATAATAAAAAGGTGTGATTGCACTGATTGCATCAAAACCAAGTTCTTTAGCTTTTTTTCCTAGTTGGATAGCTTCTTCAAGATTTAAACTTCCAATCTGAGCAATTAAAGTTACCTTATTTTTTGCTTTTTTAGCTACAATTTCATAAATTTTTTGTCGTTCTTCAACAGACATTAACAAAAATTCGCCCGTTGATCCAGTGACATAAAGACCGTCAACTTTTTGTACATCAATTAAAAAATCAAGAATATGCTCAAGATTTTCAGTCATTAGTTCGCCTTTTTCATTAAAAGGACTTATTAAAGCGGGGAAAAATCCATGATATTTTTCCATATTAGCCTCCTTCTTATAGAAAAATCTTTTATGTTGATTTTCCTATTTTTTGTATATAAAATAATTATATATAAAAAAACCCGTATTTTTTTCAAAAACGGGATTTTTCTTTATTTTTGTCAGTTTCTGCTAATTTATCTATTAAAGATTAAATTTTTGCCTTAAAAGATAAAAAGCACCGAGCATACCGGCATTATTTTTGGATTCGGCGATCAAAAGCTCGCATTTATAAGGAGTTTGCTCTAACATTTTTAGGAATTTTTGCTGAATTTTTGAAAAGTATTTCCTATTTATATAGGAAAAACCGCCTCCAATAAAGATTTTTTCTAAATTTTGAAAAATTGCAAGTTGATAAGTAAATTCGACAACTTTTTGGAAATAGTCATTGATCATTTTTTGAAAATCAGCGTTGTTTTTATATAAGTTATCAAACTTTTCATATTCAGAAATTCTAATATTATAAAGTTTACTAATTTCTTTATCAAGCAAACTGAAAGAAAGTCAGTCGTCAAGTCTTTGACCCTCATAAATTAGATAACCAAATTCACCAGCTAGAAAATTTTCACCTCGAATTAATTCATCCTTGACAATTCCAATTCCAACGCCAGTCCCTAAAGTAACTGTTGCGTAATTTTTTAGGTCTTTGTGATAAAATTTTTCTGAAACTGCAGCGGCATTTGCGTCATTTTCGACAACAACAGGTAAATTAAATTTTTTTTCTAAAATAGAAAAATCGCTACCAAAATATGGCAAAGTTTTATGATTTACAAAAATAATTTTCTTTTTTTCAACATCAACCCCGCCCATTGTAGCAATAGCGATTCCTTTTATGTCTTTAGAAAAATCTGATTTTTCTAAAATTGAGTTGATAATTTCCTCTAAATTCTCTAGAATTGAACTGATATTGGTTTTAAAAGTTTTTGTTTGGTGAAAAAAATTGTCACTATCAATAATCCCCATTTTAATGTTTGTACCGCCAATATCGAAAAGAATGAATTTGTCCATTTTGCCTCTCTTTTTAAAATAACCTTTGTTTTTATAGCATTTTTTAAATCTTGCTAGTATAAATTTGGTTGTTTCTTTAAAAAATTATAACTTATAAAAGCAAAAATAAATTAGAATATTAATAAATTAGTATTAAAATTTTTTTGAAATTGTAGTAATTCCAAGCTAATTCGAAAAATCAAGATTTATGATAAAATAATTTATTAATTGCTTAATTAATTAAATTTGTCTTGTAGGTTTTAAAGATAATAAAAATTTACTCATTAAAAACTAAAAATACTATCGAATCAGTTTTACAAGATTTAATAGCTAAAAAATTAAAATCAATTAGGGAAAAATAGAAACGTATATTGGCATTATTAGAATTTTCCAAATGAAAAAGTAATTATGGATAGAAAAACAGGACTAATTTGACATTTATGAAGCTAACACCGCAACAACAGAAAGTGATTAATTCAGCATTAAAAGGCAAAAATGTTCTAGTTGATGGTTGCATTGGGAGTGGAAAAACAACAATAATTCAAGCTTTGTGCGACAAATTTCCTATTGATAAAAAAATTTTGTACTTAACCTACAATTGACCATTAAAAATTGAAGCTAAAAACAAGATTAAAGAAAAATTTAAAAACAAGATTAAAAAGAAAAAAATTACGGTAGAAAATTATCATGAATTTGCAAAATCAATGTTAGACCAACAAGGTATTAATCCTTCTTCTGGGAATCCAATTAAAATATTTTTAGACCATGATATATCTGTTGGAACCTTTGATGTTTTATTAATTGACGAATATCAAGATATTGGGTTTCTAATATCCTTGTTATTAGAAAGAATAAAAACACAAAATCCTAACATCCAAATTGTTGCTGTCGGGGATATTAAACAAAAAATTCATGATAACACTAAATTAGATGTTGAGAATTTTATTGATAAATTTTTAGTATCATATGAAAAATGTTCATTAACAATTTCTTTTACAATGCCTAAAGATCATTCTAATATGTTGAGTAAAGTTTGGAATAAAACAATTAATGGGGTTAATGAAAATTGCCAGGTCGAATATATGGGGCTTGACCAAATTAAGGAATTCTTATCTAAGCAAAAACCTTCAGATATCTTATGTTTAGGCGAAAATGATGGACAAATGTCAAAAGTACTAAATTATCTTGAAAAAAATTATAGTGCTATTTTTGATAAAAAAACCGTTTACGTTTCTACAAGAGAAAGAGATGTAAATTTGTTTCCCCAAAAAAATTCGGCTATTTTTACAACATTCGATAGCTCAAAATGGCTAAAAAGACCTATTTGTGTTATTTTTGATTTTACTGAAAGTTATTGATTTAAACGTTTAAAAGAGATTGCTAGTAATTATGAAATTTTAAGAAATCTATTTTGTGTAGTGGCAAGTAGAGGAAAAGAAAAAATCATATTCTTAAAGCCATCTGACCATTACGAAGATAAAATATTTGACAAAGATACTCTTATAAAAACCCTATCTAGTGAACCTCAAAAAGATAGACTAGAAAAATATTCAATGTCAACAATGTTTCAAAATAATTATGATGAAGATAAAATCGAAATGCGTCAAATGCTTGATGTAGAACAAATTCATATTGATGATAAAACCGTAATAGAGGTAGAAAACCTTGATGGGTTTATCGATCTTAGTCCATGTATTGGGATTTTTCTTGAAGCAAATTATTTTAATAACTACTATATGGTTAAGAAAATTTGAAATTTAATTCCAAACTACCATGATAAGAACCAGGAATCACCACGACGAGACGAATACAATGATTTTATTGATATTAAAAATAGAAAATCATTAAACGATTTAATACTATTTTATCGTTATTTGCAAACAGGCAAAGAAAGATATATTGAACAAGCGCAACGAAATTTTGTCAATGATAAAGCTATTCAACAAATGCACAAAAGATTATCAGAGGAGCTTAGTAGGAACGAAAAAATTCAAGAACCTTGCTTGTTAGAATTTAACAATAACATAAATAATTTTACAATGAAAGTTAGCGGAAAAGCTGATGTTATCAAGGATGATATAGTTTATGAACTTAAATTTGTTAGCGATTTAACAACTGCTCATTTTTTACAAACCGCTTCATATATGCTAGCCTTAGAAAAGGAAGAAGGTATATTGTGGAATGTTAAAAAAAATGAAAAGTACAAAATTAAAATCAAAAATCCAGAAAATTTTAGAGTTAAACTTGCAGAAACAATCTCTAAAGGCCGGTATAAAGAAAAAAATCTCAATCAAAATCAAGCCAAAAAAAGATCATGGAGCATATGAAAACTATTGAGAATCAACAAATTATTGATTTGAATCAAAAATTTGCTATAAATTAACGTAGAAACAAATCTTCAAAATAAGATTTTCTATCGGATTTATAATTGCTAACAGCGCTAATTTTAATTTACTCGATAGTGCAAGGTATATTTATAGTATTTTAGGTCCAGTCCCTGTTGAATTTAAAAAACAAAATGTTTGGATAAAAACTCATAAAGAAATGATTTTTAGGTTAAAAAATTTCTTAAAATATCACGATATAAAAGACTTATTTTGATGCGCAAACTTTGATTTTACACAAAATATTAAAAAAAGAATGATTTTAAGGCTTTAAATCAGCATAAAAATTTGCTCGTGTGATCGAATTTAGTGTACATTTATTCATTATTAAAGATAAAATGCCGTCATATGATCATGCTAAAGTGGCAAATTTTTATTATTTTCCTAGACAAAACCGTGAAAAAATTGAATCTAGCAAGTTTTCATCGTCTGTTCTGCCAAAAATAGTTTGTAATTCTCTTCAAGCATTACGCAAATCTACAATTGCAATGTCAGGTCCAAAACCAGATTCTAGACTATTTTTAGCATCAATAATTGCTGTTTTCGCCAATTCTATCTGTGAAATTTGGAATGAATTAGCGACAAACTGATTTTCTTTTCCCAAAAAGGCAAAAATAGTTTTAATTTTTTCAATTAAGCTATCAATTTCTTTGTTTTTAGCACTGATTAATATTTTATCAGCAAATTCTTCCTTATTTTCAATTAGGTCAGATTTATTATATACTTGTAAATATACTTGATTTTCGCTAATTTTTTCACTTAAATCAAGATGTTTAGATTTTTTTTGACTTGCATCAATAACATGTAAAATTAAATCAGATTTCTCCATGTTTTCAAAAGTTTTATTAATTCCAATTTGCTCAATTTTTTGCTTAGTTTTTCTAATTCCCGCAGTATCAAAAACTTTAAAAAGCAAATTGTCGATCACAAAATTACCTTCAACAATATCACGAGTTGTGCCAGGAATTTCACTTATTATCGCCTTATTTTCGTCAATTAAAGCATTTAGAAGCGAAGACTTGCCGCTATTGGGTTCACCGATTAAAGATGTTCTTATTCCTTCATAAATTAGTCTTGAATTATCGGCTATTTTTATTAATTCATTAAAATTTTTTATTAATTCATCAATTTTAGGAATAAGAATCTGATTTGTTAGAATTTCAACATCATCATATTCGGGATAATCAATATTTACCTCAATAGTCCCGATAATTTCTTCTATTTGTTGAATTAATTTTTTAATAAAGTTTGAACTTGCCCCAGAAAACTGTTTAAGAGCAACATTGTGTTGTGATTTAACTTGAGCATGAATTAAATCATTAATCGCTTGAGCTTTAACTAAGTCAATTTTTCCATTTAAAAAAGCACGTAAACTGAACTCTCCAGGATTTGCAAGTCTAGCGAGTTTAGTTTTTAAAATAGTTTCAAGAATTAAATTTGTATTTAAAACTCCGCCATGAGCGTTTATTTCTACAGTTTCTTCGCCGACAAAATTTTTATCTCCAGCAAATCATAGAACTAAAACTTGATCAATTTTAGTTTGATTATCATGAATCCAGCCAAAAGTTATTTCCATGGAATTACCAATTTTCCCGGTAAAAATTTTTTCCATGATCTTAAAGGCATTTGGTCCTGAAATTCTAATAATCGAAATTGCTTGATTTATTGCTCCTGAAGCAATCGCACAAATTGTGTCAAAAACCATTTAATATATTCCTAAATTTAATTTAAAAGTTAAAAAAAGTACTTTTATAGACTAAATTCCTATTTTTTTCTCATATTCAGCCAGCGAACCTTGAAAAAACACGGCTGAATCTTGTTTAATATCCAAAATTGCATTTGCAACTTCTTTTATTAAGGCAAGATTGTAAGTTGTAAAAATCGTTCCTGAATCATAAAGTTTTAAACCTTCAATGAAAGAATCAATTGATTCAGAATCAAGATGATTAAGTGGTTGGTCAAAAATTAAAAAATTTGATTCACTTAGCATCATTTTTGAAAACATAAGTCGAACTTTTTCACCACCAGATGTAACATTGACCTTTTTAAAAACTTGGTCGCCGCTAAAAAACATCCTTCCTAAAAAAGCACGCATTCTATGGGTTGAATTGTCTTTATTTTCATCTTGTGTGTTAAAAATTGGCCACTGTGAAATTCAAGAGATTAAATCTAAATCTGAATTAAAAAAATCATCAGTGTTTGCTGGCAAATAATCAAATTTTATTGTTGAACCTCAAGTGATTGTCCCTGAAGTTGGGGCTTCTTTTCCGGCAATAATGTCAAGTAATTTAGTTTTTATTAAATCGTCATCAACAAAAACTACCATTTTTTGACCTGGTAAAAGTGTAAAAGACACATTTTTAAATAAAAATTCGCCAGTTTCAGGATTTTTATAACTTAAATTTTCAACATTTAATATTTGTTTTCCAGGTCTTGGAAAAACATTAAAGCGAATGTAAGGGTATTTTCGTGATGAAGGTTTAATTTCCTCGAGCTGAATTTTCTCAAGGGATTTTTTTCGCGAAGTTGCCTGGGCAGATTTTGAAGCATTTGCAGAGAATTTTGCTATAAATGCTTCTAATTTTGCAATTTGCTCTTCTTTTTTTGCATTAGCATTTTTTTGAAGTTCTCTTAATAACTCAGAAGATTGTTTTCAAAAACTGTAATTTCCAGTAAAAATTTTAACTTCACCATAATCAATATCAACGGTATGAGTGCAAACTTGATCCAAAAAATCGCTATCATGGCTAACAACCAAAACAATATTTTTATAATTAATTAAAAATTCTTCAAGTCATTTAATAGCTTTAAAATCTAAGTGGTTAGTTGGCTCATCCATTATCAAAATATCAGGGTTTCCAAAAAGCGCTTTTGCCAAAAGTACTTTAACTTTATAGGAAGATTTTAACTCTGACATTTTTGAGTATCAAAATTCCTTAGGAATCTCAAGTGCAGAAAGTAAAATTTGTGCATCATTTTCAGCGCTTCAGCCACCTAAAAGCCCAAATTGTTCTTCAAGTTCGCCAGCACGGTTATAATCAGCTTCTGTTGCATCCGGATTTGCGTAAATTTGATCTTTTTCTTGTTGAATTTGAAATAATTTTTGGTTTCCCATTATTACAACATCAGTAACAATAAAATCATCAAATTCATAGTGATTTTGTGATAAAACAGAAATTCTTTGATTTTGTGATGTTTGAATTGATCCTGATGATGGTTCGATAAAACCAGCTAAAATTTTTAAAAAAGTTGATTTTCCAGCTCCGTTAGCACCGATAATTCCATAAGTATTTCCTTCTGTAAATTTTAAATTTACATTTTGGAATAAAACTTTATCGGCAAAAATTTTTGATAAATCCTTAATTTCAATCATTTTGAGTCTCTTTAAATTATAATTTAGTAAAATATCTAAAAATTATATTACAATTTTTATTAAATTAAAGTAAAAACCTAATAAAAAATAACTTCTAAAATTTAATATTAGACCTCTAATTTTCAATAAAGATTAAAAAAGCTAAAATAAAATGATTAAAAAGCGAGGTTTTTGGTGGCGATAAAAAAACATTTTTATAAATTTTTCAATGGATTAGCAATTTTGCCAATCTTTTTGATTTCCTGCGCCCAACCAGAAACAGAAATAAATGTTTCTTCTATTCCATCACTGATAATTCCAATTTCAGAAAACAAGGATGAATTTCAAAAACAAAATCCGCGCTCATTTGATCTTTATGTTTCGGAAGTAAATGCTATTAGATTAAAGTGATTTTTAAATAAACCTAGCTTAATTAATCTTTTGCCTGAGGAAAAAAGCAAAATTTATGCTTCTGATGTTGCAAAACATTTCGTTTTTGACAATAAAAATCGAATTTTAGCTTTTCAGGAGAACTTTGGCTCATCTGAGGAAACTAATCCAAATTTTTTGAAAAATATTTTTCAAAAAACATCTGCAGTTTATTCGGGTAAAAAAATAAATGACGGAAATACCGACCTTTTAAATGATTCAGGTCAAGATAATTTTGAAAAGCATAAAAAAATTTCAAAAATTTTTCCGCAAAATTGACGCTATATTGAAACTAAGTTATTAAAACCAAATGTTATTCAAAAAGACAATAAGAATTATCTTTTAATTAATGCATATAAATTTATTTTTTCATCCCCTCTTACTAATTCAAATTCTCAGACTAACGAAAAAACTGAGACAAAATCTGATAAAAAATGAAAATTAAGCGCCCCAAACATACAACCAACCCCTATTTTAAGGCTTTTTTGGCATAATCAAAGCTTAGAAAATCCATTCAAAATTAAGCTTAATTCAAAAGAAGATTTAAACTCTGAGTATGATTTACAGCTAATTAATAATATTGACCAACCCGAATCTGTTGCTGATTATAGTTTTAATTTTTCTGATTTAAATCCAAAAATGCCTGAGAGTCCGCTCAAAATTTCAGACACAGACCCTATTTTTCGTGTTATTATTCAAAGTTTTGCTATTCCATATCAAGACAGTGTCGCTAATTTTGAAAGCGATAATTTTAAATTTGATTATGAATTTGACTAATCCAAAAGCTTTTTCAAATATGAAAATTAGGTTATTTACATAAGTTTATTGTTTCAGTAAAAAAAAAAAAAAAACATTTTGGCTTATTTTTTACTTTTTGTGTTAAAATGTTAATTGTTTTTCATAATAAGGACATTAATATGCAATTTATTTTAAATATCTTTAAAATGCGAGAGTTTAGATCCATGGTTTTTGCCCAAAAAGCCAATTTTTTTGCATATTCTTTTTTTAATGTTTTTTATAAATCCATTAACTCATACAAAAACAAAAATATTTTTAATAATATTAAAAAATCGGCCATTTCAAATTTAATTTTGTGAAATTTCTAAAAATAGCATTAAATTTAATTTGAAAACGGGCCAAAAACCCGTTTTTTTATTTATAAATATTTAAAACTAAATCATAAGGAAAAAAATGACCCTAAAAAATGATGGTGAACATCGCAGAGATCTGTTAAAAATAGGCATAAACAGAAAAATTATTGATTATAACTTTATTTATACTATTCCGCCAACAAAGAAAAAGAAAAATCCAGTATTAAAATACTTCGGTTTTGAATCGCTTTTTTTCCGTTTTTCGAAAAAAATTGTAAAAATTTTTCTCGAATTTGTGATAGTGGCTTGAATTGTCGCAACGCTAGTTTTTCTTCTGATTGACTCAATTCCAGGTGAGCCAGGGTTTCTTGATGGCCTAAATGATGCTCAAAAAACAGCGGAAAAACAACTTTATGGACTTGATTTACCTCAAGCACAACGATATTTTAATTACCTTTGAAATTTCATCAATTTTGATTTTGGAATTTCATATAGTCTAAGACCCCGTGTCGAAATTAGTGATTTTATTTGGCAAAGATTTTTCACATCTTTCTCAATAGGTATTGTTTCGGTGATTTTAACACTTTTAGTTGGAGTTCCACTTGGAATTGCTGTTGGAAAAAATCCAGGTAAGTTTTTGGACAATTTAGCGACAGTCTGAATAGCGATTTTTTCCTCAATTCCTTCGCTAGTTTTTGCAATTTTTCTTTTAATTTTTGGACAAAGAGCCGGAATTCCTTACATTTTTAATATACAGGATTTTTCCACCTTTGTCCTACCTGCCATCGCCCTTTCAATTGGATCTGTAATTAGTTATGTGCGATACATTCGATTTGAGCTTAATAATGAGTTAAATTCTATGCATGCCAAATTTGCATATTTAAAAAATTTAACAAGAAATCGCTTCGTTTGAACTCATGCACTTAAGGCTTCGCTTTTCCCAATTGCAACATTTTTCCCATTAGTTGTTTTAGGTTCTTTTGTTGGATCGATTTTTGTTGAGAAAATCTTTTTAATTTCAGGATCTGGGGGGATCATGATTGATGCAATTCAGTCAAAAGATAATAATATTATTCTCTTTTTAGTAATTATTTACTCACTTTTGACAATAATTTCTTATACATTACGTGATATTAGTTACGAATTGCTCGATCCTAGAATTAGAAGGAGGGCAAAATAATGAATCAATTTCCGTCAATTGAAAAATATATTGACCAAAACTTAAAACCTAATCCATTTTTACAGCCCTTTTCATACCAAATGTGAAAATTAATGGTTGCTCAGTCAAAAAGTTTTGATCGTAATTATTTTGGTAAGCCCCGTAATAATTTTTACGAAGTTTTCCTTAGATTTTCCCGTTCCTTTTCAGGTGTTTTTGGAATTGTTACTATCATTTTCATGCTAATTTTAGCAATTATTATCCCTTTTACAACCGGATCGCCAACTCAACTTCGACCTGATATGAAAAATTTAAACTATTTTACACAAGGATTTATTTTAGGTACTGATTCTCAAGGTCGTGATGTTTGGGCATTTTTATGACACGGATTGCAGTTTTCATTAATTTTAAGTTTTATTGTTGCACTTTTTGATGTTGCGCTTGGAACTTTTTTTGGAACACTAATGGGTAATTTTGACCTTTTTGACAAAATTTTTACCTTTATTATTAAAATAGTTTCAAATATACCAACAATTTTAGTAATTATTTTGATGACATTAGTTTTGCGTCCGAGCTTTTGAGTTTTAGTTTTATCATTTTCACTTACTGGGTGAATCGGACTTGCAAATCAAGTTCGTGCCCAAATAAAAAGAGCTAGAAACTTTACATGAGTAATTGCCTCACGCGTTTTAGGGACTCCTTCTTATAAAATTCTCCTTAATTTTGTGCCAGTAATTATTCCACTTTTAATTACAAATATTGTTTTTGTAATTCCAGGTACTATTCTTGGCGAAACTGGTCTTGCTTTTATTGGTCTTTCTTTACCAAATGTTCCAACTTTAGGAAATGCAATTAATTCAGGAATTCCAATTGTAACCTTATATCCTCGTTATGTTTTAATCCCTTCATTCTTTTTAATTTTATTAACTTCGTCAATTCAAATGATTGGAAATTCAGTTCAAGATGCTCTAAGGAGGCAAAGATAAATGATTTCTTATTTTTTGGCCAAATTTTCTGATTGCAAAAATGCTGAAAATCCAACTTTGTGTTATAAATTAGCAAAAAATTTAGACAAGTTTAAAAAAGACTTAGAACTTTTAAAGCAAAAAAACTTGGATCCAAAGCAGTATCAAGAAAAATTCCTTGAACTTAAAGAAGAATTTTTAGCTTATGAAGTTAATATAAAAAAACATTATAAATCAAAAAAATCCTATAAAATCCAAGCTATTTTAAACAGAATTCAACAATATTGACACACAAGTTTTAACCGTTCTCACTTTGATTTTGAAGCTTTTTCAAAGAACGTTCTTTACAAACAAATTGGTAATAAAAAGTACAAAATTGTTGCCCAAATTAAAAATTTAAATTTATCCTTTGTAAATCCAGCTAATCCTTCAATCCGAAACATCGTGATTCGTAATGCTTCAATTGACTTTTATGAAGGTAAAATTCATGCAATAATCGGCGAGTCAGGTTCAGGAAAATCGGTAATTACTTCTTGTCTTTATGGGCTTGCGGGCGAAAATGCTGTTGTTGAATCAGGAGAAATAAGATTATTTAACAATCCGGTTCATAATTTTGATTTTCGGGCTTGGGAACTTTCAAATTATCGGGGAAAAATAATTTCTGCTGTTTTCCAAAATCCGATGTCAACTTTGAATCCAACCAAAAAAATTGGCGCCCAAATAATGGAAGGAATGCTGTTAAATAAGATTGTCAAAAATAAAAAAGAAGCCTATGAAAAAGCACTTTTATATTTAAAAATGACAAAAATTGTCAATCCTGAAATGGTTATGAAATTATACCCTCATGAACTCTCAGGAGGGATGATTCAACGAATTGTCATTTCCGCAATTCTTTCACTTGAGCCAAAAATTATTGTTATGGACGAGCCAACTACCGCCCTTGATACAACAGTTCAGGCCTTAGTTCTTGATATTATCCGTGATTTGCAAAAAAGACTGAAAATTACGATCATTTTTATAACTCATGACTTAGGAGTGGTTGCTTCACTTGCAAATTACATCACAATTATGTACGCTGGTCAAGTTGTTGAAGAAGGAACAAGAGACGAAATTCTTTTAAATCCAAGACATCCTTATACTTGAGGACTAATAACTTCAATGCCTGACATAAATAAAGGTGATCGTCTGGCGTCAATTCGTGGGGTAGTTCCATCTTCATTAAATTCAATTGTCGGTGATGCATTTGCGGTTAGAAATGATTATGCCTTAGAACAAGATTTTTTTGTTGAGCCAAAATTTTATAAAATAAGTCCAACTCACCGTATAAAATCAGCACTTCTTGATCCAAAAGCACCAAAAGTTATGCCGCCAAAAATTATTTACCAAAAATGACTCCAATTTCAAAAAATGAGGCAAAACAATGAGCAATAATTCTAAATTTTATCTTGAAAAAAACACTTATTTTTTTGGTAAGATCGTCCGCCAAACTTGGCGTCAGCTGACTCCTGGTGTTAAAAAAATGCTTGAATCTAAGGGCAAAAAACCAATTGTTAGCTTTGAAAATGTCGATATTACTTACGGAAGTGGAAATCGAAAAAACAAAGTTATTCATGACATAAGTTTCAATATTTATGAAGGTGAGGTTCTCTCATTTGTTGGCGAGTCTGGTTCTGGCAAGTCAACAACTGGGTCAGCGCTGGCTGGCTTAATTCCGCGAAGTTTTGGGAAAATCACTATTAATAATTTAGAATTGCCAAAAAATACTCGTAAAATTCGTGCTAAAATTCTTGATCAGTTAGTTTCAAATGTGCAAATGATTTTCCAAGATCCACTTTCTTCACTTAATCCTTATAAAAATATTTACGATGTAGTTACCGAAGGAATAGTCAATCTTGAACAGCGCAAAAAAGGCTCAATCAAACTACTATTTTCACAACACTATTATCAAAATACCTTTGAAATGTTAGTGAAAATTCTTAAAAACCAAAAAGTTCCCCTAAATTTAATAAACCAAATTAGCGATTTATTTTACAAAAACACAGCCCAGGCTTCAGTTCCTGAATTATTTACTAATTTAATCAATCACCTTAAAAAAATCAGTGCCATTCACCCAAAAATCACCGATTTTATTGAAAAAAAATCACAGTTTTTAAACAATCTTTTAGAAAAACCGACAAAAGATGTTACTTATAAATACGTCACAGACATGCTTGCATCAGTTGGACTTGATAGCTCAGTTTTGTCAAGATTTCCTTTAGAATTTTCAGGAGGACAACAGCAAAGAATCGGAATTTGTCGGGCTTTATTACTTAGACCAAAAATTCTTGTTGCCGATGAGCCAATTTCGGCGCTTGATGTTTCAATTCAAGCCCAAATTATCAACATTTTTAAAGATTTAAAGGAAAAATATAATTTGACAATATTTTTCATTTCGCATGATCTTCGAATGGTTGAATATATTTCAGATCGAATTGCCGTTGTTTATCGAGGTCGAATTTTAGAAATTGGCCCAACAAAAGAAATAACCCAAAAATTTTTACACCCTTATACAAAATCACTGATTGAATCAATCCCAACAATTGAATCAAAAGGTGAATCACTTGCAGGATATATTTATGATCCAAAAATGCACCAATATTCAGAATCTAACCAGCCTGAGTGGATTGATTTAGGAAATAATCACTATATTTTAGCCACTTTTTCTGAAGTAAAACGTTGGAGATTAGGAGACTATAATTATGAAAAAAACTAGTATTTTAGTTAGTTATTTGCTTGCTGGCGGTGGACTTACGGCGGCCGTTGGCGGAATTATGGGCGGAATTAAACTTTATGCAAACAATAACGAACTTGGAGTTTACAATCTTGATGTTGCCTCAGATACCATTGATGAAACTAAGCAAGGTGAGTTAGTTTATGCTAATTTTTTTAACGCTCAAGGCGAAAATGTTGCCGCATTTGTACCTGTAGAAGACAGTAAAGACGGCAAATACGAAATTCTTTTAAACCCAAAAATCAAATCAGAAAAACGAGTTTTTACTGAATCAGAGTTTGCAGACTGATTTGCCATAAATTATAACCGTCAAACCCCAATTTTTGAACTAAAATTAGGGGTTATGAAATTTGTCAACGAATATTGGGACGCTATTTCTCCTTCAGAATTTCTCGATTATGCAAAATGATTTACTAAAAATGTTGCCTGAGGCCCAGATGCTCTAACTTTAGAACATTTTGCGCTAAAAAAGGGTGTAACACGATCAGGTAATAATTTATTATTAGGTCAGCATTCAGCTGTTAGAAAAGAAGAGGCTAGAATAGAATTTTATCCAGATTCATTTTTTGGGTCATTTCCAATTTATTCAGAATTAGCCGGAAGAGGTAATGGAGCGGACAATTTAACTTACAAAATTTTTGAAGATGCAATTTCAAAAGAAGCTCTTGATGAATATTTTAAAAAAATTCCGCAGCAACAGGTTTTAGCAAATTATGACAAATCCAAAGTTATTGCCGGAATTCCTGCTACTGATCTTCTCAAAAATGAAAAAATTTACCTTTATGATATAGTTAAAATTTTAAAAAATTCATTTGATAATGATTCAGAAATTCTTGCTAAATTAGACAAATTTAACGGTCCTGAGAATTTTTTTGTCTTTGAAAATGAAGGCCAAACCATTGAAGATGTTAAGAAAAAATTTGAATTGGCAGCTCTCATGTTTGCCCATGAAAATGACATCCAATTGCCTAAAAATTATAGTCTAAATTTCCCGCAAGATTTTGAAAAAACCTATAAAATACGTGATATTTCTAATAAAATCAACCCTGATCTTAAAAATGATGAAAATAATACTCCACGCGGAGTTCTTTCTTTAGATCTTGAAGGGCTTGAGTCTGATTTAACCTCAGAAGACCAAACAACTCCTGCTAATGGTGAAACATCAATAGATTTTCTACTAACTCAAAATGTAAATTCTGATATTTCAACACTTATTGCCGCCGAATTAGCGACTAAAATTTCCCAAAAAGTCGATGAAATTGTAAAAAATGGATTTTATGATCTTTATAATATAAATCATCCAGTTGGAAAAACGATTGGTATTTATCAAAAAGATTCTAATAATAGGCTATTTTTTCCACTTGGTGTTGGCGCTGAAAGTCCTTCAATTGAAGCGCAAAACGAATATTTATCTGAATTTGATGCTAATTTATGATCATCATATCAAATTAAGTCGCTCAAAAAACTATCAAATACTGAATTAGAAGTTGAATTAACAGATTCAAAAGATCCTGAAAGTTCAACAAAAACAATAAAATTTAATCTTGACCCACAAGATCCAAATTATGCCAAAAATGTTGAAGAATTTAATAGTTTTAAAATTGCTGTTGACTGAAAAAATCGCGCAATTCCAAAGGTTATTCAAGAAATTGAAACTCTCAAAGACGGAAAAACCACAACAGTTTACCAACTTTATGGCGAAATTTTTGATGGCCTAATTGATAAAGTTTTAAGAGATAAATTAACAAATGGCGAAGATCTTGTTGGAACTTATGTTGATTTTGAGATTGATCCAGAAACTGGTTTGAAAAAATATAATACAAAACGTGGCGAATTTGTTGGCTACTCACACTCATCAAGAATTCCTTATATTGCGCTTTTAAAAGCTTCTTCGCCATTTTTTAAAACAACAGGAATTAACTATTTAAAATATGTTGGCGCTCATGAGTATGGTCACCATCAAACTTTAAACTACGCCCAAGACAATTCTGATCCTGACTCAAATGTAGTTTTGAATGCAATTTCGACAAATGCCGGATTAGGTTTACAGTCTTTTTATAATTTTGATGTTCTTCAGCTATATCTTAATGCAAGATCTTCAGGGCTAAGTTTGCGAAAAGCATCGCCAAGTTTAAATCCTGAAGATAAAGGAATTTACCCAAACTTTAGCTTTGATAGTGAAAATAATTTTGAGAGTGAATCACAAATTTTTGGTTCAAATGAAAATCAAAATATTGACGAGTTAATTTCTAAAAAATCTCGTAGATTTTTGCAAACTATTGAGGGTCTTAAAACTGCAGCAGACATTCGAAAACTAAAATTATACGATCTTTTTCTTCTAAATTCAATCGATCCAGATTCAGGAACAATAAATCCGGGAACCTCTGGAGTCTCTAAATTTTTCCGAAATAGAAATTCCACTTCGCAAGAAAATACTGACGATGAATCAAGCCAAAATGTTGAAAAACAAAAAGGATTTATAAATTCTAACGATATTCAAGGCATTTTTGCTAATTCATTAACTGATGGAGCGGGAAATAAAATCCAATTTGATGATCAAGGAAAAATCCACGTTGCTGATTTTGAACCAAGCCCGGACCAAAGAACTTTTAGCAATTTAAAAGTTCACTTATTTTATGAAAACGGGAAACCGGTAATTGATCCTTTAACATTCCAAAATCCTAATAGTCTTCGTGAATTACAACAAAAAATTAAGGCAATTCAGGACGATTTTGATAATAAAATAGTCAAAAACTTTCGTGATAATGGATGAGACTCAAGCCCTCAATCTTTTACCAGATTTTCGCCATCATCTCCATTGTTTGAGAAATCACTTCAATCAATTTTGCATAATCCTGTTGAAAATCAAGCATTTTTTGGAACAATTATCGGTCAAAACCCACAAAATTTAAAAGTTAGTGTTGAAATTCCTGATTCAGTTTTTGACTTGTCACAATTTCTCACGCAAATTCAACGTTTGCCTAACGCACCTCGATCAGTTGCTAATTTAGCAAAAGAATTATTAGACAAAGAAAAATCTGCCGGATTTAAGCTTGTTGATTTTTTCAAATTATTCAAAGGAACTCAGCAAGCTTCTTCGAATGAAATTTCGAAAATTTTCGAAGATTTTCAAAAACAACTGGATTTAGAAAATAAAATTCAATTACTTCTCGACTCAATTATTAGTATTTCTAACCAAAATGACTCAGATTTATATTCAAATTTAAATAATATTTCAACTTTTCGAGATTCACTTTTCAGAAGAATAGCTCAAATAGTCTCAACTCTTCAAACTTTATATACTGTTTATTTTCAAACTTTAGTTAAATCTTTATCAGCTACTAGTAGTGAAAATTCTGATTTAGCAGCGAGAATTTTGACTAGAGTCTTTTCAAACCGACTTGAATCTGAACTATATGAAAACCTAGACAAAATTATAAAATTCACTGATAAAGACGGCAAAAGCATTGCACCTAGTCACTTATTTTTATCATTAGATGAATTTCGCATTTTATCTCCAGAAGATAATCCAGATATTGCACAATTAACTAACGGTCCAATTTTTGCTAATTCATATTTTGGAAAAATAATTTCAGCAAATGGAAATCAATATTATCAAAATCCAAAATATGACTTTAATGTTAGAATTCAAACTCAAGCTCAAACTCAACTTGATAACGTTCTTGATCAGAGTGAATTTGATGAAAAACAAGAATTATCAGAACGCTGAACTTCACCTCTTGGAAAACTTTTAAAATTTTCAAATGTTACTGCTGAAAAACCGTTTTTTGGGATTGCTGAAGATTTTAAATTCAATGTTTCAGATTCTAAAATTGATAATTCCAAAATTTATCTTGATGCATGAGACAAAACTCTTTTTGGTTTTGATTATCAAAATAATTATTTTGCATATCAAAACGAGAAAAATCAAACAGAATTTTCTTCAATTTCAGATTTTTTAGAGTTTATTTCAATTGATCCATTTGCACTTAAAATTTCAAAAAAAGGTGAAGGTGAATTTGTTAGAGATTGAAATTTTGACTATGTAAATTCTAAGTTTGACCTTTATAAATATAGTTTTGATAAATTGTCTGAAAAGTTCAAATTAAAAGAAAATCAAACTGAAAATTCATCATCTAAATGAACTAAAGGTGAAAAATTTGATTCAAAATTTGAAAAATTATTATCAATTTTTGATATTTCTCGAGAACAATTACAACAAAATTTACAAAATTTTGCAAATCATTTGATGGAAGCTTTTGAACAATCAACTCTAAACTTGTTGATCAAAAATGTAAAAATAGATAAGAAAAATATTGATCACCTATTTTTATCATCTGTTGGATTTATGGGGTTTAAAAATTTTGCTCGAAAAACACAGACAAATTTACCGACAACCAAATTTGGAAAACTTACAGACATTAATGATAAAATTAAAATTGCATGATTGACTTTTTCAGGTTTTGATGAAACAAATTCTTTAGTTCTAGATGATGAATCATTTGTTAATTCAGATTTAAATGATCCAGAAAAATCAGAAGTTTTTAGATGACTTAAGGACTTTTTAAGTCAAGCAAAAATAGAAGCAAAGGACTTGGATTTGTTCAAATTACAATACTTAGTAGGAACAAAAACCTTTGTTGACTATTCAGTTGGTAGAAATAGTCGAATTCAGCAATTCCAACGAATGAATTCAGACCTTGAACTTTCATGGTTCCGTGCAAAAAATTCAGCAAGATTTGAAACAAAACCAGATGACTTTTTCAGTAATTATGTCTACAATTTCCCCGAATCTTTAACAAGAGATTATATCCAAATTCATTATTCTCCAAGTGACCAAACACTTGATAATATTATCCCTGGTTATAAAAATCTTTCCGAATCTAACACTGGTAATGAGTATTTTGTTGATGCAATTTATACAAGAAAATGGATTAAAAATTTCATTCCAGCTTTTGATATTGCCCAAGGATATTCACAAACTTTGATTAGTCCTTTTACTAATTTTTTCCTTAGCAATTATGTAACTTCAAAAAATTCAGAAAATTTAAATTCTTTATACAAAAATTTAACTGAAACTTTCAAAAAAGCCCAAGATCAGGAACTTTATAATCAATCTTTTGTAATTAGCCAACAAGAAGAGCAAGAAATCGCCGAAATAGAAAGCCAGCAAAAACCTGAAAAATTCATCGATCAAACCTTATTTAACATTGAAAACCAAGACAAAATTCAGAAAATTAAAAACAAAAATAAAACCCAAAAAGATGAAATTTTTGCCCAAATTTCAGTTGAATTATCTCGAATTCTTTCAGCTTACAAAGGTGAACTTGCTGATTCAAAAAAATATAGTAACGGAAATATTCAGCCTGTTGTTGGTAATTTCCGTTGAAGAAATGGCTATATTAACCAAAATGTTTCTACAAATAACGGGTTTTTTAAAGATCGTTTCCAAAGAAAAGTTTTAAACTGAGAATTGTATGATGACAATCTTGAACCTGTTGAGGATAATACAATAAGAATAACTAACTTAAAAGGTGAAAAAGTCACAAACAGACCTGAAGCTTTTTGGTATTATTCTCTTAAAACTCAAGGTGTTGGCCAGAGATCTCTTTCGGGAATTTGACGTGACTCAAAACAAGATAGGGTTGCTTTTTGAGGCTTTTTAAAAAATGAAGATGCCGAGAAAGCTAAATATTTAACTCTTGAAGATGAACAAACAGGTCAAAAATTCTACATTAAATTAGCAAGTAATGCAACAAATAACATTTTTTACTTAAAAAAACAGGCTGACTTATCAACAAAATGGACACTAAAAGATGAAGGATATAGTTCTTGAATTTCATCTTGGTCAATTATTGGTGAGTTTAAAAATGCCCTTCTTAGACCAGGAGCTGAGGGTCTAAAAAAATTCAGAATTTACTTTTCAGATGAAAACAGGCATGAAATTGAAGGATTATTTACATTAGGTAAATCAAAATATCTTGCTGAAAATGGTAAAAATTTCAACTTAGCCCCAACATACATTGAACAAAAATCAAATCAATCATTCCTTGTAATTCGACCTCAATTTAAATAGGACTTAATATGAAAAAAATTAAAAAGTTACTAATTTTGAACTCTTTTGTTGTAATACCGACTTTTTTCTTGCTCTCATGTGCTTCTGCTCTTGAAAGAAATCGTCAAGAATTTGACTTTGGAGTTTCAACAACAACAATTAACACTTTAAATTATGTAAAAAATAATTCTTCCCACCAAATTCTTAATTCTTTAGTTGAATCTTTTGTAAAACCAGGTCCATCTGCTTCAAATTCATATGGGGCAAAATTAAATTTACCGGCAATTTCCTTTGAACTTTATAGTACAAATCTTCAAAGCACGGCAGGTGATGAAATATTGCAAAACCCAGCAGGTATTTCTCCGGATGGTTCTTCTTTTACAATTAGTGATTTTGGGCTGGCTCTTGGTTCAGTTGCACCTTCAAGTGGAGGGGCAAAATCTTTTGTTGGCATTCAAAATTCTTCCCAGTCAATTGTTTCAACTTCAATTTTTCTCAATAAAGGTGCCTCAAAATGAGCAAATAATCAACCTGTTATTGCCCAAAATTTTATTGACTACATTTTATATGTCTTAAATATTAATGTTGCATCCCCTAATTTAGTTAAAGTTCTTTCGCTAAATATTAAAAATGCCCAAAAAATGATCTCGTTACAACAAGATTATGTCTCAAAATTTGGAAATCCTTATCTAAATCCTTTTGGTCAAAAAAGATATATAAAAGATGAAAAAACTGGCAAAGTCAGTCTTGATTTTGACCAAAAAGTGTTTGAATCTCAAAACTCTGGTGATGAAGAATATGTTGCCCAATTCAGAGAAAATGCAAGAAACTTTGGAATGTATACAGGTCAAATTTTTGAACAAATGACAAACAAGGAAGTTGTTGAACTAGTTCAGGCTAATTTATCACTAAACCCAAATTTTAGTGCTAATTCAACTGAAATTAACGTTGTCCAAGACAACCAAAGATCAGTAATAAAACTGACAAAAAATCCATTTTTAGATCCTTCACAAGTTTTTGACGGTCCTAATTTAATTCCAAGATACGATTTCTTACCTGGCGACGAATATGGACTCCGAATCCAATTCGAAGACTCAGCGGCAAAAAAATTTATAAACTTATTTAGACAGATTATTCATCCTGATATAATTTTCCCAATAAATCGGGAATTTGTCGAGATTGAAGCTGGCGGAATTAATAATTTTGGAACCGATTTGTCAAAATTTTTAATTAACGGTCCTTTTGATATTTCTGAACTTAATTTAGGTTCTCAAGGTTCAATGATCTTAACAAAAAGACAAGGTTATTATTCATCAGATAAAACTATTCCTAATAAAATTAAAGTCTTTTTTGCCGAACAACCGGAACTTTTATCGTCACTTTTCCTTGATGGTTACATTGCAAAAACCAAAATTCCTTCCACTTTTCAGTCTAGATTTTGATCTGAAGAAAGAACAAGAAGATACATGGAAAAACAAACCGGATATGGTACAATTGGAATCCAAGTTAATTTAGATAATGTCAAAAAAGGAAAATCTTACCTTCAAGATTCAGATCTGAGAAAAGCGATTCTTTATGGCATAAATCGTATCGATTTACTCAATTTATACGGTCTTGACCACTCTTTTCCACAGACAACTTGAACTAATTTTGACAGTATACTAACTTCTCGGGGCTATCCTTTGGAGACCTTTTTGGAAAATAGAAACTACCGTTCAGAATTTCTAGATTCAAACGGAAAACAAGTTGAATTTCCAGTTTTAGCCCAAAATTATGGCTCACATTTAGCAAAAGGGGTCTGATTTGAATCTGTCCCAAGAGTCGATTCTTCTTATAATCCGCAGGCTTCAAAATTTTTCCTTGAAAGATTTAAAAAGAATAATCCTAATGTTGAAAAAGTTAAACTAACTTTCATTTATAAAGATGATGCTGAAGAAAAAGTTGCTATCGGTCTACAGGACATTTTAGCCCGAAATACCGATAATTTTATCGAAATTGACCCTGTTAGACTTCCTGATGGAATCTACCAACAAAGACTTTCAACTGGTGACTTTGACTTGACAATGAAAAACTTTGACTTTTTCAATATCGGTGGATCTCAACCTCATTCATATATAAAAGCGTTTTTCAACACAGATGAAATTTCGCCAAGTGATAATAAATTCTCTGGACTTGAATCTAACCCAGCCTCTTCGATGACTTACTGGAAAATGTGAAATGAAATTTCACCTCAGCAAAGGGCTGAAATTGCAAAAAGACTCGAAATTTCTGACATTTTTTTAAAGAAATTTGAAGAACTAATCACCCGAAAATTGAAACTTGACGAACAAGGAAAGCCTATTTTTAAACAAGTCTACCTTGACAAAGACCAAAAAATTCCTGCAACTGATTATAATAACAAGCCAATTTTAGTTCCAGAATTTTCTGAGCCCTTAGATGAATACAACAACAGAATTGATTCATTTTTCAATGCAATTTTTACACACAAAGAAAAACAAGAGGGCTGAACTCAGAACAGAGTTTTTGAATTTGTGCTAGTTTTTGAAAAAATAATCCGTGAATTTGCGCCAATTATTCCAGTTATGGAGGTCGATACTTTCTGAACTATCAACCGAATTAGAGCCGGATCAGGAAATTCTTTCCAATTTGCTTTTGATGTTGAAAATATTAAAGTTAATTTTGTAACTGCAGAAGACGGAAAGCAATAATTTTTTAGGGTCTATATTTTAGTCTGATTTTTAAAGAAGTTAAAAAATTAAATAAAATACCAGTAATTTCTGGTATTTTATTTAATATTTGAAAAATGCGGAAAATGACTGAGTTTGACAGTTTGATGGAAAAAATTCACTTTTTATTAACACAAATACGCAAAAATACCCGGATTTACTGGTATTTTTGACGCCAAATTCTTAATTTTTATAATTTTAAAATTAAGCCTTTGTAAAAAAAAAAAAAAAATGCTTGGTCTAAAATAAAATTATGTTATAATAATTCTCACCAAGAATAAATTAATAAATTGATATTGAATTAAGGGGGAATTAATTATGTTTTTTGTTTAAAAAAATCAGACATCGCGAATTATCCATTATATTTTTAAATATCATGGAATGCCTTAAATTTACCCGTTTAGAAATCTATAAATTTAAGGCTTTTTTATTGTTCTTTCAAAACTTCATATGTTTTTTTAGGCTCGATGTAAATAAAAATGAGTTTTCTATTTGCATTGAGTTTAAATAGTAGTTGTATTTTTTTTATGATTTTTGTTGTTTTGCCATAAATTGATTTTTGTCACTGTTTTAAACTAAAAAAGCAGTTTAAATATTTTATAACTTTGCTTTTTAAGTTAAAATTTTAGCTTTTTTAGTTCGCTTTATTTGATTAATAAGTAGATTTTGCATTCATGAGTGTTAGATTTAAAATTTAGTGTTCTTGCATTGATAGTTATTTTTCCTGGGCTTTCCAAAAAAGTTAAAAAAGTGTGAAAAACCAGACACTTTTTTAAAATTATCTCATCAAACTGGGACACTCGGGATTTTAGTCTAATTTTTAAAGAAGTAAAAAAAATAAATAAAAAACCAGTATTTTCTGGTATAATATTTAATATTTGAAAAATGGGGTAAATAAGATGTCGGTATCAATTAATGAAGTTTTTATACATCCTGAGTTGTATGACCAGAAGAAAATTACAATTCAAGGTTGAATCACAAATATTCGCGGAAATCTAAAAATAATGTTCGTCGAACTGAACGATGGTTCGTCATTTAAAAATTTACAATGCGTTCTTAAAAGTGAAAATATTGACTTTACAAAAGTAGAAAATTTAGCAATTGGTGAAGCTATTGAAATTAGCGGTGTTTTTACAAGCACTCCTGAGCGCCAGCAAAACGGTGAAGTTTTAGTTGAGGATTTAGAGGTTAAAGGCCGTAATTATAACAATAATTTTCCAATCCAAAATCAAGAAATTTCCTTAGAAGTTTTAAGGCAAATTCCACATTTTCGTCACAGAACTCGACTTTTTCGTGTGATAATGAGACTAAGATCTTCACTTTTTTATGAAATTCATAAGTTTTTTCGTCGTCAAGGATTTGTTAATTTTTCAGCGCCAATTTTAACCTCAAATGATGGCGAAGGTGCTGGTGAAACTTTTATTGTTGATGATGAGCAAAAAGATTTTTTTAACAAAAAAACAACTTTAGGCGTTACAGGGCAACTTCATGCTGAAGCCTATGCTCTTGGCTTTAAAAAAGTCTACACTTTTGCCCCTACATTTCGTGCTGAGAGATCAAACACTAGAAAACATGCTGCCGAATTTTGGATGATTGAACCTGAAGTTGCATTTTTTGATCTTGAAGAAATTATTGAATTAGCAACAAAATTGCTTCAAAAAGTAATAAAAGCTGTAATAATTCGTAACAAAGATGAATTTGCATTTCTAGAAAAAGTTGGCGACAAAAACCTGCGCCGGCGTTTGATTCAATTTTGCGATTCCCAAGTAGCCCAAGTAACTTACGAACAAGCAATTAAATTACTTTCTGAACACATTGATAAGTTTGAGGAAAAAGACCTGTTTTTTGGAGCTGATTTAAAAACTGAGCATGAACGGTTTTTATCTGAACAAATTTTCCGCGCCCCTGTTGTTGTAATTAATTATCCAAAATCGCTAAAAGCATTTTACATGCACCAAAATGATGATGGAAAAACTGTAGCGGCTTTTGATCTTTTAGTTCCAGGAATTGGTGAGCTAATCGGTGGATCTCAACGTGAAGTTCGTTATGAAAAACTACTTGAACGAATGAACGAATTGAACATGAAAGTTGAAGATTTCCAATGATACCTTGATTTGCGTAAATTTGGTAACCCTGGCTCAAGTGGTTTTGGTCTTGGTTTTGAAAGATTACTAATGTTTGTTACCGGAATTGATAACATTCGTGATGTAATTCCTTTCCCAAGAACAAATAAAAATATTTTAATGTAAGAGGATAAAATTAAATTGAAAATTGATTTTGTAAAAGCAGGTTTTTGAAGACGTTCCTTTGCAGGATTAATTGATTTTGTATTTCTTTTTCTTACTTTTTTAGTATTTTTCTACCTATTTTTGGTATTAACTGAATGATCAAAAATAAAATTTTATCTTTGAATTCTAACTGTTTTTTTACTTGTAATTTTTTACCGCATTTTTTTAATTATTTTTTTAAAGCAAACAATTGGACTTTTTTTAACAAAAACTAAACTTGTTTTTTTTGACGAAAACCTTAATTTTTCCAAAAAATTCTGAATTTTACTAAAAAGGGAAGCGTTTTTAAGTCTTAATTGAATATTTTCGCTCTTATTTTCCTCAATTATTTTAGATCTTAGTTTTGGAATTGATCTTAACTTTTTTCAAACTTTTAAAAGTTCAAGTCAAAATTTAACTTTTTTCCAACAAATTAGCTTAAGTTTTCCTGCTTTATTTTCAAAAGTTAACTTTTTCTTCTTAATTGTAAATAACCTCTCAATTTTAGGTTCAAAAAAATTAACAATTATTGATTCTTTTTCTAAAACAACTATTTGCTTGAAAAAAACGCTTATAAAAGTGGATTATTTAAGTTCAATTCATGCAAATTTTAGTTCAATTCATTGGGAGGTTAATTAATCATGTCATCACAAAATATTCTTTCACAACTAAATGACAAACAAAAAATTGCTGTTATTAGCAATAGTTCACATCTGAGAATCGTTGCAGGTGCCGGAACCGGAAAAACAACTGTTCTAACAAAAAAAATTGCCTATATTATTAATGAATCGCTGGCATACCCCAATCGGATTTTAGCTTTAACTTTTACAAATAAAGCCGCCGAAGAAATGCGAACTCGTGTTGAAAAGTTGGTTCATGAAAAGGCAAAAGACATTCAAATTTTAACTTTTCACTCGCTTTGCAACTTAATTTTGCGAACTGAAGCAAAAAATATCGTTGAAATTGACGAAATTCAAATAGATGATTACCGTTTTAATATAATTGACGAGCAAGATCAGCGTAAAATTATTGAAAAACTTTTAGGCGCAAATCTTAAAACTACTGAAGATAAAGACGATAAAAAAATTAGTGCATTTCAAGCGATTGAATTTATTTCAAGAGCCAAAAATCTAGAGCAATCCCCAGCTCAAGCAATCAAGCTCGCAAATACTGAAGCTGAATTAATTAAGGCCAATGTTTATAAAAATTACATCGAAAAAACAAGGGAAAATAACATAATTGACTTTGACGATTTACTGCTTTATACTAAAATAGCATTTGAAAAAAGTCCACAAATTGCCCGGCGTTGACAGAAAAAATTTGACTTTGTGCTAGTTGATGAATTTCAAGACACCTCGTTAATTCAGTATTCTATTTTAAAATATTTTATCAAAGACAATACGAAATTATTTGTTGTTGGCGATCCTGATCAGACTATTTATTCTTGAAGAGGAGCTGATCCATCGCTTATTCTTAATTTAGAAAATGATTATCCTGACTTACAAACAGTAATTCTTGACAAAAATTACCGTTCAACACAAAATATTCTTGATGCGGCTAACCATTTAATTGCAAATAATAAAAACCGAATAAAAAAGAATTTAGTAGCCCATTCAACCGAAAAAATTGATATTCATTTTGAGGATCTTGGCAATGAGAGAGGCGCTGAAGTTGACTGAATTTATGAGACCATTCAAAATTTAGTTACAAAAGACAAAGTAAATTATCGCGATATTGCAATTTTAGCACGCTCAAATTTTTATTTTGCACAAATAATTAACAAATTTGATGCCTACAATATCCCTTATATAAAACACGGAAATTCTCCTCTTGCTGCAAAAAAAGAAGTTCGCGAAGCTATTTATTTTTTAAAAGTCATTGAAAATTCCGATCCTTATGCTTTTGAGCAAATTATTAATGTGCCTGCAAAAAAAATAGGCGCAATAACAATTAACAAACTAAATGATTTAGCAGCTAAATTTGAACTAAATTTGTACGATTTTTTATTTAAATACTATTCAGGAAAAATCAATTTAAAAGATACTCACGGTAAAATTCCGCTAACTATTGAAAATCAAGCCAAAATTAAAAATCTTTTTGAACGAATAACCGCTGCAAGACGTTTCAAGATTGAAATTGAAGAAAAAAATCCGACAGTTTTTAAACTTTTTTCACAAGTTCTTGACTCTTTTTTGAAAAAAATTAACTACTTTAGCTCAATAAAAGACCCTAAACAAGAAGAAGACACAAAAGAACTTTTAGAAAAATATTATGCTTCACTTGATAATTGGCAAATCCAAAATCCTAACAAAAAATTAGCTGATTACCTTGATTATGCAGTTATTTCGCATTTTGAACAAACTGAAAGCCCAAATCGAATTAATTTATTAACAGTCCATTCTTCAAAAGGGCTTGAATTTGAGTATGTTTTTTTAGTCGGTATGAATCAAGGAGTCTTCCCTTCGCAAAAAGTTCTTGACCAAAATCTTGAGAGCGAATACGAAGAAGAAAGAAGGCTAGCATTTGTCGCAGTAACTCGGGCAAAAAAAGTTTTATACATAACAAACGGATTTCGTGGTAGTTTTTCTAATGATTATGGTCGCCGTTGAAAATCTAATCAAAATTCAATTTCACCATTTATTAAAGAGATGAAAATTAAGGCTGAACAGTTTTATCAATTTCGTAAACTTGATGCAACTGGCAAGCTTAATTACCAAAAAACTGATTCAGAAAATGTTGAATTTGCCCCTGGAAATCATATATCTCATCTAAAATTTGGTAAAGGAATCATTTTGGAAGTGCGCGCTGACTCAATTTTGGTCAAATTTTTCGATATTCCTGGTGATAAAGGGATAAAAACACTTGTTAAAACTCATAAGTCCATTGAAAAAATTTCATAAAAAATGTCTGCACAAATTCAAACTTATTTAATAGTTGCGCTAATTTTGCTAATTAGTATTTTTTTTGTTTGCTTTTTGATCATAGTTTTACTTTTTGCCAATAATAAAAAAACAAAAATTCTCCCTTTAATTCCTTTTACTTATGATGCCGATTTAAAAAGAATCCGTGTGAGCGATGTTTTTTCACTTCCTAGTTTGAAATACATTGTTGAAAACAACAATTTACTAACAGGACTTTGGGTTAGTCAATCTGATTTTATTTCGCTCCTTGAAGAACCTTACCAAAAATTATTTCTTTCACGGATTGACCATTGAAGAAAAGGTTCAATTACAGTCAAGTTTCAAAAAAGGTTTCTTTTTAACAATAATTTTCAAGTTTTTTTTCAGGACAGTTCAAAAAACGGATTTGTTCTAATTCAAATCCAAAAATCAATTTTTGACATAGCTAAATACAAAAAAACCTTTAAAAACCGACTAGTTGACAAACTAATTCTTGATTTTGCAAGTCCAAGTTTTCTGGTGAGCTTTAGTTTTCCTTTTGAAATAAGTGCCGATTTTGCCAAAAATTTTTATATTTCGTACATCAAAATTCTCCCGTTTTTTGTTAAAATTTCTAATTTTTCCATTTTTTATTTTGAAAATATTTTGATTATGCAAATATCTGCAAAATCACCAAAAATGCTGGAAAAAATTAGAAATTCATACAAAAATTTTGCAAAAGCCCATAATTTAGGCAACTTTTTGTCTTGAGTGATTATAAATTTAGACAGTCAAATAAATTATGACTGAAAAATAGAAATAAAAAATTTTTTTAACCTAATAACAGCAAAAAAAGTCTCATTTCTTGAAGTAAATTCAAGTAGTGGGCAGTTTAAGTCAATTATTGACACTAAGAGTCAAGTTCAGCAAACATTTAATATCGAAAAGCATTTTCTTGCCCATATTTATCAATTTGATAATAAAAACCCTGTTTATAGTGTCTTTGATTTGGACTTTCATAGCAACCAAAAAATCGATGAAATATTAAAATTTTTAATCCAAAACCCGTCATATGATCATTCGCAAAATATTTACAAAATTAACTATATAATCGCACAAAAACTGCGTAATTTTCCAATTGATTTTGGAAAATTAACATTTTTAATTGAAACAGAAATTAATATACCAGAAACAAATATTAGTCATATTCCTAATATTTGTTATCAAAAAATAGTTGACTCAAAGCTTTTTTATTATCTAGCGATTAACAAACCACCTTTTTTATTTATTAAGAACCTTAATGATTTTACCGATTTTAGCGACGGAAATGACATTGTTGTTTCATCACTTGGCGAATATGCCCGTCGTGAAAAAGTAAAAGTTGTTTTTAAAAAGCAAGATATAACAAAATTTAACTTTGGGAATAAGAATTTTCCTCTCTATTATTGGTAAAAATAGTAAAATTTGCTCCTTTTTCCTAATTTTTTCCTTTTTTTGGCCAAAAATGGTTAAAAAATTAATTTAGGTTGCAACAAATTACTATAAGGGAGCAAAAATGCAAATTTATCAATATGGAAAAATTGTCTCAAAAAATAAAAATTATTTAATTATTGAAAATCAAGGAAGTGGATACTTGCTGTATGTGCCACGGATTGACCGTTTTAATATCGATGAAAATAGAAAAATTTATCTTTATGAATATGAAAATGATTATTCAAAAATAACTTACGGATTTGCAAGCTTCCGTGAAAGAATTTTATTTGAAGATCTAATTTCAATTCAAGGGGTTGGTCCAAAAACTGCTATTTCTGTTCTTAACGGTGGTGTGCAAAACACAATTAATTTAATAGCTGCAAATGATTGAAAAGGTCTTGCAAAAATTCCTTATCTTTCCGAAAAAAATGCTAAACAAATTGTTTTTGAATTTCACGGAAAATACAAAAAATTTCTTGAGAATGACAAAAAACAAAATCAGGAAAATATTCTTGAAACTGATTCTAAAGAAGTTGATAAAACTGATGATTTGAATGATGAAATTCTCCAAAATAATTCAGTCGAAGAAAAAACATCATCCGAACTTGAAGAAACCCTCAAAATGCTTGGCTTTAAACCTAACCAAATTAATTATGCACTGACAAAAGTTGAGCCTAATGAAAATTTCGAAAACTTAATAGAACAAGCTATCAAGATTATTTCAAATGCCAGAGAATTTAGAAGTTAGGCCAACAAATTTTGATAATTTTATTGGCCAACAAAAATTGGTTGAAACACTGAAAATTTTAATTTCATCTTCTCAAAAACGCAAACAAGCTTTAGACCATATTTTATTTTATGGGCCTCCTGGAACGGGGAAAACCACGTTGGCAAATATTGTAGCAAACGTTCTTGAATCCAAAATTAAGTACGTACAAGGGCCACTACTCGAAAAAAAGGCCGATGTTCTTGCTGTTTTAGCAAATATTTCGCAAGATACAATTCTTTTTATTGACGAAATTCACGGAATTAATAAGAATATTGAAGAACTTTTATATTCAGCCATGGAGGAATTTGTAATTGATTTACAAATTGGTGTTGACGGTGAGCAAAAAATTATGCGAATGAAATTACCACATTTTACACTAATTGCTGCATCAACAAAACTAGCACAAATTTCAACACCTTTGCAAAACAGATTTGGCTATATTGCTAAAATTGTCAACTATACAACTGATGAAATGGTTCAAATTATTTCAAATTCGGCAGCAATTTTGAAACTGGAAGTCAACAAGGAAATTATTAAATACATTGCTAGTTTTTCAAATAACACCCCTCGGATTGCTAATAATTTATTAAAAAGAATTCGTGATTTTGCGCTTGTTTTGAATAAAAAGAAAATTGACCGTGAAATTGTTAACAAAACTTTTGATAGCATTGGCATTTACAACCAAGGTCTTTCGCAAATAAACATTGAATATTTAAACACCCTATTCAAAATTTTTAAAGGAAAATCTGTCGCACTCGATGTGCTTGCCAATGTTTTAAAGGAACATCGGCAAACAATTATTAATATAATCGAGCCACCACTGATTGAAAAAGAATTAATTGAAAAAACTCCTAGAGGTCGTCGAATAACTTCAAAAGGTAAGCAATATTTAACTGATTTAACTACTAAAGATGAAAAAAACACCTAAAAAAGCGTAACCTTTTTAGGTGTTTTTGTTTTAATATGTACTAATTTATCCCTATTTTCCTGAGTTTGGCAGTTTGATGGTAAAAATTCACTTTTTAGTGAATATAAATAGGCAAAAATACCCGTAAATCCGGATTTTTGAGGCTAAAATCTTAATTCTTATTATTTTAAAATTAATCTTTTGCAAAAAAATTTTAAAAAAATGCTTGTTCTAAAATAAAATTATGTTATAATAATCTTAAGTAAGAATGAATTAATAAATTTTGATATTGAATTAAGGAGGAACCAAGCATGTTTTTGGCATAAAAAATCAGAAAATGTGAATTATCCATTATATTTTTAAATATGATGGAATGCCTTAAATTTGACCGTTTAG
>NZ_JAWPGQ010000010.1:0-38015 GCF_033343935.1 Mesomycoplasma ovipneumoniae | reverse complement strand
AATGGATAATTCACATTTTCTAATTTTTTTATGACAAAAACATAACTTATTCCCCTTAATTCAATATCAAAATTTATTAATTATTCTTAAGTGTTGTTAATTATAACATAACTTTATTTTTGACCAAACATTTTTTTTTTTTTTTTGCAAAGGGTTAATTTCAAAACTATAAAAATTAAAGTTTTACACCAAAAAAACCCGGATTTACGGGTGTTTTTTCATATTTAGATTCACTAAAAAGTGAATTTTCGCCATCAAGCCGCCAAACTCAGGCAAAGTGGGTTAAAATATTGTCAAAAACTAAAAAAACCTATGAATTCATAGGTTCCCAAATTAAAAATATAAATGCAACACATAGATATTTTTGAAATCGCCAAACGGCGATTTTTTTAAATCTTAAATAACTAAGTTATCATTAAAGACCTCAAAAGCGGATTTTCAATTAAAAATTTCCCTAGGCATTGAGTTAATTTTACTGATTGTATTTTGTAAATCATCATCACTAATTAGGTTAAAATCAAAACCTTTTGGATAAAACCTTCTAATTAATCCGTTTGCATGCTCGTTAGAACCTCTTTGAAATGAAGCATATGGTTCTGCTTTATAAATTATTACTCTTAATCAATATGCCAATATTGCAATTTCCTCGAATTCAATCCCATTGTCGCAAGTGATAGTTTTGATAACTAAATTATTTTCATTTGCAAGATCTTTGATGGCTTTATTGATGGCTTTTGGATTTTTGCTTCGCACTTTTTTAGCAAATAATTTTCTAGTTTTTCTTTCTACTAAAGTTAGGATATTATCATGTCCACTGGCTTTTTTGCCAACTACTAAATCTAGCTCTCAATGTCCAAAATCTTGCCTAGAATCTATGGATTTATCACGTGCTCAAATGGGTTTTACATAACCTTCTGGAACTAATCTTTGCACGGCATTTCTGGTTCTTTTTCCACCTTTTTTGTAATATTTTCTGAGTCTGTCACTCCTAACTAATACCCATTTATTAGTTTTGATTCAGTTAAAAACAGTCTTTAAAGATGGCCTTTCAATGTTCGGGAAATTTTCTGCTATATAAAAATATGTCGCTTTAACTCCATGGACTTTTTTGTCATATTTTATTGCAAAAATTTTGCTAAATTCTTCATATTTTCCTAACACAACAAATCTAAAATAATACCTATGATAATATCTTTTTCGCCTTTTTGTTATTGCCAAATTAGCTTCATAAATTCCATATTCATTTAGATTTCTTTTAATTTCTCTTGAGACAGTTGAGGGTGCAACATTAAGTTGCCTAGCAATAAATCTAATACTTTTGTTCTGCTGCAATAAAAACTCAATTTTTACTAAATCTTCAAAACTAAAATGTTTAAATTTTCTTTTTTCCATGATACTCCAAAAATAAAAAAATGCAACTATAATATTATTATACTATACGTTGCATTTTTATCTTCGATTTAGGAACCTATGAATTCATAGGTTTTTTTGTTTTAGTTTCAACAAAATTGAATTTTTCTTGACTCTTGGTCAATTATCTCAAAACTAATCAAAATTGAGTTTTGAGATAATTCCTCAAGCTTGTTTGCCCATTCAATTACAACAAAATTTTGCTCAAAATAGTCCTGAAATTCGTCCAGTTTTGATGAAAAATTGTCAAGGTCAATATGAACTAAATTCTCGTAGGCAAACATAAAATTAAATGACGGAGAAATAATTTTGTCTTTTATTCCGATTTTTTGTGCAAATTTTTTGGTAAAATCAGTTTTTCCTGAACCGTAGGGCCCAACTAAATAAATAAATTGAATTTTTTTACTAATAATTAAATTAAAAATAATCTCCAAATCAGAGCAAGTTTTGGAGATTATTTGTTGGCAAAAACGATAATTTTTAGCTAAATCTTCAGAGTTCATAAACTTTTAGCGTGAAGTTTTCATGAAAAAACTGAATGGATCACGGATGTCAAATTTGGACTTAGGTTCATAATTTGAATTTGTTCCGGCAGGAATTTTGTGGCCGACAATTATGTTTTCTTTAAGCCCTTCAAGTTTGTCAGCTTGTGATGAAATAACTGAATGAACAAGAATTTTGGATGTTTCTTGATAACTTGCCGCAGCCAAAAATGAGTTTGAAAGCAATGGAATTTGTTTAGCACCTTTGACAATTATGTTTCCAAAAGCAGGATTTTTACCTTCAGAAATAAGCTGGCCATTGACTTCTTGATAGTCGCTAATGTCAACAATTGATCCAATGAAGAAATTAGAGTCGCCACTTTCAGTAATTTGAATTTTTGACAACATTTGGCGAATAATAATTTCAATGTATTTATCAGAAATTGTTATTCCTTGCATACGGTAAATTCTTTGAATTTCTTTGAGCAGGTAGTTTTGTAGTGTTCTAGCATCAGAAATTGCCAATAATTCTTTTAGAATAATCGGCCCTTCAACTAGTTTTTGACCTGGAATAACTTTGTCGCCAACTTGAACTCGAAGTTTCTGATTTTGCTCAACACGGACCATATGTTCAGCTTTTTCACCTTGGGCATTTTTATAGTCAATTGTAATTAAAAGTCCTTTGCTTGTAGCGTTTTTTTCCGACAGATCAGAAATTTTGGTGATTGTTCCATAATAAGGTGAAATTTTTGCTGGTCGACCTCAAGGGTGTTCGTGAGAGTCAATTAGTTCAATTAGACGGGTAAATCCACCTGTAATATCTTCAACGTTGGCAACCCCTCCGGTGTGGAAAGTTCTCATCGTTAGCTGAGTTCCTGGCTCACCAATTGACTGGGCAGCAATAATTCCGACAGCCTCACCAATTGAAACTAAACGGTTTGTTGCCAAATCTTTTCCGTAGCATTTTTTGCAGACACTATTTTTGATATGACAGGACAAAATTGAACGAATTTCCACTTTTTTAACACCAGCATTTGCGATTTGTTTTGCAATTTGGAGATTAACAAGTTGTCCACCGCTAGCAATTTTATTTCCTTTTGAATCATAGACATCTTTATTTAAAAAGCGACCTTCAATTCTTTCAATTAAAGGAACGATTATTGTATTTGTTTTAGTGTCAATTATGTCTTTAACCACAAAGCCAAAATCTGAAAAACAGTCATCGGCTGCAACAACAATGTTTTGGGCAACGTCAACTAGTCTTCGAGTTAGGTAACCTGATTTTGCAGTGTTAAGGGCTGTATCGGTTAGACCTTTTCTAGCTCCGTGAGTTGAAGAGTAAAATTCAAATGAAGTTAGACCCTCAACAAATGATGACTTAACCGGAACTTCAACAATTGAACGAACAACACGTTCGTTTTCAGCATCGACCTTCAAGGCCTTAACGTTGTTGGCCATCAGACCACGCATTCCGGCAAGTTGGACGAAGTTAGAAATATTACCTCTAGCTCCAGATTTCATCATCATTACCAGCGAGTTGTGGGCTTCATTTACAATTGATTCATTAAGGTCGTCTTGAATTTCGTTCTTAATTTGGGTTCATTTTGCAATCGCTAGAACATATCTTTCATCATCAGTGATTAGACCTTGGTTGAAAAAGTTATTAAGTTGACTAATATATTTTTCACCTTCGGCGATAAATTCGTGTTTTTTAGGTGCGACTTTAATGTCACTAATTGCAATTGAGGTTCCTGAAATTGTTGAATAGTAAAATCCAAGATCCTTAATTTTATCAAGAATTGAAGAAACCATGTTGTTGTACTTGAACCAAATTTTTTCGAGGAGGTCAACTTTTTCATGATCTTCAAAAACACGGTAAACTTCGGCTCTTCCGGCTTGTTGTTGACGTTTAAATAACTGGTCAAACTCAAAAATTGTAAATTCAGACAGTTTTGCAAGGTGAGAAATTGGTAATTTTTCCCCTTTGTAATCACGAAGTTTTTCGTAAATTAAAATACAGTCTTGATAATTTTCAAAGTCTAACTGGTCAATAACGTTGGCAATGTCTTCTTTTGCAAGAACTCCGTCATATGTGTCAAAAATTTGTCTTACAATTTTTGCAATTGCTTTTTTATTTAAAGGTTCATTGATTTGTAAATTTTGAATGTAATCACGGAAATTTGTACCGTACGGTAGGACATATTTTTTAATTTGACGGGGATAATTTAGTTCTAATTCATCAACATTGTGGTCAAAAATAAATGGGAAATTTTCAGGGAAAATATTATTTAAAATAAATTTACCAACTGTTGAAATTATGTGTCCACGTGAATTTTTCCCAACCAAAGGTTTGACTGACTCAAAAGGTAAAACGACTCTTGCATGAAGCTCTACAGATCGAAATTCATAGGCTTTTAGCATTTCATCATAAGATGAAAAGAATGATCCCTCACCTTTTGCACCAGCTTTTTCTTGGGATAAATAATAAAGTCCAAGCACCATGTCTTGAGAAGGATTAACAATTGGCTCACCATCTTTTGGGCCTAAAATGTTTTTGTCAGCAAACATTAGTTCTCTAGTTTCACGAACAGCTTCAGGCGAAATTGGAATGTGTACGGCCATTTGGTCACCGTCAAAGTCAGCATTAAACCCAGCAGTAACTAGTGGATGAAGTTGAATTGCCTTTGCTCGAACTAAAACTGGTTCAAAAGCTTGAATTGAAAGTCGGTGCAAGGTTGGCGCACGGTTAAGAATTATCGGTCTAGTTTTAATAACTTTTGCAACATGAGGTCAAATAATTGGATTTTCTTCTTCAATCATTTTACGGGCTGACTTAATTGAGCCGACTTTTTTTTCTTGAATTAAATTACGGATAATTCAAGGCTCAAAAAGAACAGCAGCCATTTTTCGCGGTAGTCCAGCTTGGTGCATTTTTAGTTTTGGACCAACGACAATAACTGAACGACCTGAATAGTCAACACGTTTTCCAAGTAAGTTTTGACGAAATCTTCCTTTTTTTCCAGTAAGTGAGTCAGAAATTGACTTCAAAGGACGGTTTTCTTTTGTTGTTACTTGGTTGGTTGTTTTTTTCTGATTGTCAATTAGAGCATCGATTGCTTCTTGAAGCATTCTCATCTCATTTTGAATGATAATTACAGGTGCTTCGGATTCTTTTCATCTTTTTAGACGGTTATTTCGAATTATAATTCGACGATAAAGTTCATTACAATCACTTGTTGAATGACGAGAACCATCAAGTTGAACCAATGGTCTTAAATCGGCCGGAATTACCGGAAGATTTTTAATAATCATTGATTTAGGGTCTTGGCCTGAATTAATAAAAGCATTAATTACTTGCAATCTTTTATAGAGTTTGTCGCGTTTTTGGTTTTTTATGACAACTTTTTTGTTTTGGTGAGATTGTTTTTGTAAAACTGCAAGTTCAGCTTCTACCTGTTTTTTTTCAGCGTGTAAGTCTAATTTATCAAGCAAATACTCAATTGCCTCGGTTCCAGTTGCAATTCGGGCATCTGAAAATTCTTGAATTACTTCATTGAGTTCGTAATAATCTATCCCGTATTCACGGCCTATTTTACTTGAGGCAAGGTCGGTTAATTCTGAAAGAGCCTCAGCAACTGCTTCGTATTCATCAGTTTCGGGCTCGTAAGTTTCAAGAATTTCCACAAGTGCATTTTTGTAAATTAAACCTGCTTCGGAAATGTCGATTATTTTATTTTTTTGCAGTGATTTTAGACCACCAGTTTCAAGAACAATGTGAGACTTATAATAAATAAGTTGTTCTAAGGCTGTTTTTGAAATGTTGGAAGTTAATTTATCGCCCTCAAAAACTTTTAGTCCTAAAAGTTTTGCAACAATCGAGTGGTCGATTTTGAAAAATCAAAAGTGCAAAATCGGTGTGTTAAGGGCAATATGACCCATTGCATAACGACGGGACAATTTTGACATTATTTGTGATTTTGAAATTTGACACTCTTTTGTGGCAATACAGAGTTGATTTTCGTTTGCTTTACGGTATTTTCGTCCACAAATTGAACATTTAAAATCAACAAGTGGACCAAAAATTAACTCATCAAAAAGTCCTCCTCTTTCAGGTTTGAAAGTTTTATAATTTATTGTCTCAGGACGGGTTACTTCACCGCGAGATCAGTCAAGGACATCTTGAGGGGTTGCAAGTGCAAGCGAAATTTTTTCGATTGAATTTTCGTAAATTTTTGCATACTGGCGAGAAACCTTTGTGTTCATTTTTTAAATTCTCCTTTAAAAATAGGCATAATTTGCTTTTAGTTAAAAAAGTGAATTATTCCCTCAATTAGTCAAAATCGATGTTTTCTTCATCAAAGTCATACTGATCGTCGTTATAGTCAATTTGTCGACGTCCTTCACCGGGAAATTCATCATTATATTCGTCAATAATTTCAGTTGGAATTTCGGCAAATTCAAGATTATTTGTTGTCTCAACTTCCGGCTCATCAAATAGATGTTTTTTGTGAACTTCCAATTTAATTAAAAGTCCACGAAGTTCGTAAGCCAAAACATTGAAAGACTCAGGTGTTCCTGGCCGCGGAATTTGTCCACCGGAAATTATATTATTATAAAGTAAATTTCGACCTTGAATATTATCAGATTTATAGGTTAAGAGTTCTGATAAAACAGAGGCAGCCCCAAAAGACTCGAGCGCTCAAGTTTCCATTTCCCCGAATCTTTGTCCACCGTTTTGTGATTTTCCACCTAAGGGCTGTTGGGTTGTCAGAGAATAAGGGCCAATTGATCTTGCATGCATTTTATCGTCAACCATGTGCTGCAATTTAAGCATGTACATGTAGCCAACTGAAACTGGATTTTCAAAAGGTTGACCTGTAATTCCGTCAATTAATTTAAATTTTCCTGACTGCGGAATGTTAGCTTCTTTGAATAAATCTTGAATGGTGTCAATTTTGATACCATCAAAAACAGGGGTAACAAATTTTGTATCAAGTTTTTTTGCTGCCATACCAAGATGAAGTTCTAAAACTTGACCGATATTCATACGTGATGGCACACCCTGAGGATTTAAAACAATGTCAATAGGTGTTCCGTCTTCTAAAAATGGCATGTCTTCAACTGGAAGAACAACAGAAACAACACCTTTATTTCCGTGGCGTCCAGCCATTTTGTCGCCCACTTTTATTTTTCTTTTTTGAGCGATCAAAATTTTGACCAGCATTCCAACACCTTCTTCAAGATTATCGCCTTGATCTCGTGAAAGAATTTGGACATCAATTACGGTTCCACCTTCACCATTTTTTACCCGGAGAGAGGTGTCTTTTTGTGCTAGTGCTTTTTTACCCCAAATTGCGGCCATTAATTTTTCTTCGGCTGTTGGGTTGTCTTCTCCTTTTGGCGAAGTTCTTCCGACTAAAATATCTCCAGTATCAACCTCTGAACCAACAATTACAATTCCGTTTGCATCAAGATGAGCACGTGATCTGGCCGAAGCATTTGGCACTTCAGCGGTTAGAATGTCATTTCCCGCCTTAGATGAACGGAACTTTATTGTCTGTTCTTGAATGTGAATTGAGGTAAAAACGTCGTCTTTTACGAGTTTTTCGCTAATTATGATGGCATCTTCGTAGTTGTAGCCATATCAAGTACTAAAAGCAACAAGGACATTTTTACCAAGGGCAAGTTCACCATTTTCGGTTGATGGACCATCACAAATTAGTTGACCTTTTTTAACAAAGTCACCGACTTTTACAGTTGGTTTTTGTAAAATTAGTGTTTCTTGGTTTGATTTTTCAAAAGCCCGTAAAAAATAGGTTTTTGTTGAATTTTCGGAGTTAACAACGATTTTTTTGGCATCAACAAAAATAACTTTTCCATCTTCAAGGGCGCGAATATTTGTTGCTGAAAAACGGGCAATATCTGCTTCAATTCCTGTTGCAACTAGCGGTGCCTCTGGTTTAATTAATGGAACGGCTTGACGTTGCATGTTTGAACCCATAAGTGCACGGTTAGCGTCATTATTTTCCAAGAAAGGAATTGCTGAGGCCGAAATTGATGTCATTTGCATTGAAGAAACGTCGATATAATCGACTTGATTTGCATCAAGAACAAGATATGTTTGATTTTTACGAACGGTTAATTTGTCGGCAATAATTTTGTTATTTTCATCAATTTCGATTGAAGACTGAGCAAAACTAAGTCCAAATTCTTCGGCTGCAGTTAGTCAGTGAACTTTGCTAAAATCAACAACACGATTTGTGACTTTATAATAAGGAGTCATTATAAAACCGTATTTATTTGTGCGTGAAAAAACTGAAAAGTTAAGAATTAGACCGATATTTTGCCCTTCAGGAGTCTCGACAGGACAAATACGACCATAATGAGTTGCATGAACATCCCGAACCTCAAATTGAGCAGTATCACGATTTAAACCACCTGGACCAAGTGAAGTTACCCGTCTTTTATTGGCAGTTTCTCCTAATGGATTAATTTGATCCATAAATTGTGACAATTTTGAGGAGTTAAAGAAATTTTTAAACTGATTATAAATCGGTTTGTTATTAATAATTGATTTTACGGTTAGCTGGGATAAATCAGATTTTGAAGAAATTCTTTCCTTACTGTTTTTTTCAATTTTAGTAAGGGCAATTAAAAACTGATTTTGTAAAAGTTCACCAACACTAACGATTCTTTTATTAATTAATGAATCAGGATCGTCATTTTTCCCTAAATTGTGCAGTAAATTAAAGTAATATGAAACAATCGCAATTATATCTGATAAAACCAAAGTAGTTTCGGTCAAACTTGGATCTGTTGCAATTACGCTTACAGGTTCAGTTTCTTGAATCATCGCTTTTTTGTTTGGTCAAACTTTTACAATTGCAACATAAATTCTTTCGCCAAGACGTTCATTACGGCTAATTTGTAATTGGCGTGCATAAATACTTGAATCTACGCCTTCAATTGTGGAGAGTTCAAACTCAGAGTTATTGAATTTTTCCTGAATTTCAATAGCAATTGAGCGACTAATGTAAAGTCCTTTTTGGTATAAAATTTCACCTTCTTTATTTACTAAATCTTCTGCAAGGTAAGTTTGAGAAATTCGGTCAATTAAATTCAACTTTGAATTTAACATGTAACGACCTGTTGCAGAAAGATTATAACGTCTTTCATTGAAAATAATTGATGGAATTAGGTTTTTTAGACCTTCTTCAGTAACACGGTCATCTTTACGAATAATACGATAAATTGACTCAAGATTTTCGTCAATTGAGTCGATTTTGTGACGGCGAATTGATTCCTGTAATTCTGGTGAATTTCCAAAATACTTACGAATTGTTTCGTTTGTAAAGCCAAGACTTTTTAAAAACGCCATTAAAGGGATGTTTTTATGTTTATCAACACGAAACTTAACTGTGTCAACTTGGTTTCCAGTAACTTTGTGGAAAATTTCCATTCATGAACCAAGTTGCGGAATAATTTCGACCTTATTAAAAAGGTCATCAGCTTGACGATTTCGAACATTTTCACGAAAACAAACACCTGGAGAGCGAATTAATTGTGAAACAATAACTTTTTCAAAGCCATTTATAATAAAAGTTCCGCCTTGGGTCATAAATGGAAACTCAGAAAGTAAAATTTCTTGCTCTTCCATTTCACCATCTTCAACTTGAATTTTAACTAAAGTAACATAAACTCTAGCAGCATAAGTTTTACCTTTAATTTTAGCTTCACGAATCGCTAAATATTCATTTTCAGGTTTTTCAACTCTAATTGAATCAGGACGAAATTTAATTTCCAATTTACCGTTTGAAGAAACAATTGGAAAAATTTTATCAAATGCTTGTGCAATTCCAGTGCTTAAAAACCAGTCAAAAGATTCACGCAAGGAATCTAAGAAATCTGGCGTTTCTAGTGTATTATTTGTCTTTCCGTAAAAACGGCGCTGGGTTCCTATGCCATAAGATTTTAGCTTAAATAATTGGTTCATGACTCACCCCTTTTTCCCCTTTTTTGTTTAGGTTATATATTATATTTAAAAAGCAAAAAAATCAAAGCGTTTTTATACAAAATTTCAAAAAAATTAATAAAATATTAAAAAAATATTTTATTTTAGTAAAGTAAAAATAACAAAAAAGGCGTTTAGAACACCATTTTTGCTTTTTAAAATTAATTTTTTGAAATATTAATCAATAGAAACTTCAGCTCCGGCTTCTACTAATTTAGCTTTGTATTCCTCAGCTTCTTCAGGTTTTATTGCTTCTTTTATGACAGAAGGTGCTGCATCAACAAGTTTTTTAGCATCCATCAAACTTAATCCAAGCATATCTTTAATAACTTTTATAACAGCAACTTTTTGTTGTCCGGCTGCTTTTAGAGTTAATTTAACTTCAGATTTTACTTCAGCGGCAGCTTCTGGAGCAGCTGCAACAGCAACAGCAGAAGGATCTACCCCAAATTCTTCTTTAAGAGCATCAACAAATTCCATTACTTCTTTAATTGTCATTTCTTTCAATGACTCGATGAATTGTTCTTTAGTAATTTTAGCCATTTTTTTTCCTTTTTTATGCAGTTATTTTTTGTTCATCTATTAATAATTTAAGTCCAAAAGCCAATTGTTTCAGTGGGGCTTGAAGAGAAGAAGCAAGCATTGTAATTGCTTCAGTGTAATTTGGAAGTGAAGCAATAGCGGTATTTTCTTGCGGTGTAACAACACTTTTTTCGTAAATCCCACCTTTTAATATTAATAAAGGTTGATCTTTTGCGACTTTTGTAATAATTTTAGCGGGTGCAATTGGGTCTTCAAGACCAAAAGCAAATAAATTCGGACCCACTAATTCTGATTTTAGATTAGAAAAACCGAGTTCATCTGCTGCAATTTTGAAAAGTCGATTTTTATAAATTCTAGTAAAAACACCTGATTTCTTTAGTTCCTGACGCAAACTTTCTAATTCGGCAACTGAAAGTCCGCGATATTCAGCAATTGCTAAAGAAGAAGATTTCTCGAGCAAATCTCTAATTTCAGTAATTATTTCTGCCTTTTTTTGGCGAAAAGCGTTCAAATCTAGACTCCTTTCTGTTTTAGGAGCAATACTTTGAAAATACATTCAAACAACAAATTAAGTCATTCTGACAGTTATTATCTCTATGTATTGCCTTAAAAATTATATCAGAAAGAAAAAAATTTCCAAATAAATTAGTAAAAAAAAATTAATAATGGGTTTTTTGACCTAAAACAATCCTTATTTCAAACTAATACCAAACACTAAAGCCGCCATAAAAACGTTTTAATTTTGGTATTGATTTCTTAAAGAAGTGTGATTTCTAATTTTTTAAGTTATTAATGTAACTTATGCAATTTTTGGAGTGAAACTGTCTAGCGATTCTTTTTTATGGTTGTGGGCAAAAACTAAAAACATCAACATTGAAAATACATCAAACAATGGTATGAAAAAGCCAATAATTGCTGTAACTTTAATTACTGAAAGTTTTAGTGATTTTGGCGAATTTGGTTCTATATTCATAAAAATTTTGTCAGGGAAACTTACTTTTATGATATAAGCAATCGTTAAAACTCGACTTACAATAGTAACAAAAATTCAAGCAAACATAGCTGCTATAAGTTCAGAACCAACAATAAATGAGTCGCGAGTTGAAAATCATGCGCTAATGGAAGGGATAACAAATAAGAAAAATAAAGTAGTGCCCAATACAAATTTAGTAAGGCGCATTGCTAGTGACAAAAAAACTAAATTTTTCAAATTGTCCACAGGTTTTCTTGTTTTACTAATTGTCATAATATAATAAATTATAGTCTATTCCTGTTTAAAACCTATAAATTTATTTTTAAATATTTAAGTTACTGTTGTTGTGTAATTTAGACTTTAAAAATGTTGTAAATTTCGAGGCTCAAATGTTTGTTACTGCAAATAAAATTTGAAGAAAAATTCAAAAAATTGAACTTTTTAAATTTTTTGATATAAAAGTATTTATTTGCAGTAAATTTCCCTTTATTTTATAAGTAATGTTATAATTAATTATATAATTCACAAATTTTCAATAATTAGGATTCTTATGACAAGGGCAAAAAAAATATTTTTTAAATTAGTGCGCTCATTATTTATTTTGGCGCCCATATCACTAGTTACCTTTAATACAAATTTAAATAACACTTTTAACTACCAAACTACTACTAATTTTTCAAATGTATCAAGCTATGATGTCCATGATGTTTATCTTACTAGCTCATCTCTTGAATCAGAGGGCAAAAAGATTAATATGGGTGTTAATCGATTTGATATTTTTATAAAAAATATAGATAGTGGTTCGCTTAGAGATCTAAAAGAAACTCTAAATATAAAATTTAAAACAGATTTCCCTATAAAATACGACGAGTATACTGGGGTTCTTTCGATAGCGCATGTTAAAAAAATAGACAACAAAAAATTACTTGAGTTCATAATTAATTGACTTAAAACAAACAAGATAAACTATAGCAAAATTTATAATTTCAATACCAACACTTATTATGATGATTTTATTAAAGGCAACAAAAAAACATTAAAAAATATCGTTAAATCAGATGTATTATTTGAAAGGTATAATTATCCTCATTTTTATTCTGAAACCGAAAATGTTCAAGCATATAATATGGTTGGCTTGAATATCGAAGACCGTTCTAAACACTTTACAAGATTTATTGACTCAGACGTTAAAGTGGGTATTTTAGAGTGGGGAGGTGTGATTGAAGATAATTACAAAGGTTTTACTTGAAACAAAAAATATGGTAATGACATGTGATGAAGGAACCATTGGTTATACGGTGAAAGTTACTCACGTCACGCTTCGCAGGTTGCTGAAATTATTGTTGGGAAAAAGGGAATCAACCCAACTTTAGGCCTTGTTTCTGTTGAGATAAGTTTAAATTGAAATGGTATATCTGGCGAAATGAATTATCTATTATATTACACAAATATTGTAAATAATAGTTGAAGTATTGTGCAGTTTCTATCTAAATATAATTGACTATCAGAATATTTTGATAGTTTAATATATAATAATAACGAATTGATAAATATTGTTTCAGCTGGAAACGAATTTGAAAAGAAAAAAGTGTTGGCTGATATTGCTTTGTCGCGAAATAGTGTAATTGTTGGGGCGATTGATTTTGACGAAAACAAAACTAGTTATTCACAAATAGGAAACAATTTAAACTATGTTTCAGTTGTTGCACCTGGTACATACACCTTTTCCGAACAATCACCAGTCAAAGATGAAAATGGTACAATAATTGGTTATTCATATCAGGCAAGTGGTACAAGTTTTGCTGCGCCTGTTATAACAGCAATAGCTGGTACATTAAAACAAAAATTCAAAGGTTACTTTGATTTAGGCTCTGATTCTTTAATTTTTAAAACCTCTTTAATCGCAGGATCCAGAAAACCTAAAAATTCATCAACAATCTATAGTCCTGAAACAGGCTATGGCATACCAGAATATAAGAAAATTGAGGAAGCTGTCCAAAATGTTCTTGTGTTTAAAGATGTGAAAAAATCAAAAAACAGCACCGACAACCAAAGAAAGGTTTTTTTCCGCAAAGGAGATAAAATTCGAGCAACACTTGGTTTTCTTTATCAAAATCAAAATGATAAAAGAGATGTTGACTTAAAAATATTAGATGAAAATAATAAAGTAATTAGTCAATCAACTAATAGTGACAGAAATCTTGAAGTTACTGAATTTGAAATTCCAGAAACAGGGTATTACAAATTCCAAGCATTTCGTTATGATTATTATAACGATAATCTTCCTGAGGTGGTTATAACTTATGTCAAAAAATAGTAAAAGAAATTTTTGAACTTTTTTCTCCCTTGGAACGTGGTTTTGAATTCAAAGCACAATTTTAGTTGGTGTTGGAGGGTATTTGATTTATCTTTATGATCTACAAAATCAACAACAGTTGGCAAAAATAAGTACATATCAATTTTGAAATGATAAAAATAATGTCTTAACATTTGAAGGTGACTATCCTCGTTTTTTTATAGATAACATCCATAAATTAACTGATGAAGAATTAAAAACAAAAAAAGACTCTAAAAAATCATTGAGTTTTAATGATTTTAGAGATGAGTATGTATTTATTTATAAAGATTATGTTAATAAAAATCAGTTTTTGTTTAAAAAGGAAAAACAAGAAAGTGAAAATAATAAGCAATTACATAATACTTATTTAGTTAAAAGTAAGCAAGATCTTGTTGATTTAATTATACCTAATAAGCAAAAATCATTCTCAACAGTTAATAGACATAGTGTTGAAATTCTTGATGAAAAACAGGTTAATGAATTAAGTGAAACAATTGATTTATCAAATAAAGATGCAATCATTTTAAATAATTATGTTAGTGAACTTTTTGGTTATTGAGGCGATCGGAGAGCAAAAGGGCTAAATCTTGTTGATTTTAATTTTAATGAAAATACAAAAACATTAGAATTAAAATGGAAATTCGAAGACTACCGCAAAAGAGCTGTGATTGCTCCAGTAGTAGGATACTATGATTGGTTTAAAAGTTATGTTCTTCTAATTGATAAAAATAAAATTGATAATCTTGATAATATAAAGTTTACATCTACTTTTTCTTAAAATTTTAGACAAGTTTTTTAAATCTTTATCTTTTTAACTTGGAGATTTTGATCAAAAAGTCTCTAATATTTACAACTTTGCTTCATTAGATTTAACTTTTGGTATTGCTTAGTTGAGATATTTTGCTGTTTTTTGTTTCAGTATTAATAGCCCCAATTTATTCCAGGAATTTATAATTACAACTACTGATTTGACCAACAAGATATCTGTTTGATTTAATAAAAATATCCAAATTTTATTCTTGTTGGTCCAGTTTGCATAATCTGTCTTAATAAAAAAATCCGCCATAATATGATAAAAATTGGCGGTTTTTTGATGATTTTGTCAAAACTAAAATTAAGCTGCTGTTATTTGATTATGCAATGAGATAAATTCCTCTAATGTTTTGATTTTTATGTACTCTATCTTTTTAATATCAGTATTTCCAATATCTATTTTTTCAAATTTTTGGAGATCATTTATTGTAAAATTATCTGGTTCAACGGCAAAATTAGGAAACAAATCTTTATAATTAAAGGTATAAATTTTAATTATATCTTTGTCTATCTTTCAATATAAAATCTGATCGTCAAAAATAATTTTTGGATTTTGTTTTTTTAGTATGAATTTATTAAATTCTTCAGAATTGTTATCCTTGTAAGTGAACAAATTTGAAGGGTGAAAAGCATCGCCCCAATCTCAATTTTTTAATTGCGAAACATTAGTAATGAATTTTTTTGTCTCTTCTAATGTAGAAAAAATTTGGTCTTCTTCAGTACTTTGGTTTGATGGATTTAACTCCTGCATAGCATATAAACGAGTGAGTTGAAAAGGGTTTTTCTTAAAAATTTCTTGCTTTTTTAAAAGAAATTTTTTAAACTCGCTTGATTCTTTATGGCGAATAATTTTATTGTAAAGTACAAGATCTTCAATATTTTTAATATGAATATCGAAACTATGGTCAAAAACATGTTTGTTTGACTTATCGATAATTTTGTAAAAAATGTCAAAATCTGTAGTTGTTGTATTTGGACGATCAGAGGGTCTAGGAACAATTACTATTGGTTTCTTTACTCCTGGCATCCTTGGTTGCCTTACTCTTGGCGAACCGGTGTATCTGTACTCTCTTCCTGTGTGAAAAAAATTTTCAAATTTTGAGTCAAAAGAAATAATGCTTGTTTTTCCATCATTTTGGTTATTTTGGAAAATATGATTAGGGTTTAATGATGATATTTTTGATTTTGAATTAAACGATGAACCATCAGCAATATCTTCAGAACGTATATAAATAATAACTGATTTTTTCTCAAAAAAATCAGGAGTTGACAAAATTCTTTTACTTAGTTTTTCAATTTTTAATTTAGAAATAAAAGATAAGAAATCATTTTTATTATCTAAGACAACGAAATTATCTGCAATTTTCTTGTCTTTTAGTTGTCCTTGATCCCAAATAACATTAAATTCCATTGTGTCTTCGTTTTTGGCGCTCTCAGAATAAAAGAAGCCTGACAATCTTCTTAAAGCGATATTTTCACGTAAATCATCAAATCAATAGTCTTCAAATAGGGGGTATTTTTGAATTAATAAATCCAATTTTTGGGGTTGTTTTTTCAAAATGTTATGTCAATATGGGTTGTTTAGTCATAAAAGTTTATTAAGATCAGTTATTTTTTTAGTGTCTGAGATACTAATAAAATTATTATTATTATTAAGAGCCAAAGCAACCGAAACCGCGGTAGCGGCACCTAAATTAGTTAATATAAATCCTAATAGAAAAATTTTTTTATATTTTTTTAAATCCATGCTAGCCTTGTATTTTTTTGTATATATTATTAAATTCTTCGAGTGAATTTACTGTTTTTAACTCAACATTTTTAATATTTATATCGCCAAAATCAATTTTTTCAAACATTAGTAAATTTTTATAATTCAATTTTTCAATATTTTTCAAGGTTTCTGGAAAAATTAATTTGTAATTTAAAGAATAGAGCGTAATTTTGCCTGAGTTTTTATCAACTTCTGAATAAAAAACTTCATCAAGAAAAATATCATCTACATTTTGAGATTTAAGAATGAATTTATTAAATTTTTCAGGTTCATGAATTTTTTTGCTAGGAATAAATAAATTGGCGAGGTGAAATGGTTCTTCTCATTCAAGGTTTTTAGATAAATTTTTATTATAAATAAATTGTTTTACATCGTCAAAATCTGAAAAAATTTCTGTTTTGGGTTCATTTTTTAAATACTGTTCATTTTTGGCACCATATAATGCGGTTATCTTCAAATTATTGCGGGCTAAAATTTTCTCTTTTTTGTTCATTAAATCTAAAAAAGTCGCAAATTCTGGCGATGTTTTGTCCAGCAAGTTGTACAAATACAAATCCTGAATTTTATTTAATTTTATAGTTGATAATTCGTTTGTTTTTTGAAATTTGTCTTTTGGATAAAATTTAAAATAAACCTCAAATTCTGGAATTCCTCTCCTATTTTTACTTACATCTTTATAATTAAAAAGTTTTTCTGGTATTGAAATAATAAAATTATGATTTTTATGAGTCAGAAATTTAATAGGGGACAAATTAGTGGGTAAATACTTTTCATTTATAAGTAATGGGTTAGCTAATTTTTTCCCGTTAATATATATAAAAAATAAATTTTTAGCAAAAAATTCATTATCGTTATCATATTTTAAAAAGGGTTCTTTGGCAACGTATTCTTTAAAAAATTCCTTATACTGATTAAGACCATCGATAATAAAAAAATTTTTAGTAAGTATTTTTTGGTCATTACCAAAATGTGAACTTGCTTGTAATTTTTGGAAGTTTTGACCTTCAGTAGTAGCTTTGTCATACTCATTGGAGAAAAAAGTAGACAATTTATCGAATTCCTTGTCGTTGTAAGTTTTAAAATTTTCACTTTCAAAATATAGATATTTTTTGATTATTTCTTGAATTTTTTCATGATCGTTCAAAAAAATCGGCATTCAGTCACTATTTTTAAACCAAATAGCCTTTTTTTCATCCCTTTGTATTCGCACTAAATCATTATAGGAAAAAATGTTAGATTTTAAAGCTTCACTGTCCTTTGCCTTTATAGTGAACAAATTTTTTTTGGGAAAAATGTTAGATTTTAAATTTTCATTATCGTTTATGTTTATATTGAACAAATTATTTTTTTTAGGGGGTGAAATTTTTGCTTCAAAATTGTTATTTTTATTTTGAAGGGCAAAAATTATAGCTGGAAAAATCCACGGTAAAACAATTAAAGGTGCTAAAAATAAATATTTTTTCTTATTGAATGACATGTGAAACCGCCAAATCATCATCTATCGAATTTTTGAACAAAGAGGATCTATTTTTTTTAACAACTAACCGATAAATTCCTGTTTTTTCAGCTGTATATCTTATTAATTCTACATTTGATTTTTCTGATTTTCCAGAGTTTAATTTAATGTCTTGCCAAAATCCTCTCTCTTTTCTTTGCAAAATTAAATTATAATCGCTAAATAATGTATCTTTTTGTTTTTCAAAAAGTGTTTTTCTATTTAACCACTCATTAGGGTATTTTGGATGAAACTCTTTTTCATATTTTTCTTTTAAAAGTTGGTCTACTGTATCTATGTCATAAAAAAAAGGGCTACCAAGTAATGCTGAAAATTTACCAAATCAAGAATCATTTTTACCTTCATTTTTTGAACTATATTCTGCAAATGGTTCTCATACTGGTTTAGTTAATCCAGCATTAAAGGCTCAAGCAAGAGAAGCTTTTAACTTTTTACCTTTTTCAATTTCTATATCTAGGCTGTAATAAACATTCTCACTATCATTATCATATGAAACACTAAATGTTTTTAAATTAGAAATAGCTTTTTTTATGTTTTTAAAACTAATTTGGCCGGCTCCAATAGCCCAATCCAATCCGCTTGGCTTAGTTTTTCTTTCATTATTGTATTTTTCTAAATATGATTTTTTTGTTGGATTTGAAAAATAATCATCAATTGTGGAAAAAACACCTTCTTTTTCGTTGGATTGTTTTGTTGATTCAACATATAACTTAATTTTATCCAAATCAAAACTACTGTCATTCGCCGAAGAAGCAAGCAAACTCATTATTGCGGGAATAATATTTTTATCTTTAAGCATTCAATAATATGCTGAATAAATTTCTGATATTATTCCAGTTACAATTGGTGCAGAAAAACTAGTCCCAGAAGCAGGGGATTTTTGGCCTGGCATTCCAGTTATATTTTCTCCGGGAGCTGAAATTAATGGTTTTGGTAATTCATTTTGTTCTTTTGGTAGTAATCTATTGCTAAAATCACTAGCAAAAAAATTGTCTTTAGTACCAAAAGTTGAGCCAACAACAATTGAATTTAGAGCATTTGCATATCCAGATATGTAGCCATATTTCTCAAGATCATTATCTTTTGTTAATCTAAGGGCGTTCTCGTTTCCGGCTGCAAAAACGTTTATAACACCATATTTTCTTGACAAAAAATCTAAATAAAAGATGTGATCGATGTATTTAGCAACTGAATTTTCTATAAGTGAATCAATGTTATAAGTGTTTTTAAAGTCAGCCCCAATATCACTTTGACTTATAAAATCATACCCATAACTATGATTTATTATTTTAATTTTATATTCAATTATAAGTCTTTCAAAAACAGTCATTCAAGTTGGAGAGTCAAAATCTATGTCGGCTAAATTTACTATAAACAAATCTGCGCCAGGAGAAAACCCACCCGTTCCACCTGCTATTTTTGATACTAATATTGCATGATCATTTTGATCATCTTTTAGCTTTACTTGTGGTGCTCCACCTATGTTAAAATAGTGTATTTCATTAAATGCAAACCCGACTTTTTCGCCATCGTTTTCATCAAAAATACCGCTCATATCCGGTTCAACTACACCAATTCTTGCACGTATGCGACCAATACCTTTATCATATTCTACTATTTCTTTTTGTTCATGAAAAATTTCTGGTGGCAAAGGTACATTACTAGGTATGTATCAATTTTTAAAAATATCATCATTTGGTGATCAGTTATTATAATTACCATTTCGTCTACCATCTAATATCGTATGAAATCATTTTTTAGAAGACTTTTGGTTTTTATTTTTAAATAATTCAAATGGTACTGCTTTTCCAGAAGTTGTTTTTGGTAAATTATTAATTATTAAAGCAATAAAATCTAATTCTTCCAGAAGTTTAAGGGCGAGATGTTCGTCATTAACATCGATATTTATTCATATTATTGGCGATAATTTGCTAATATATTTACTATTAATTTTAATATTATTTTGCAGAAATAACTTAGTTATTTGATCGAAATATTTGCTGTTATTAGCTATATAATGATTAATGTCATCAATCATTAAATTACTGGTAGAGTCACTAAAATCTAATATTAATTTAATATTTATGGTTTTAGTGTCTAATTTTTGTTCATTAAGTTTGTAATTATTTTTGTTCCCTTTGTATGAATAACTTTCGAACTTTTTTTTAGAATTACGGCTGAAAATTTTTTTGTGCTTTTTCTGTTGCAAAGAAGAAAAAGAATGGGCTGGTTGAGAATAAATATCTATATTTTTACTAAAAATAGGGTTATTTATATAATTTTTTTTATTATTAATAGGTTTATCAAACCAATAAAACACAATAATAATTACTATTGCGGATAGGTATAAAATCCATTTAATGAATTGTTTGTATATTTTTTTATTCATAATTTCTTCGCTTTCTAATTTTCATTTTCTTAGAGCTAAACAATGACTAAACTAAAAGAATATTCACATCTAATAAGACAGAATAACACTAAACTATGAATAGGAAATAAATTATCTATAATATAAATTATAACAATTTTAAATGGCTTTTAGCAGAAAAACTGAAATTAAAATACAAAATTATAATTTTAATAGAAAAACTTAGATTTATGATAAATAAATATAAAAACACTTTTACAACAAAAATTTTTGCAAAAGTGTTTTATTTATATCTTGAGTTTCCCTGTTTGATGCAAAAATTCACTTTTTAGTGAATATAAATATGCACAAATACCGGTAAATCTAGTCTATTAATTTAAAATTAAATTCTTACTTTTTTTAGTTTTTGTGCTTTTTACACTTTTTACAGTTGTTCCGCTCTTTATACTTTTTGCAGTTTTTGCAGTTGTTGCACTTTTTGTGCTTTTTGTACTTTTTTCACTTTTAAGAGCGCTTTTTTTGTTTATACTTGTTTTTGACAAATTAATTTTTTTTGGGCTTGTTGCTTTTTCTTTATTTTTATTTAAACTTATGAATGTTTCAATACCAACGTTTAATGATTCCATAATTCGTAATTCGTCAATTGCATCAAGCAAAGCATTATGTGTTTCTAAATAATTCTCATTCTTGGTTACCATTCTGTATATATTTTCTACGTCTCATCCTTTTTTTAAATCACCGTTTTTAGTTGTTTCTGCGTTTAGTGGGATATATTTGTTAAATCTCTTGTTTTTAGCAACTATAGAGATATCGTTATACTCAAATGATTTGTGCAATTCAGGCAAAAGTCTAAAATCATAATTTGTATATGAAAACCAATTTTTTACTTTATAAATATCCAAGAAGCTAATTAGTCGAACAGTTATTTCTTTACGTGTTTGAAGAATAATAGATTCTTCTATAAATTTAAGGGGAAGAGGGGCAAAAGTTTTATCAACATACTTTCCACCTACTTTTCAATTGTTTTCTATTATTCAATATTTTTTATCAATTAATTTAAAATTAGTACTATCAGCAATTACAACTCCAACGGAAAAAATTTCATTATTGTAGTTTGATTCTACATCAATTACAGCAATGTATTTATTCACGTTAGCTTTTTTTTGTTTTTTAATTGCTTCCATGTGTTTTCTCAAATTTTTTTTGGCCATTAGTTTTATAAGCTCCTTTTGAAATTGTTTGTGCAAGTTTTTCACTGAATTCTTCTCGATTTTTGATTCTAATTTCGTGCATTTCGTTATTTCGAATATTTCACAATATACCTTTTTCTTTTCTTAAAGCTAGCATATATGAAGCAGTCTGTAAAAAATGAGCAGTTGTTAAATCGCTAACAAATTTAAGTTCATAAACTATATCTTCCTTGATAACATCAGCAATTCCCTGAGCTTTTAATGTGAGATCATTATCGCTAAAGTCCATTCAACATTCTTGTTGAATTATCTCGTCTTTTTCAAACACTTTTGATAATCTTTTATGCATTTGATCAACAGCATTATCATCAACAAAATCAGGCTGCGTTTGTTTAATGTATCTTTCTTGTTGTGTTTTCAAATAAACAAAAAAGAGTGTTAAATCTTTTATTGAATTTCTTTCTTTGATGTAATTTTTATACTCGAGTGTTAACTTTTTTTGCATGTTTGGCGAATCTCAATATCTAGTTGCGATAAAAAACTCAATTTCTTTATCTAAATCCCAACCGTCGAAATAAGATGCTTCAAGATAGATCCCTATACATGGTGTAAGATCAATTAAATCATCATGTGTTTGTGCTTTTATTTCGTTTGTATCTTCGGTTTTAATTTTTTTTAGTTCAAGCATTTTTAACATATCTTGAAGATCAATATCATACTTGTGATCAAACATATCAGACATTAAAAATAAATCATTGTCTCTTTTTCTAAAATTTTTGTATTGTTTGATGATTTCTTCATTTAATAATGGGATTGACTCTTTTGGATTTAAAAAGATGATTTTTTCTTTGCCCCTACTTGCCGCTACACAAAATATGTTTTTTACTATTTCATAATTTGCAGTAATTTTATCTAACCGGTTTTCTCAATAATTTATGGTAAAATTAAAAATAACACAAATAGGTTTTTCCAATCCTTTTGAGCTATCATATGTTGTAAAAATAGCTGAATTTTTTTTGGGCGACAAATTTGCGTCTTTTTCTCTTATAGAAGCATAAACGGTTTTTTTATTAAAAATATCACTATGATTTTCTTCAAGATAGTTTAATACTTCTGCCATTTCTTCACTAAATCCAGGGCCTAAACATAAGATATCAGCAGGTTTTTGTGTAGACAAAAATTCCTTAATTTCCTCAAGTTCCATATATTCAATCTGGCAATTTTCGTTAACTCCGTTAATTGTTTTATCTCAAATTCGCCCCAACATATTAGCGTGTTCTTTTGGCATTCTGAAGGAAAATGTTAAGCTAATTTGTTTATATGATTCTAAAAATTTATCAATAAAATCAGTAACATTTAATTTTGTATTATCGTAAATTTTCTGACTCATATCCCCAACAGCAACAATTTGTATGTTAGGATTTTCTTGTTTTATTTTTTCCAATAACAAAGATATTTCTTCAGTAATATCTTGATATTCATCAATTAATAGAACATCATAAGCCCCAACAGAAATGTTATTTCTTAAAAATATTCTAATTGAATCCGCTGAAGAAGAATTAATACCATTTCTTCGCAAAAATCCGTATGCAAATCCGTGATAATTTTGTACCTTAACATTTTTGTTTTTTATCTTATTTTTAGCTTCAATTTTTAATAGTCTGTTGTAAGTTAAGTACAAAATTTTTTTATCAATAGGAAATTTGTCACAGAGAACTTGAATTACTGATGTTTTTCCACTTCCAATACAAGCATCAACTAGGATATTTTCCCCTTTTAATGCTAAATTAACAACATTTTGTTGTTCTTCTGTGAGTTTTTCTGCAATATTTTCAGTTTTTTGTTTTTCTTTTGTTTTTCTAGCCATAATTCTCTTAGTTATTAAGTTTTTTTATAGATTAAAACAATAGAAAAAACCAACGTTTAGTTTTTTCTATTGTTTTGCGATTCAAGGAAACCCTATAAATTTTAGGGCTGTTTGGAAAAATTATCCTAAGAAAATTATAGCATAAATTTTTGACAATTAAAACTGTCAACAAATGCTTTTTATATTATTTTCAACTAATTTCAGTCACCAAAAACATCAACTTTTTGCGAGTCTTCAAAGCCATTTGGGAAAAGATAAGTTTTAATTCCTTTATCTTTATAAAGTTGCTGCATTGCTTGAAAATATGATTTTCGCTGGTGTTTTGAACCATAAATTAGGTCATATTTTGGTAAATTATACTGTCCATAATAACCTTTATAGTCATTTCCATATGATCTTAAATTTAAACTAACGGCAGTTGAAGCCCGCGGATCAGTTGCAAAAACTAATGAATATAGTTTATTATCTTTATATATTCCGGTTCCTGACATTCCTCCACCACCGGTGAAATTATCAAGCAAAGTACCTAAACCTCAAAATAAATAAGGAGTATGGCCAAATTCATTTTTTGATGGATCAAATTTAGTAATTTTAATAAAACCATTACTTACATAAGGCATTGCAATAAAAATATCAGTTAGTCCTGGCTTGTTCATAAATGAGCGATAAGATCTTGACCAAGAAAGATCACCACCATTTTGCCACTGTTGACTAGTTGGATCTTGGTTAAAATAGAGGCCAGTGTCTTTATTTACATAAGGACTAACGCTATGTTTTCTTGATTCTCAAGCATTTTTATTTTTGAACTCATTTAAAGTTTGATTTGTTTCAGCCTCTGTAAGTGGAAAACCTAGACCATAAAACTGATTTGCTGGCAGTTTTTCATATTGTTCATCTTTTAAAAAGTCAGCATCAGACGTAATTGCTGTTGATTTGTCGTTAGTTTTTTGGTCTTGGTGTTCATCATACCAGTCTTTTGTGATTGTTTTTGCTTGCTCTTCGTTGTCAAAGGTGACTTCCATAATTGCAAAATCAAGCAATTCTTGCATATTTTTGTATTTTGCTTGATCTGTAAAGTCGCCTAGTTTTTTGTCAAAAACATTTGAACCAAAGACAATTGTTCTAACATTTAGTTCAGCATTTTGTGGAATTTGTTGATTATCAAGTTGCTCATCATTTACAGCAAAATTTTTTGAACTATCAAGTTTTTTCCCGGCATTATGAATGTTTGTATTTTTTGTTCGTACGGTAAGATTGACTGTATCATAATATTGTTCGTGCCGCGGTTCGCCAGTTGTTGGCATTATATTATTTAGACTAACAGAATTTTTAATTTTTGTAAAAACCAAACTTCATGTGTTATATTGACGGTTATGAGTGTTATAAGCATCATCATCACGGCCATAAATTTTATCTTTATGATAATCATTTGCAACTTGAAGTCGATTTAAAACGTGTGCATTTGTAATAAAATACCAAGTTAAGGGATATTTATTGCCATCTTCCTTTTTATAGTCAATAATATTTAGAGTCCCTCTGTGCAAATTATTAAAATGAACTATTTCATTAGGAGGCAAATAATCAGGCTCACCCTCTTTTCCGTTGTGGGTTCTTAAAAATTGACCATTTCTAAAAGCAACAGAAATTGCACTTTTTGTCAATTTTTTATATTCTTGGTTTGGTAAAATCCGTGGCAAACCAACTCTTCCAGGTCCGCCTCTTAAAACTTGTCCACTTTGGGGATCAAGATGAATTGCCGGGGAAGTGTCACCTTTATGATGTTCGGGAATATCAATTCCTGTTATGTTTCCAGAATTGTCATATTTTGGCAAGACAAAAGTTCGCTGCGAAGCATTATCATATAAAGGTTGATTTGCTTGCTTGGCTTTTTGATCTAAAGCTGATTTTAAATTTGAAGAGACTTTTTTAGTTTTTCCAAGTGGATAATCACTAAGTCCATCAGGGTCATCAAGACCGATAACTTTAGCTCCGCCACCACCGTATTTTTCAAGGTAATATCTTCATTCATTATCAGGAAAATCATATTTATATTGATCTTCAACAGTTCGTTTTCCATCTTTTACAATTGCTCAATTTTGACCTTTTGGGGCAACAGTATTTAGTTGTTCATAATATTTATTAACTCGATCTTCGGGGATTTCAGGCTGGCTTTGCCGGGGTAATTCTCTTGCTTTTTCAATTGGTTTTAGAATATCTAAAAAAGATCCAATTATTAATTTAGTTAAATTATCAGTTTGGTAGTTAGTTTTTTCGAGCTGAAAATCCAAAGTTTTTTTGGCACTATCTCAGTCAATTTGCTTTTTTTCTAAGTCTTCATTTTTAAATAATTGAGACAGTGAAGACTTAACTTCATCAAGAGTTTTTGCAAGATTTTGGTAAGAAGTCTGTGATGAGCTAGCTTCAAAAGTTGAATAAGCAGTGTTTATTTTGTCTTCAAAACTTTTTTGGGTGTTTTGATCAAATTTAGGCTGTTGAGTTTCAGTGTTTGATTGACCGCTGCCCCCTGGTTTTGGATCTTTTTTTGGCTGCTCAACTTTAATTTCGTTGTTAGTTGTACATGAATAAAAAACAAAACTGCTTAACCCAAGTCCAAAAAGTAAGAAAAGTGCTTTGTTTTTTACTAAAAAATTACTTTTTTTCATATTTCACCTCCAAAAAAATTAAATTAGACAAGCCCAGAAGAACTTGAGCTGTTTTGACTGCCAACAAGAACTTGAGCTGTTCCAATTGTTGAGCCAATTTGTCTTCTTGCTTCTTCAGTTTCTACAAAAATTTGGCTTATATTATTTCCTGATCCATTTGCAACGCTAATGAATTTGCGTAGTTGTTCGATTGAGTCGCCTGTTGGTGATCCAGAAATATAAACAGGATAAGAATTAATTTGTCTTCCGTCAATTTTTACATCAACTCTTGGGCTACTTCCAGGGACAGATTCGGAAAATCTTTCAGTAAATTGGGCACCGTCAAGATCAGAAAATTTAAAGTTTAGGCTGTTTGATCCATTAGAATTTGAACCTTTAATTATTAATTTGGTGAACTTTAATTTTCTAAAGCCAGTATAATTTTCCTGAGCAAATGGGTCATCTTGCCAATTTTTAACTTTTTCGTTAAAAGTTTTGTCAAATTGATCAAATTTTATGCCTTTAAAAGTATTTACATCTGTTTCTGAAAAATCAAGTGTGGTAGGCCAACCACCTTTTCCGGCAAAATTTCCTTGGAAAACTCGTTGATTAATTTTTGAGTCAAAAACTATCGAGAGACCCTCGTTAATTTTTTCAACGGTGTCACCTTTTTCTCATCTTAGACCTGAAAAAACTATTGAACCACCGATTTTTCCTTGAGATCGATCAAAAGTTGCTTGATTATTATAGTCAAAACTAATAAAATCAACATTTTTTAGACCATTAGGATTAATACTTCATTCATCACTAACTGAATTAATTTCTGTATAAATTGACAGTTCTTTTAATTTTTTATTTTCAAGACCCCGTAAAGACTTAGTGGCATTTATATTATTTAAAAATACTGAAACTGTATTAATTTGACTAGGAATGGCCCCGAGAATACTTGATGCATTTTGTAAAGAGTTAGCTTCGCCAATATTTTTTATTCTTATAGCTTGAACTTTGCTGTCCTTTTGCGAAATTTTTGCCATAATTTCTTGAAATTTCTCAAAAGCTTTGTTGTCATTAGCATCAAGTTGAATTAATTTTAAAGGCTGGCGACTTTTATCTTCATTATCTGAATTAGGCTTGTATTCATAAACCTTAATTGAATTAGTAAAATTGCTACCTATTTCTGAAGAAAACTGGGAACTTACATCTGATTTTGTTCAGCCAGGAAATTCACCATTAGAAATATTTCACGGACTTAAAGAATACCAACTTGGAGTATTAAAAGTACGACTTTGGTTATGTTTTTTTAGTCTATTTAAAGTTGGATTTTTACTTTCATCTTCATATTCTCAGACATTAATCGAATCAAGCGAAGGAACCAGGCCTTGTCTAAGTGATTTTAGCTCTTGCAAAGTGAGGGAAGTTTTTTCTGGAAGATTTTTTAAATATTCTAAATACTGTTTTTCGCGATTTAAATTATATCTAGGAAGATCAATTTGTCTTTGATAGGCTTCTTTTCAGAGGTCGCGTCCTGCTGCAGTTTTAGGAATTTTACCGCGAATATGATCTTTATCAAAATCTTCTTTATATGAGCGTTCAATTTCATTAACTTCAGCTTGCAGGTTTGCAACTCGAGATTCAATAGTTTTTATTTCGGCAGCAAGACCTTTTTTATACCTTTCAAGGGCATACTGAATTCTTGACTGAGAAACGCCAGGAACCGGATTTTGGCGAGTTGTCGGAACTGGTGATGAATTTTGAACAATTACTGGTGATCTAGTTTGAGTATTTGGGGTTGAAATCTCTGCTGGTTTCCTAGGAGAGAGAGAGAGAGAGAGAGAGAGCGACGTGGCGTCGAAATTTTCTGAATCGGAGTTTCTTTTTTGGTTATAACTACCGGATCTTTTATTTTTGTTTCTTTAGGAATTTCTTGTTTAATTATTGGTTTGGGTGTTTCTTCTTTTGGTTTAACTAAATCCACTTTAGGTCCGTTATTTTCTTGGGGTTTAAAATCAGAATTAACAACCGGTGAGACATAAGTTAAATCATTTGGATTATTTTTAATTACAATTGAAGGAGACGAAGAACTATAGTGAATTTCATTACTGGAGCTAATAAAATTATTAACTAAGGAACTAGCAAAAGAACCTCCAACTAAAACCATAGCGGATGAGGCTAAAATTATTAATTTTCTTCTTCTTGGAACATAAATTTGCATATTTCCTCCTTATTACTTTTCATATAGGATATAATAATTATACAAATTTTTTATTTTAAAAAATAAAAAAGATACTACAAATTTTGAATTTGTTAGTTTATGTAGTTTTAATTGTCCTTTTATTATTAATTTAATTATTTTTGCCAAAAACAGTCAAATTAATAATTTTCTCTGTATTTTTTTGAATTTAAGAAACACCTCTTAGTGATATTTTGAAATGCAGAATTTTAAAAAAGTGGTGCCTAGTAAGAATCAATATGCCAACTTGGTTTTTTAAAATGTGATTTTTTATAGAAAGTTTAGATATACAATAAAAATTTTAAACTATTAATAATTTTTTTCAAGTAAAAATTAGTATTTTGTACAAAAAGAAGTTCAAAAGGATTTAAATTTTGCCAACTTATTGGCAGTTTTTGCTGGTTGTTTAGTCATTTTAATGTTTTTTAAAAAGATTTTTCTGAGTTTTCTAGTGGTCTAAATATTTAAAATAGGTGTGATTTTTATTTTCATATCTTAATAAAACAGTAAAAAAATTGTAATTAACTTTTGCCAAAAAAATTAAAAAATTACCTAAAAACAGAGACTTTTTTAAGATTAGCTCATCAAACTGGGAAACTCGCATAATTTAGGAATTTATGTTATTTGTATACAAAGAGTCAAGTCCCCACACAACCTAAATTAATTTCTCCAAATCTTTTAAAATGAACATGATAGAAAAAATTAACTAAAGTGTACAATCAAAACTATAAATGAAAAACTATTTGTCTGATTTTTTCTACTAATTTAAACCTATACGTCGTTATTTACTGTTTGTTTGTCTTTTTCTTCGTATTTATCTAAATAATTGTTTTTTAAATCTTCAATTAGTTCAAGCCGGCTAACGTTTTTATCAAAAACAATATTCTTATCCTTAGGAAAAGCCAAGATTTGGAAAGCCACTTTATCAAAACTAGATTCAGGGCTTCTAACAAAATTTAGTGTTAAATCCGTTTGAAAAATTGTTGTCAAAAAAATATTATTATTTTCCGTTTTTCTAAGAAGTAATTTTTCTCATTCCACTCTTCTTGGAACATCAGCAGGATCCGGTATAGGGTCGGGAGTCAATCTTCAAAATGATTCATAACCAATTCGCTCCCAAGTTTCGTAAATAAAAATATTGTTATTTTTTAGAAATTGATCAAGTTTTTCGCCTTTTAGAAATTTCTGTTCAAAATCAGAAATTAAATCATTTTGGTCAATTTTTAATTCAGGATCTAATTTTAAAATTCGATCAATAATTGTTGCCTTAAATTCGTCAATATTTTTAATAATTGCATGTTTTTTTTGTAAAAAACTGTTAGATCAAGGATTAATTTTATCCGTAATTAAATCAAGAATTTTTGGCTTTAAAGTTTTAATATTATTAATTTTTTGGCTAAAATTGATAATACTAGACATAAAAAAGGGTGAAGAAGTACTAATCTTGTTTTTTGGCAAATTGTACTTTTTTGCGAGTTTATTATAAATTTTTCTAGCTTCTCTTTCAGTTAATATTTTCAATTTTTTGTGTTCTTCATAATCTATAATGTTATCGCCGGTGTAAATTCCTCCGTCAATCTCCCTAAAAGTGATTGTTTTATTTTTAGGGTAAACTATAACATTAAAAAAAGGCGAATCATCAAAATTCATAGCGGGTTGAACTAATGTTCCTTCTATAACATAATCTGGTACAAGTCTTGTGGCTATAATGTTTGAAGAACCATTTTCTTCAAAATAATAATGGCTAACACGAGTTTGCATTCAATATTCGCCACGCTCCATTATTATAATATTGTTTTTTTCTAAGACTTTTTCAAGAAGATCTCCTTTTAGAAATTTGTCTTCAAATTCTAACTTGAGTTCAGAAGTATTAAATTTGGCAAAATTAGGATTATTTTTTATAATTTCTTCTGTTCTATTAACAATATTTTTTTGAAATTGCTCTAAGTTTTTGATTGTTATTTTACTTTTTTCGCCAAGGAATAAATATTTGTCCCGTTGTTTTTCGGGCTGATTATAAAACATATTTAAGGCAGAAAAAGTACCGCTTTTTGCATTAAATTCTTCATAATGTTTCGCTAGTAAATTTAAAAAATAGTAAGAATTATAATTTGCTGGATTGTTAATTCCGTCATCTATGTTAAAAATTTGTTTACTAATAAAATGAATTAAATTTCCACAGGAAGTTAAAAAAAATGTCGGGATTAAAAGGGTTGTTCCCAAAAGTTTAGTAAGAATTAGTTTAGTTTTCATTGTGTACCAAATAAGAAAGTGCTAATTTGTCATCCACCGAATTTTCAAAAACGGAAGATCTATGATTTCTAACATAAATCCGATAATAGGCAAATTCGTTTGATCTAAAATGGATTTTATTACTAAAGTTTACATAATACCAATACTATTTGTTATTAATTCAATTTTATTTTCTATCTAACTTATATTAGCTAAGAAATTTCTAAGTCATCTTTTTATTCTTAATTAATTATATCAAAAAATAGTTGTGATTCAATAAAAGTTGTTATAAAAACTAATTGTCTGAAATTTTTCTACTTATTTATCTTTTAAGTATTTTCACAAATTTAAATTAAATATGTTAGATACATTGAAATAAAAAGGTGGAAATCCACCTAAATTCTTCAAACTATTACTAACCATAAGTTTATTTATGTTAAAATTATTTTGAAATAAAAAAGTGGAAATCCACCTAAATTTTTCAAGTGAGGTAGCAAAATGATAATAAAACGTGATTTTTATCTAAACCAAATAATTGATAAAAAAGAGAATGACAGAATCAAGATTATTACTGGCATAAGAAGATGTGGAAAATCATATTTATTATTCAATTTATATCGTGATTACCTACTTAGCAGCGGAATTAAAGAAAATCAAATTATAACAATTGCTCTTGACCAAATTGATAATATCGAATACCGAAATCCATTTAGATTACATCAATATATTAAGCAAAAAACAAAAAATATAAACAAAATGTACTACATTTTCATTGACGAAATTCAATTATCCGAAAATTTATCAAATCCCTATATTGAGACTAATGAAAAAAATATAACCTTTGTAGATGTGCTTTTAAGTCTTATGAAACATAGTAACTTAGACATTTATATTACTGGTAGCAACTCTAAAATGCTTTCATCAGATTTACTGACTCAATTTAGAGACCGCGGAGACCAAGTGCATGTAAATCCTTTATCTTTTGCTGAAGTTTATGAATTATTTGATGACAAATTAGAAGCTTTTGAACATTATTTTGTATATGGTGGTATGCCACATATTTATAAATTGCAAAATGATGAACAAAAAAGTCATTATCTAAAGCAGTTATTCAAGCAAACGTATATTAAAGACATTCTTGAGCGCAACAAAATACATAATGAGCAACAAATACTTGAAATCCTGCTTGACTTTACATCTTCAAATATTGGTTCTTTAACCAACCCCTCTAAGCTTGCAAAACGTTTTTTGTCAGAAAAACAAATACACATATCATCAAATACAATATTTAAGTATCTTAAATTTTTTGAAGAATCTTATATTATTAAATGCGCTTATCGCTACAATGCAAAGGGTTCTAAATATTTTTCAACCCCACTTAAATATTATTTTTCAGATATTGGGCTAAGAAATGCAAGATTGAATTTTCGCCAAATAGAAAACACTCATATAATGGAAAATATAATCTACAATGATTTACTTCGAAGAGGATACAATATTGACATCGGTGTTGTAGAACATGAATTTAAAAACGGCTCAACAAGAAAAAAAGTTCAGCTTGAAATAGATTTTGTTATAAATAAAGGCCACAAAAGATACTATATTCAATCAGCATTTAATATTGACAATTTAGAGAAAAAAGAACAAGAAATAACCTCACTTAAAAAAATAAATGATTCATTTAAAAAAATAGTTATAGTAAGAAACAAAATAATTCCAAAACACGATGAAAATGGGATTTTATACATCGGTTTAGAAGATTTTTTACTTAATGAATCAATAATAGACTTATAATTTTTAAATAACAACTTATTATTTAATAAATTTCTAAAGCAATCAAAATGCTTTGATACTTAGTGGCATTTTGATTTTTAATTTACTAAATCTAAACTTTAATTCTCTAATTATGCAGCATAAATTAATAACTTAACTATAATAAAATGATTATATCCCGAGTTTCCCAGTTTGGGGATATAATCTTAAAACAGGTCCGGTCTTGGGCGCTTTTTTAACTTTTTTGGCAAAAGTTAATTACATATTTTAAAACTCTGGTAAAAATCAATTTATTGATAAAATAACAAAAATCATAAAAAAATGCAACTACTATTTAAACTCAATGCAAATAGAAAACTCGTTTTTATTTGCAGCGAGCCTAAAAAAACATATGAAGTTTTGAAAGAACAATAACCAAAAGCCTTAAATTTATAGATTTCTAAACGGTTAAATTTAAGGCATACCATTATATTTAAAATATAATGGATAATTCGCATTTTCTGATTTTTTTATGGCAAAAACATCCTTGATTCCCCCTTAATTCAATATCAAAATTTATTAATTTATTCTTAGTTAGACTTATTATAACACAATTTTATTTTAGACAAACATTTTTTTTTTTTTGCAAAATCTTAATTTCAAAATAATAAAGATTAAGATTTTAGCGTCAAAAAACGTGAATTTACCGGGTATTTTTGCATATTTATATTCACTAAAAAGTGAGTTTTTTCCATCAGCTGGGAAAGTCAGGAAAATATGCCTGAATTTTAGTCCAGTTTATTTTTAGCCACTGATTAGCATAATAACTTATTCTTTTAAAACACATTTTTTAGGTATTTTTCCTAAAAAATTTTTAATATATAGTATAATCAAAAAAATAAAGAATTAATATTGTATATAAAAAAAGGAAAAAACATGAAGAAAAAGTTAAAGTTTTTTAAGTTTATCACTAACATTGTCGCTTTCACTTCACTTACGCTAAGTGTTTTTGGGCCGCTTTGGCATTTCCAAAATACAAAAAGCTATTCAGATTTTAAACTTGAAACTCGTGATATAGATCTATCAAATTCAAAAAAACCGGTAAATTTTGATGATTTAGTCCAAATTGTTTCGGCGAAAAACCAACAAAATTCGCTTGTTATTAATGCAAATATTAAAAATACCCAAACACGTCTAAACAAAACAAGTACTAATTCAGACTCTCCCAATCTAGATGATATCCAAATTCAAATTAATCAAGAAGGTGAGGTAATTTTAAATAGTGCTTCACTTGAATTGGTTAACAAAAAAGCTGAACTCTATTTTGAAGAAGGTATACCAAAACTAAAATTAGAAGGTTATGTTTTTGACTTTAGAGAGCTTAAAAATCAAACTCGAGTTGAAAAAACCTTCTTTTTCCTTCCCGCTCTTATTGCTTCTCTTCCATTTATTGTAAAAGCTGCTGCAGCTGTCCTTGTCACATATGCAGTTTCCGCAGTTGCCCAACCAACTATGGGAACTTTTCCAAATGTTGCTGGTGTAGGTGCATGATATGGGGGCGGAGGAAGTTACTATCCGTCAGTTGGTTATAGCCCTGTTTCTCCATCAGTTGGTTATAGTCCTGTTCCTGCGCCAACTGATAATAACCCCATTACTGAAAGAACTGAAAGCTCAATTGTGGTTGACTTAGATAAATTACCAAAAGCAAAAGGTGAGCCTAGTCTTAAAGAAATAGCAAATGTAGCGGCTTTAGAACTTTCTATTGTAAAAGCAAAAGATAAGGAAAAATTAAGACAATACACTGGAATCCATCCTGCCTGATTTTTTAATTTTCACAATGAAAAGTTAGAACCTCATTTTGTTATTAGTAAACAAGCAATTCCAGAACCTGCAGCCTGACTTTTAGCGGTTGGAAGTTTGCTAGCCCAATCAGAATTAACCAAAATTATTATTAATAACTTGCTACCTAGTTCAGTAAAAGATAAAATGGATAAAAAAGACCGTGAAAATATGGATAAGAAACTAAAATCGCCTATTGATTTTTATTCATATAATCAATCAGTTATGAAAAATTTGGCTATAAAAACAAAATATACAGCAAATTTAATAGTAGGAAATAAAGGACCAAGAAACCCAAATTATAATTTAAATAATGATATCGGTTTTACTAATGATCGTTTTGTTGTTGGAAAAGGCCTAGCTAGTGATGCTATTAATTGAACTGACCCTAAAAATGAGTTTGATATTAAACTAGATGATAGTGATAATAAAAAATCATACATAAAAATACTTTTTCCCAGTTATCATGTAAGGAGAGTAAGAATGATAGGGAAAAAGCAAAAGGGCATAGAGAAGGAATTTATACCAAGAGAAGAAATGTTAAATGTTGAAAAGGTGCATTTTTTATATGGAGATGCAATTAGATTTAGTAACTAAGGCAAAAAAACAGTTAATTAAACTAAAATATATAGAACTTAATATTAAAAGTCGTTGTTCAATTGGCAATATGACTAGGGATGATGTTGATTCAAAGTCTGATTGTCATTACAAGGATTATCTATTTCCAGATTTTTTATACAATTATCTTTATAATGACTTTAATCCTAATCCAATTGAAAGAATTATTAGCTTAAATTATAAGCAAGAAGATTATGTTTATAATTTAAAACTAGAAGATATCCCAAAAAGTGTGTTTTTTTCCAAAAAACTCAAAGATTTCCATTTTCATAACGATATTAAGTGTTTAATTGGCGACTGTCACCACGTTGAATATTGTGAAATAAAGGAAGAAGAAGAAAATGTTGTTTATAAATCTGATCTTTATTCTGCATCTGCTTTACGCGATGGTAAAGCTTTTAAAAAAGTTGTTGTTGTATTTGAAAACTTTGATGATATTGAAAAATGCGAATTTTCAATTTCTTATCCTGCTTATTTTTGAAAAATATTTAAATCAAAAAGCAGATTGAGAGAAATTGAAGCTTTAATTATTAAGGAAATCCAGGAAAGCGTTCCTTATGCAAAGCCAAAAAATTTAGCACATTATGGCGAAAAAATCTTTGATTTTTTATCAAATAGATATGAATATAATTCAGAGTTTGTAGATATAAATAAAGCATATTTAGGACAAAATGTAGAAAATATCTACAATTTATTATTAAAAGAGAATTATAATTTTAGCGAAAAAACACAAATTCAACCAATTCAGAACGTATTTACTTTTGAAACTTATGAAAATTTGCTTAAAAAATTTGAAAAATACGGGATTAAAAAACTTAACTTAAATATTGAAAATCGTGATAAATTTATTCTTAGTTGATTTGATAAATTTGGTCCAGAATATCGAAAGTATTGTAGCGAACTTTTTGGTAAAGACGGCAAAAATTATTATGATAATGTGAATAATTGGACAAATAAAATCGAATTAATCTATTTGTTGCAAATTTTATTTGGCCCTAAATATGAATTTGAAGATCTATATTTTTCCCTTAATGAACCTGATTATTTCATTCTACCAAGTTGGGCGAAATTAAAACTTGAAAATTTCGAAATTTTTTACTTTGGCGGGCAAGAATATGGCCTTTTTGATGAAATAATTGAACAATTTGACTCAAAAAAGCCAGTTTTTTGATTTCAACCACTTTATTACTCCGCCTATGGAGCAGGCGAATCACGAATTTTGCCAATTGCAATAAAAAATTTCATTTTATTGTATGTTGATGGTCAAAAAATTTATTACTGATTTGGACATTCAAATTTATATGATGATATTTATGGAGGTAAATACGAAATTTTAAAATATTATTTCAAACAAAAATTGGTCAAACTTGAACAAGATATTTTTCTTCGTGATGGCCTGGATCCGGCGTTCTTTGTTTCTAGATCACCAAGGCAAATTGATTTAGATAAAAATGTGATCGAATCATCTATGGAAGAATTAATTTTATATCGGGATGCGTTGAATAAATATCTAAAAGAAACAGACCATGAATTTGAGTTTTTTTGACGCTTTCTAGAAAATACTAATTTATATACCCAACAAGAAAAAGAATTAATTTCAGAAGTACACGGTCCTTTTACTTGAGATAATGATGATAGAACTGAATATTATGAAGAACTTGCAAGAGTAGATTTTCGCGGTAATAAAAGTAAAAAATTTCTTGAGATAGAAGGCGAATCGTAGATCTTTTTGTTAATTAATAAATTTAATGATAAAAAATTTAACTTTATTTTTAAAATTTTTAACTTGTTTTTTACATTCCTATTTATTTAAAAATAGCAATTTTGTTAGTTGAATTTATATTGACTTGCAAAAATGTGCCTCCCGAGTTTCCCGGTTTAATAAGATATCTTAAAAAAGTGTCCGGTTTAAACTAGGACAAAAAAAATTAACAGTTTAATATTATTATAACATCATAGCATATTGCTGGGGAGTGTTCATAATTTTGTGTTTTAAATTTTTATCGATTTTTCAAATAGAAATGCAATCTAATTTAATTTTACATTATTTATAACCGATTAGGGAAAATAATTTCTAATTGTTTTTTAATCATGAATCAATTTCTTACCTTTTGTCATTTTATAGATGCGTTTTGGAGAGTTAAATAAGTTATTTTTGAAAGGTAATTTACACTTTGAATTCCGCCTTTTGTTTTTGTATTTTTCCTAATTAATCTATTCATTGATTCAATTAAATTTGTCGTATAAATTGCTTGCCTCAATTCATATGGATATTTAAAAAATGTCGTTAGTTCAACGAAATTTGTATACCAAGACTTGATAATTGAAGGGTATTTTTGGCCTCATTTTTCTGCAAATTTATCAAGATTTTGCATTGCAAATTCTTGATTAGCTGCTTGATAAATCTTTTTCATATCAAGGACAAACTCTTTTTTGTCTTTGTTAGTAACTTTTAAAAGCGAGTTTCTAATTTGGTGAACAACGCATTTTTGAACATCTGCTTGCGGGAAAACTGCTTCAATTGCTTGAGTAATTCCACTTAGATTATCGCAAGAAATTATTAGAACATCTTCCAACCCGCGAGTTTTTAGTTCGTTAAAAACATCAAGTCAATTACTTGCTGATTCGGTATTTTTAATCCAAAACCCTAGTGCTTTTTTATTTCCGTACCAATCAATTGCAAGAATAAGATAAAGTGATTTTTTGACAAAAACACCGTTTTCTTTAACATTAAAAAACATCCCATCAATGTACAAAATTGGATAGGAATTCTCAATTTTTCGCGATTTTCACTTTTCAATTTCAGGCAATAATTTGTCAGTAACTGAAGAAATTCAGGCATTACTTATTTCTTTTTTATAGATACTTTTTATTGTGTTAACAATATTTTCATATGACATTCCTGATGCAAAAAGTGAAAACACTTGCTCTTCAATATCGCCTAAATTTGTTTCGTATTTACCAGGTAATTTGTTCTCAAAAGTGCCATTTCGATCTCTTGGTATTTTTAGATGAAAATTATTACTATCATAATTCACAGTTTTACCCGAAAATCCGTTTCGCTTATTCGGTCTATGCACTCCTTTTTTGCTTCGGTTACTTTTTTCATAGCCTAAATATTGGCTTAATTCCGCCCTTAAGAGCGCCTCAGTAAAAGTTTTAAACATATGCGAAATTTCGTTGTGAAAATCTTCTTTTTTTAATTTTTTATAATCAGCGTATTTGTCAACAAGTTTTTCAGCTTCTAACTCAAATGGGGATAATGTTTTTTTTTGTTTTTTCATATTTTTGTCCTTCATAATAAATTTTATCAAAATAGACTTACTATAAAACACAAAATATTTAACATTACCTATTGCTGTGGTGTTTTTCAATTTAAAATTGATTGAATTCTATAGTTGTTGTATCAAAATATATAAT
>NZ_JAWPGQ010000009.1:0-38293 GCF_033343935.1 Mesomycoplasma ovipneumoniae | reverse complement strand
TTGCATTGAGTTTAAATAGTAGTTGTATTTTTTTATGATTTTTGTTATTTTATCCATAAATTGATTTTGTCAGTGTTTTTGCTTAAATTAATATGCTAATTTCTGTTTTTTCTTCCAAAATTTATCAACTTTTTGGAAATTATTCTTTATCTGTGTCGCTAATTTTGATATTGTATTCAGATAATGACTCAGGATTTATTGATGAAGGCGAATTTAGCAATAAGTCCAAACCTTTTGAATTTACTGGAAAAGCAATAACATCACGAATTGAGTTAGTTTGTAATAAAATCATAATTAGACGGTCAAGACCGAAAGCAAAGCCTCCATGAGGTGGGACTCCAAAATTAAAAGCTTTTAAAAGACTGCCAAATTGAAGGTTAATCTGATCTTGATTAAGACCTAAAATTCTAAAAATTTTACTTTGTAATTCAGAATTATTAATTCTTATTGAACCAGAACCAAGTTCAAAACCATTAAGCACAAGATCATAAGACTGAGCGCGAACTTTTATAGGGTCAGTATCTAAAAATTCAATATTTTCAACAACAGGCGCTGTAAAAGGGTGGTGAGCCGAAGTTATTTGCTGATTTGAATCAAGTTCAAAAAGTGGTCAGTTAATAATTCAAGCAAATTTAAATTCATTTTTATTGATAATAAGGTCGTATTTTTGTGCTAATAAATTCCGTAAAGCCCCAAGAGCTAATGATGTTTCTTGATAATTATCAGAAATTAAAAATAAAGTTCCGTTTTGATAATTGTTGTCTAATAGTCAACTTTCAAGCTTAGATTTCAAGGCAGATTCATCAGTTTTAAAAGAAAAATACGAAATTTTTCCAGATTCAATATGAACATATAAAAGTCTGTTTGCATTATGTTGTCTTATTTTTTCAGAAAAAATTCGATAATCTGCTTTTGAAATTAAAACATTTTCAAGAAAAATTCCACGCGTTTTACCTTGGAAAAGTGGATCTTGAGCATCAAGAAAATCAAGGGAAAATAATTTATTTTCAAATCGCAAGTCAGGTTTGTCGGTTCCATATTTGTCAATTACAAAATCATAGTCAAGCCGCGGAAATTCAATGTTTGAGTTAGAGTAAATTTTTTCTCACAAATATTTTATAAGATTTTCAATTTGACTGGAGATTTGCTCAAAATTACTAAAGCCAAATTCTAAATCTAGTTGACAAAATTCAAATTGGCGGTCCTTTCTTAGATCCTCATCACGAAAGACGCGCGCAAATTGGAAGTATTTTTCAAATCCAGAAACCATTAAAAGTTGCTTATAAATTTGAGGTGACTGCGGTAAGGAAAAAAATTTTCCTTTTTGTCGAGTAGGAACTAAAAAAGATCTTGCTCCTTCGGGTGTTGATTTTGACAAAATCGGAGTTTCAATTTCAATAAAATTATTTTCAAAAAGGAAAGAACGAATATAGTGAAAAACTTTATAACGAAAAGTCAAATTTTTCTGCATTACTTCACGGCGTAAATCTAAAAATCGGTATTCCAAACGTAAATCTTCATTGGCGTGAGCCTCATTATGAATTTCAAACGGAATTGGCTGAGAAAATGAAAGTGTTTCAAAATTTATTGCATTTATTTCAAGATCACCGTTATGAATTTTTGTATTTGGATTGCTTCTTAGCGATAAAATACCTTCAACACGCACAACAGATTCTTTTGAGTATTTGTCGACTTTTTTGGTATTTTCATCAATAATTACTTGAAAAATTCCCTGATAATCACGGATTACCACAAAGGTTTTACTTTTAATTTTACGAATATTTTGGACTCAGCCTTGAATTGAAACTATATTTCCAATTTGTTCTTTGGATAAATTTTTTGAATTATACATGAGTTTCTCCGTCTATAATTGTTCTTAAAAATGTAAAATCAATATTTAAAAGTGAAATTGCTTTATTAATAGATGTTTTCAGATTTTTGATTGATATCTGACCAGGTTGTTCGTCTTTTTCAAAGAAAAAAGCAAATTTTGCGCCTGATTTTTTTGCTTTTTGAAATCCATCTTTAATTGATAGAGGCGATTTATTTAAATCAACTCGAAAATTTTGCTCGCGGAGTAAAATTGCAAGTTGAAAATTTTTAAGAATTTCATCTTTACTAAAGCCGATTAAATAAAAATCTAAATTTGTTAATTTAGTAGGGGAATTAGATTTAAAAATTTCTATTAGACGCTCAATTCCAAAGGCAACCCCGATACTTTTAAAATTAGACATCCCAAATTTTTGTGGTAAATTATTATAACAACCTCCACCAGCGAATGTTAATTTTGAACCTAAAATTTTGCCATTATCAATAAATTCAAAAACAAATTCATCATAATAATCAAGCCCTCGAACTAATGAGTAGTCAATCACGTAATTAATTTTAAATTTTTCAAAAATTGAAATTATTGAATTGAAATTTTTCTTATCCTCTGTTGATCAAAAGTCACTTATTTTTGGGGCTGATTTAACAAAATCTTTAGAAGATTCTATCTTGTCATCAAGAATTCTCAAAGGATTATTTTTAATGCGCAATTTAGAGATAGGCTCGAGTTTATCGATATATTTTTCAAAATATTGACTTAAAGCTTTAGAATATTCTTGTCTTGTTTGTGAATTTGAAAGGTAATTAATTTTAAGTTGGTAGTTTTGAATTTTAAGATTTTCAAGAATTTTAATAACTAAAAGAATAACTTCTAAAACTTGTAAAAAAAATGACTCTGGTTTATAGTTAGTAATTTCAAATCCGGCTTGATAAAACTGACGAAAACGTCCTTTTTGTGGTTTTTCATAGCGAAACATGGGACCAAAATAAAAAAATTTTTTTTCAATTTGGTGTAATTTGTGCTGCCAAATTGCCCGCATGATCGGTGCAGTTCCCTCGGGTCTTAAAGCTAATTGTCGATCTGATTTATCTAAAAATTTATAGAGTTCTTTAGTTACTATATCTGAATCTTGACTAGTTTTTTCGAAAATTTCTGCATATTCAAAAATTGGTGTTTCAATATATGAGAAATTAAATTTTCCAGCATATTGGAAAAAAATATTACGGATTTTTAGGAATATTTCACTTTCTTGCTCAACAATATCATAAGTACCCTTAGGACTTGAATTTAAGAATGATTTCATTTTTAACCTTTAATTTTGAACCATAGAAAATTTTACAAAATAAAAACCAAAAATTAAAATAGATATTTTTTAGTAATTATTTTAATTTTTGGTTACTTATTTTTCATAGTCATTAATGCTTGCAAATGTTTGTTCATGAACTTTTTGGATATTTCAGTATTTAGCGTTAATTCTTTTTTGTTTTTTATAGTTTCGATATGCTTCTAATTTATTTCATATTCTAGTTGCGACAAATAATGAAGAATATGTTCCGATTATAACACCTATAAGCATTGTTAAGCTGAAGACTACATCAATTGATTCATAAAAAATCATTAAAACTATGATTGTAAAAATTGTTGTTAGCGATGTAAAAATAGATCTTTTAGCTGTGTCTTTAATTGCCTCTAATGAAATTTGGTTAATTTTTTCACTTTTATAAACATCAACGTGATTTGTTTCGCTAAATTTGGTTTTAATACGGTCAAAGACAACAATTGTATCGTTTACAGTATAACCAATTAGAGTTAAAATTGCAACAACCAAATTTTGAGATATTTGAATTCGAGTGATAATAATCGCAGAAAATACCATTAAAACATTAAATAATTGGGAAAGAATAATTGCAAATGAAAAAGTTCATTTAAATCTAATCAGTGTAAAAATACTTACAAAAACAAGTGCTAAGCCAACTGAAAGTATTGCATTAAAAATTAATTTTTGTGCTTCTTCATTTGAAATTGAATAATTTGTCATTCGAATATTTGAGAAATTGCTTTGAATTTCTGAATTAAGGGTCGAAAGTCTGGAAGCTAAGTCTAGTTGGGTTTTAACTTCAATATTAAAAATAGAAGATGACTCATTTAGAGGATTTAAAATTATTTGCGAATTTGTACTATTAATATTATGTGAATTTAAAAAATCAATTATTTTATTAGCTTTTTCTTGATTTATCAAGTCAAAACTTGAATTTGAGGTTTCAATTAGCAAGTTTGTACCACCACTAAAGTCAATAGCTAAATTAAAGCCTGAACCAAAAGACTTATAAATTCCGGCAAAAGTTGCAAAAACCACTAGCGAACCCACAAACAAAACAAGCGGAGTTCATCTAGAATATTTATAAATTTTTTCATAATTAATTCTTGAATAAACTGATTGGTAACCCCGTTCATATTTTTTCAAGTAATAATTTTTTATACCTAAAAGTCAAAATCTGTTACTTTTTTGGAAATAATCAGCTTTAAGAATAAAACTTGTGAAAAATTTTGTAAATCCAATTGTAACTATTAGTGTAAAGACAATTGAAAAAATAAGAGTAATTGAGAAACTTTTTACATTTTTTGTTCCAAAAAAGAACAAAACAAGTGCGGCTATCAGTGTTGTAACATTTGAGTCAATAATTGCATTAAAGGATGTTCGATTAGCTTGGGAGTTTGCTTTTATGGCCGAATTACCGGCATAAATTCTCGACTTAAATAGTTCAAAACTAATGACATTTGCGTCAATATTCATCCCAATTCCAACAACAAGCGCTGAAATGGTTATTGGAGAATATTCGCCTCGAACAATCGTGAAAAAAAGTAATGTCAAAAAGACATAAAGTGAAAGTGAAATTGTTGCAACAATTCCTAAAACACCGTAATTTACAATCAAAAATAGCGAAATTATCGCAATTGCTAGACCAATTGCAATTCATCCAGCAATAAAGGCTGACTCAGACTTGGTTTTGCTAACAAATGAAGCTGACAAAAAATCTAATTTATAATCAGCAGTCCCATAATTAATATCAAGTGCTAATTGTTTTGCTTCTTGAGGAGAAAAATTACCTGTAATTACAAAGGATTTTCCATTTAATGCTTGACTAACTGTTGCATCGGAAATTAAATATCTTTTTGCATCAATTTGGAATTTTTTAAGTGAAGGTTGTAAAATTTTTCGGTCTGGCAAAAAATCAGGGGTAGTTTTTTCACCAACGTGTAAAAAATTATATATATTTTTATTAGCCCTTTCCCACTGAAGCGGGAATTTTTCTTGGGCTATTTTTTTAAGTTCAGAAATATTAGACCAAATTAAAATTCTGTTTTGACCACGGGGCAATTTCGAAATATGTTCAGTGGCTTTAGTTCACTCTAATTGAGCATTGTTGTCTTTTAATTCGATTAATACTTGATTACTTGATGGATTTTGGGGATTTGGCTGTGAAAGGGCAGAACCTGGAGCAAATGGAACTAACCAATTTGACTCATCGCCGTTTTCAAGACTAAGGTTTGTTTCAAATTTACCATCAAAAAAGAGGGGATTTGTGTTAACATCTGTAATTGTTAAGGTTGGTTTATTGACTATTTCTTCAATAAATTGCTCTAATTCACGGTTATTAGAGATTTTATTACGTGAAATTCTTATTCGTCCTTCACCTTCGGTAAAAACGTTGGTACCATTCAAATTAGCCCCGCCGGTTAGACGCTGGAAAATAGCCGAATCTGCCTCCTGAACAACTTTTGAAGATGGAATTTTTCCGTCCAAAGTTTTAACTTGAACTAAAACCTCAGCTCCACCGCCATATTCAATTGAGCGATTAATGTTCTGAGAAATATAGTAATTTGAAACGAGAAAAACACCACTTCCAAGAAAAGAAAATGTTAAAAAAGCAAGAAAAAAACGCTTTCAACTATTAAGCGAAAACAACCTAGCAAAAAAACTACGTATTTTCATGACTTCCCCTTCTAGTAAATTTAAAATTATACCATGTTTTGCTTAGCAAATGCAAAAAAAATTTTTTGCAAAATGTTGGCTGTTTTTCGAATATTCCTTATTTTTATAGTATAATTTTCATGTTTTTGAGAAATGTACAAGAAAATTAATATTAAAGATCAACAAATTTCTGAGCTAATTAATTTAGAAAGTCAAAGACAAAACAACCAAATTGAGCTAATTGCCAGCGAAAATTATGCTTCTCAAGATGTTCTAAGCGCAAATGGAACAAGTTTGAGCAATAAATATGGCGAAGGTTATCCTGGAAAACGCTATTATGGTGGTTGTGAGTTTATTGACAAAATTGAATTAATTGCAATTGAACGAGCAAAGCAACTTTTTGGGACAAAATTTGCAAATGTCCAACCCTATTCAGGCTCAAGTGCAAATTCAGCCGTTTTTGCCGCACTTTTAAAACCTGGAGACAAAATTCTTGGCCTTGATTTAAGCTCAGGGGGCCATTTAACTCACGGATATAAAGTTAATTTTTCCGGAATTTTTTACACCGGAATTAGCTATTTTCTTGACAAAAATGAAACTCTTGATTATGATGAGATTGAAAAAATAGCTGTTGATACAAGACCAAATTTAATAATTTGTGGCTATTCAGCTTATTCAGGTTTGATTGACTTTGGTCGTTTTCGACAAATTGCCGACAAAGTCGGAGCCTATTTGCTGGCTGACATTGCTCATATTGCCGGCCTTATTGCCGCCGGCGTCCATCCTTCGCCAGTTGGAATTGCGCATGTAATAACATCAACAACCCAAAAAACTCTGCGCGGACCTAGAGGTGGTTTGATTCTAACAAATATTGAAGAAATTGCAAATAAAATTGACAAAATTGTCTTCCCTGGAATTCAAGGTGGTCCACTTTTTAATACAATTGCCGCAAAAGCTGTTGCATTTAATGAAGCACTGCAGCCTTGATTTAAAGATTATTGTCAGCAAATCGTTAAAAATGCCGCTTTTTTTGCAAATGAATTTGCAAAAAAAGGTGCAAGAATTGTCTCAGGAAAAACCCAAAATCACCTTTTTATTGTTGATGTGAAAAAAACCTATGATCTAACAGGCAAACAAGCACAAATTTTACTTGAATCAGTAAATATTATTACAAATAAAAATACAATTCCAAATGACAGTCTAAGTCCTTTTGTAACTTCAGGAATTCGTTTTGGCACTCCAGCAATGACTTCTCGCGGTTTTAAGGAAAAAGAATTTGCTATTCTTGCTGAAATTATTGATTTTGTTCTAAAAAAGAAAAATTTAAATCTTAGTGAAATTGAAGAAATTAAGCTAAAAGTTCAGGAATTGACAAAAAAATTTCCGGTTAAGTCTAGTTACTGGATTTAAAAAGAATAAATTATTTTTTGTTTAGGAAAAATCATCTCCGTTTTTAGGGAGATGATTTTTTTTACTTGAATTTTTAGTTAATATCTTTACCTGAATTTGACAGTTTGATAGCAAAAATTTACTTTTTAGTGAATATAAATACGCAAAAATACCGGTAAATCCGTGTTTTTTGGTGCTAAAATCTTAATTTTTATAATTCTAAAATCAACCTTTTGCAAAAAAAAAAAAAAATGTTTGGTTTAAAATAAAATTATGTTATAATAACTATCACTAAGAATAAATTAATAAATTTTATTATTGAATTAGGGGGACTTAAGAATGTTTTTGCTATACAAAAATCAGAAAATGCGAATTATCCATTATATTTTTAAATATAATGGAATGCCTTAAATTTAACCGTTTAGAAATCTATAAATTTAGGGCTTTTAGTTATTGTTCTTTCAAAACTTCATATATTTTTTTAGGCTCAGTTTAAATAAAAACGAGTTTTCTATTTGCATTGAGCTTAAATAGTAGTTGTTTTTTTTATGATTTTTGTCAGTGTTTTAACTAAAAAAGGTAGTTTAAATATTTTATAATTTTGCTTTTTGAGTTGAAATTATAGCTTTTTTTAGTTTGCTTTATTTAATTAATAAGTAGATTTTGTATTCATGAGTGTTAGATTTAAAATTCGGTGTTTTTGCTTTAATAGTTATTTTTCCTGAGTTTGGCAGTTTGATGGCGTTCCTAGTGATCTAAGTATTCGAAGTACGTATGATTTTTATTTTAATAAATTAATAAAAAAATAGGTAATTAACTTTTGCTAATGAAGTTAAAAAGTGCCCAAAACCCGGACACTTTTTAAGATTATCTCATCAAATTGGGAAACTCGAAATTTTTTTGACTAGAATTTTACTTAATATCCTTAGTATATTTGTAATTACTTATTTGACTATATACATGTTTATTATTTAAATATTTTTGGTAGCGCGCTTTTGATTTGAGAGTTCATAAGTTTAGTGGTAGGCCAAAAGCTTCAATCATTGCTGGTTCTTCATCATATAAATCCACTCAAGGATGGAGGTACTTGCAAATTTGTTTAATTTCTTTTTCGCTTACACCTGTTAGTTGAGTTTTAGTTCAAAATAAAAAACCAAGGCGATATTTAGAGTTTAATTTAAACATACGTTCAAGTGTAGAAAAATTAAAAGATGAAAAAATTATTTTGTCAAAAAAATCTTTTCCATATCTAATTGATAAATCATCAATAATTTTTTCAATTCCAATGTATTCAGTTTGATCAGTTTTAATTTCAACATTAATTACTTCAAACTTATCAAGATAAAGATCTAAAAAGTCTTCAAGTGTTAAAATGGTTTGTTTGCGAGTCTCAAGTTGAAAATGTAAACTATGATCATCATTATACAATTCAGATAAAGTGCTATTTGCAATTATTTTTTCAACACCAGCTGTTCTTTTAGCATCCTCATCATGAATGATAACTATTCTATTATCTTTAGTTAAATGAACATCTAATTCAATTCCATCAAAATTAAATTCATATGCTAAATCAAAAGCTAGTTTGGTATTTTCGGGTGCGATTCCTGAGTAACCACGATGCGCTATTAACAATTGTTTTTTAGGCATTATCTAATTCCCTTCAGCGATAATTTGTTTTACCTAGCTTTTTAAGTTCGGCTCGATTGTGCAAAAAGACTATGAATCCACAAATTGTTCCAAATAAGGCAACACCTAATGCGATTGTTAAAATTAATTGGTAACCTAAAGGCGAAGTATTTGTTTGTCCTTCAATTGTATAGATTTTCCCAACATATCCTGACAATTCATAGAACCAAGCATCTGGCGAAAACGCAATAAATGAAAGAATTCCCACTGAACTTGCATAGTTATTTTTACCAATTTCAATTTCAGCAACTTGAGTAAATCTAAGAGTTACCATTACTCATGATAGAGAACCTGCTATTAAGAATAAAATTGTTGCCAATATTATAAAGAAGATAAATAGTGGAGTTCCAGGTTCTTGAATTCCAGCTAAAGTAAGAAGTAAAATAGTTAAAATAACAAAAATTCCTGTCACTGCTGTTAAAACTAAAATGAGAATGTAGCTTCTAAATTTGTCAGCATAGTAACCAACATAAGAGCTAATTAAACCTCGAAGTCCATAAGTTCTAATTCCGCCAAGAATTGTAACTAAAATTGTAGGTGCTAAAAAGACATTATTTAACACTTGAACTAAGTAATAGGCAAAAACTGATTGGAAAGTATACATTCCCATTACAAAAATTGAAAGCATTCATAGTTTTCAATTTTTAAGTGAGACATAAATTTGGATAATATTTTTCTTGATAGATTCTAGACTAATTTTGTTAGTATAACGTTCAATTTTTTTCTCTTTGACAAAAAAGAGAACCAAAAATGAAGTAATTACTAAAAAACTACCAATTGTAAAAGTATAAGCAGCAAAAGGTGTGCTATTGATTTCATTAGTATTTTGATTGTCTGGATAATAAACTGAAGTAATAATTAAACCAATAACAAAAACTAGGAAAAATCCAATTACACCATTTGCACTACCTTGAATTCCATAAGCAAGACCTTGATTTTTTTTGTCGGTTTGCTGTGAAACTAGTTTTCAAAGTGGGGTTCAAAAGATTAGGGTTGATGTGATTCCTCAAAGACCTCAAATAATTTTATATTGAGTCAAAGCACTTTCTTCACCTAATTGTTGAGCATTTTTAATGGTTATACCAAATCAAAATGTAATAATTCCTGTTGATAAAACAGCAATAAATAAGAGTCAACGCGAACTAATCCTATTAGATAAAAATCCACCCGGTAGTTGAGTTGCAAGTGTAACTCAGCCAATAATGGCTGTCAAAGAAGCTACTTGATCTTCACGAATTCCTAAATATGTGTGCAAGTTAGGCACAATATTTTTTAAATAATAAGGAGCAGCAATAACAAAAACATCAGCAGCTGCTAATATTATTAAAGCAAAAATTTGTGATCAAGTAAAATCTTTAAATTTACTAAAAAATTTTGTTTTAACCAAAACTTCTCCTTTCAAAAAATTAAATTTACTATATTAATCATCATACAATAAATTTTCAAGAAAGTTTCAAAATTTTGGTCAAAAATGTAAATATGAAATATTTTCGTAATTTTTGTTAAAAAAACCCAAATTTGATAAAATATTTCTTAAATACTGAGTTTCAAAGTTTGATGGCAAAAATTCACTTTTTAGTGAATACAAATATGCAAAAATACCCGTAAATCCGGGTTTTTTTGACTAAAATCTTAATTTTTATTATTTTAAAATTAACTTTTGCAAAAAAAATGCTTGGTCTAAGAAAAAATTATGTTATAATGTGCATCATTAAGAATAATTAATAAATTTTGATATTGAATTACGCAGGATAAGATAAGTTTTTGCCATAAAAAAATCAGAAAATGCGAATTTTCCATTATATTTTTAGATATGATGGAATGCTTTAAATTTAACCGTTTAGAAATCTATATAAATTTAGGGCTTTTAGTTATTGTTCTTTCAAAACTTCACATATTTTTTTAGGCTCAATGTAAGTAAAAACGAGTTTTCTATTTACATTGAGTTTAAATAGTAGTTGTATTTTTTTATGATTTTGGTTATTTTATCCATAAATTGATTTTTGTCAGTGTTTAAAATAGGTAATTAACTTTTGCCAAAAAAGTTGAAAAAGCACCCAAAACCTAAACCAGGACACTTTTTTAAGATTATCTCATCAAACTGGAGAACTCGTGGAAAAACCAAATTTAATAAATTATTTCCTAAATTGAAAATAAAAAAAATGCAACAATAATATTATTTTACTATGTGCTGCATTTTTATTTTCTATTTAGTAACATGACATTAAAAAACATCATGTTTTTTAAATATTAATTATTAATAACGTGTTTTAGGGGTCTGATTAAGAACTAGAGGTTGAAGCTGATGAAGTTGAAGTCGAAGGGGTTGAGGTTGAGGTTCTTGAAGAAGTTGATGGAGTTGAAGTGGATGATGAAGATTGTCTACCTGTTAACTTCGGTAAATCCGTTAAAATTCTTCCAAGGTCAACATTTTCAACAAAGGTATTAATAATGGTATTGATTATTGAAGGGACTGTGATTTTTGAGTGGTTTTTAGGATCTTTTAGTTTTTTTTCTAGATCTTCTATTACTTTATTAAGCGCAACCTTAATTATGTCAGTTTTTGGGTCATTTAGATAAGGCTTAGCTAATTCTTCAAGTGATTTTAAAATTTCTGCAAGAGATTGTTCTGATGCTGATTCAGGGATAAATCTAACAACAGTAGTAGCGATAAAGTTTCGTGTTTTTTTAACTAAGTCTTTAAAATCTAATTTTCCAAAAATATTTGAGCTCAAAACTGATAACATTGAATCAGCTAAATCTCTTTTATCGCCCTTGATTACTGAATTTTGGGTTTTTTCAAATTCAGACTCTTCGTCAATAAAATCATTTTCGGATTTATTATCATTTATTTTCTTCAACAATTCTTCATTAGTTTTTGCAACACTTGAGAGGTCAAGAACATGTTTATATGTTAAATTTCCTGAAGCATTATCAGTGAATTTTGTAGATTTTTTAATACTATCAACAACAGCACCAGCTTGAGATTGATCCGCTGCTAATTTTAGCAATAATTGCTCAGCTATTTTTTTATAACCTTTAACTTGAGGGTGAATGTCAAATTGGGTTGCTCCCAATTTTGTATCAGAATCATTTCAAATTTCTGCATCAAATGGATCAACATAATTTACACTAGCTTTTTGGGCTGTTTCGCGAATTGCAGTATTAATTTCGGTTGTAACTTTTTGGAAATAATCTTTTTCTAAACCAAAATCATTAGCAAAAAGGTTACTTAAAACTTGCACTAAAAGTGAGTTTGGCAATTTGTATGGAAGTAAATTTATATGTAAATTAGGATTAATTGCCTTTAATTCATTTAAAAGCTTTTCTAAATCTGCTTTAAATTCTGTTATTTTGGTTGAAATTTCATTTTTTATATATTTGGCTATTTTTGGCTTTAAATCTTCTTTTTTCTTAGGAGTTTTCTTTCCATCAGCAGGAGCTGTTTCTTGAGTTGTTGCTGGAGCTGATTCTACTGTAATTTTATCTAATTCTTCTTTAATTCCGGATGTTTCAGGAGACAAAAGGGAGCCAAATTTGGTTGCAACTAAGAAAATATCATTAGCGCCAAGAGTCATTGTCAAAAGATTAGCGTTTTTAATTTTCTGAGTTAGTTCAGGGTAACTTGATTTATTAAAATTGCCAAAAACGGTAGATAAATCATTAAATTTTGTATTTTGATCGTTATTTTTAGGGACAAAAGGATTATCAGCGACTTTTCCAGTTGGGTATTTTGTAGGATTAATTAAATTAAGTCAATTTTTTACTGTTGCACCAGAAAAGGCCAAATTATCATATGAAACCAGCGAATCTTTGTTTAACTTTTGCAAATAGTGCGCAAAAAAGGAAGGATACGAAAGGCCACTTACGCCCGCCCCTTGCGAGTTAAGCTTACCTTGAAAATCGCGATAAGTTTCTTGATTAAATCCGGCGGTAACAGAATCACCAATGGCTAAATACTTAAATGTTTGCAGTTTTGCCGAGTCTTGAGAAACACATGCAACAAACGTTACTGCAGTAGCTATTGGTAATAAACCTAATGATATAAGTTTTAATCTTTTTCTAACGGGATAGTTTTGAACATTTTTGAATTTCATACTGTTTCCTTTCGATTTGAGTTTAATAAGTTAAAAATTATACTAAAAAAAAATAAAAATAAAAAACTAAAAAATCTAAATTAGTAGAAAAAACCCACTTTGAATTTGTGAGATTGATATTTTTTCTGTAAATTTAAGGCAATTTTGATCAAAATTGCAGCAAAAAAATTAATTTAAAATTAGCTTGGATATTTTATTATTTATTAAAAAACTTTATCTTCGCAAATTAATATGCTAATTTACTTTAGTTTGCTGGATCCTGAGTTTGACAGTTTGATGACAAAAATTCGCTTTTTAGTGACATAAAAATGCAAAAATACCGGTAAATCCGTGTTTTTTGACGCTAAAATTTTAATTTTTATTATTCTAAAATCAACCTTTTGTAAAAAAAGCTTGGTCTAGGAAAAAATTATGTTATAATAATTCTCACTAAGAATAAATTAATAAAATTTGTATTGAATTAAGGGGGAATTACTTATGTTCTTTGGCTAAAAAATTAGAAAACGCGAATTTTCCGTCATATTTTTAAATATGATGCAATGCCTTAAATTTAACCGTTTAGAAATCTATAAATTTAAGGCTTTTAATTATGGCTCTTTCAAAACTTCACATATTTTTTTAGGCTCAATGTAAATAAAAATGAGTTTTCTATTTACATTGAGTTTAAATAGTAGTTATATTTTTTATGGTTTTTGTTATTCTGTCCATAAATTGATTTTTGCCAGTGTTTTAAAATTGTAATTAACTTTTGTCAAAAAAGTTAAAAAAGTGCCCAAAAACCGGACACTTTTCAAGATTATTTCATCAAACTGGGAAACTCGGGAATATGCTAATTTACTTTAGTTTGCTGGATCTTTTTAATTTAAAGAAAACTTAAGTACAATTAATTTCAATAAGAAACAATGGTTTTAGAATTAACCAGTTTAAGGAAAAAAAGAAACTAATTTCCTAAAATTTTAACTAAAATTTTAGTCTAAAAAACAGTAATTATTAGGATTTTTTACTAAAAGCGATATTTCTAGAAATATAATAAACGGATTCAGCAAGTGTAGGGTGGGTAAAAGCTGAAGTTTGAAGGTCAAAAATTGTCATATTTTTGCTTATTGCTAATGCTATTTGGTTAATCAATGTCGCTGAATCTTCAAGAAAAATAGTTGCTGATAGAATTTTGTAAGTGTGTTTTTCGTAATTAATTTTAACAAAACCAATTTCAAAATCTAAGTTAGCGTGGGCTCTTGGCAAATTTCTTGCAAAAACTTGCGCTGATTCAAATTCGATTTTTGCACTTTCTAGCTCTTTTTCACTTTTTCCAACAAATGAAATATCTGGATTTGTATAAATTGCAAACGGAATATTAGATTTTACAAATTTTTCATCAGATTTTTGGTGCAAAATATGTTTTGCAACAACATCTCCATGTTTATATGCGCTTGTTGATAACATCATAATTGCGTTTAAATCGCCAATTGCATAAATATTTTCTTCAGAAGTTTGGAAAAATTCGTTTACTTTTAAAACGCCATTGTCATATTTTTCTAGATTTAACTCAGAAAATGAATCATTATTAACAGTTCTACCAACTGCAAGTAAAATATTTCCGGTTTTATGTTTAGAAATATTTTCGCCTTGTTGAATAAGCAGACCATCAGTTTCGTATTTTAAAACTTTTGCATTTGTTATGACATTTATTTTATCTCTTTGGATAATTGAATTGACAGCATCTCTTATTGATTCGTCAAAATTACCAAATAATTGATTATTTGATTCGATTATTGTTATTTTTTTGTCAAAGTTGGCATAAAAACTAGCAAACTCAAGGGCAATAACTCCGCCACCAATTATTGTTAATTCATCAAAATCGTGATAATCTAAAATTAAATCATCAGAAGTATAAACATTTGCGTTTTCAATGCCTTCAATTTGTATTTTTCTTGGTCTACTTCCAGTTGCAAGAACTATTTTATCGGCATAAATTTCGCTGATTTCAGCTTTAATTATGTTTTTAGAAACTAATTTTGCTTCTTGGTTAAAAACAGAAACGCCCGCACCATCTAGGGCACCTTTGATTGCTTGTTGCAATTTTTTACTGTTATTACGGGCATTTTCAAAGATTTTTTCTAAATTAAATGTGTGACTAGATTCAAAACCGTATTTGTCAGAATTGGACATTAATTGTCTTATTTTTGCAGACTTTAAAATTGTTTTAGTTGGAATGCAGCCCCTATTTACACAAGTTCCGCCTAAGACATTTGATTCAAAAAGTGCGACATTTTTGCCGTTATTAGCTAAAATAACTGCCAAAGAGTATCCACCTGGGCCACCACCAATTACTGCAACATCAAATTTTTTCATATGTTACTCCTTTTTTGAAGTTAAAATTAATAAATTATGAACAGCAAGCTTTTTAAATAATTTTAAAAAAGAATGCTTGCTTAGTTAAATATTTTACAGCAAAATTGTAAAATATTTAATTTATTAAAATTAAAATCTATTTTTAATAAATTTTAATAATTTTTTTTAGTAATTTTAGCAACAAAAAATGCTGTTTAGCAATAGTTGCCAAATTAATTATTTAAGGGAAAATTTATACAAACTTAAATTTTTAATAGCCAAATTTCTTAATCATTTTAGGGTCGTTAAATCATTTTTTAGCAACGGCTACTCTGTTTTTTAGAACAACTTTTTTACCAAAAATCTCTTCAAGTTCTTTGCGAGCGTTAGTGCCAATTTGCCCAAGAACTGAGCCAGCTTTACCAATAATTATTGGTAAGTGCGACTTTCTACCAACATAAATTGTTGCATCAATTCGAATACAATTTTTTTCTGATTCATCAAAATTGTCAATGACAACAGCAGTTTGGTGCGGAATTTCATCATCAACATTCAAAAGTATTTGTTTTCTTATTATTTCCTTTGCAAAAAAACGTGAACTTTGATCAGTAACATCTAAATTATTGAAAAAATGATTTGAGGGATAGGCATATTTTTCAATTTGACTTAATAAATTGGTTCGTAAATCTTCAAAATTAGTTGAAAAAGGCAAAATATTGTCAAATTCAAGTTCAAATTCTTTCATTTTTTGCGACTGTTTTTCAAAAGTAAATTCGCCATCTTCAATATCAGTTTTAGTAATTATTGCTATTTTGTTTTTAATATTTGAAATTTTTTTAGCAAATGCCTGTGTATTTTCATCAATTGGCTCGTTAACTGGGTGTAAAAAAAGAACAAGATCTATTCCCTCAAGTGTCGAATTTATCGCGAAATTTAAAGAATTACTTAAATTATTAATTTTATTATGAAAACCGGGGGTGTCAACAAAAACTATTTGAAGATTATCTTTATTATAAATTGCGTTAATTGCATCTCTAGTAGTTTGGGCTTTTAGACTAACAATTGAAACTGGAAATTGAACAATCGAGTTTATTAGTGAAGATTTACCTGAATTAGGTTGGCCAATAACTGCAACAAAACATGTTTTTGTATCCATATTTATAAAAAATCCTTATTAAATTGCAAAGGGAGAAGTTGATTTAATTTTTTCTCAATAAATTCTGCTTTTGAATTATAAAGAAAAATGCTAACATTTTCAGAAAAAAATTCAACAAAAACTTGTAAACATTGACCGCAAGGGACAATAAATTTACTAGATTTTGGGCTATAAATATGAATTTCTTTAAAATTTTCAGGATTAACTCCTTGGGCAATTGCTTGAAATATCGCTACTCTTTCGGCGCAAATTCCTGCAGGATAAACGGCATTTTCAACATTAATGCCTTCAAAAGTACGATCTTGTTTTGTTAGCAAAATTGAGGCTACTGGAAAATTGGAATAAGGACAGTAGGAATTTTTGCTTAGTTTTTTTAGGGATTCAAATATTTGTTCCATTAGCGAGAAATCTCCAAATTTTTTAAAATGTTGTCTACTTTTTCGTGCATAAATTTATTATTTTCATCATTATCATGATCCAAACCTAGTAAATGATAAAGGCTATGAGCAAAAAGGTATGAAAATTCGCGTTTTTCAGTGTGATTATAGTCTTTTGCCTGTTTTTGAATTTTTGATGGTGTCATAAAAATTTCGCCTAAAAAATGAATTTGCAAATTGTTTTCTTGAATTTTCAAGCCACTTGGAAATGATAAAACATCAGGAACATAGTCTTTATTTTTGAACTTAAGGGCTAGTTTTTGAGCTTTTTCTTCACTTATTAGCATTAAATCTAGATTAATTTCACCTTGTAAATTTTCATTTTTTGCAAAAATTTCAAAAATTTTTTTAAACAACTTTAAAAATTTAAACTTAACCTTACTTTGATTCTCAAAATTAATTAGAATTTTCACCATTTATATTTAATTTTATTCTATTTTGTAAAAAGATCTAAAAAATTACCTGTATTTTTTAAAAAAAGAACTGCCGGCAATTGAGTTTTTGGCTTTAATAATAGTGATTTTGTGAATTCAATAACAAATTCATTCTGTTTTACATTAACAATTTTTGTAATTTCAAGTCTAATTACTCGGTCCTGAAATTGAAATTGGGCAAATGAATCTTTATCCATTAAATAATATATGTCTGAATTTACTGTTGCAAATGTTTTATGTTTTTCATCAATTTCTAAGATAAAATTAACTGTCCTATAAGTTTTTATTTGAAAAAAATAGTAAAAACTTGCACCCATCAAAATTAGCAAAAAGACACTAATTATTATTGTTATCTTATTGTTTTGATATATCTTTGATGTCAAAAGTTTCTCCTTGTTCAATTACATATCTTTTTGAATGAGAAATCTCGATAAACATTGCATTTTTTTGGTAATTTGAGATTACTTTCTTTAAAAATTCAAAATTTTTCTCATCGATGTTTTCAAAAGCCTCATCTAATAAAATTAAGTCAAAATCCTTAGTTAAAAGTTGCAAAAGTGCGATTATTTGCTTTTGTCCGCTAGAAAAATTTGAGCCGTTGTTAATAAATTTTGAATCAAGGGAAATTTGCCATTCATAAAGCATTTCTTGAATGTCAAATCGTTGAAAATTATTAATTAAATTCTGAATTTTTTCAGGATTTTCATTTGTTATAAAGGAAAGAACACTGATGTTGGGAAAATAATTTTGCGATTTTATATAGCAAATTCTCTTGCGTAATTCATTTTGGTCATAATATTTTAAATCAAGATTATTAATTAAAAAATCACCGTTATAAACAATTTCCTGGTTTAAAAGTCGCAAAAATGTAGACTTTCCGCTTCCATTTTTTCCAATTATGTGCAAATTTTCTTTGATTTGAATTTTTTCAATGTAAAAAAGTGTCTTATTTTTATAATAACTCACGCTTAAATCTTTTAGTTTTATATCTGAAATTTTTTGGTGATATTTGCCGGTTGTTTCTTTTTCAATGTTGAGCACAAAATTTAAAAGCTCAAATTCCTTTAAAAAAATTGGCAAATTAGTGACTATATTAACAAATGAAGAAAGCGGATTAATAAAAAAACTAAAAAAACTTAAAAAAAGCAGTAATTCACCAATTGATAATTTTTTATCAAAAATTCAAAAAGAGGAAATAACCACAATTAAAATTGGCGCTATTGAAAAAAGAAAATTATTAAAACTTGATAAATAACTCTCTTTTTTCCAAATATTGAATTCTGTCTTTTTATAACGGTAATACTTTTCATCAAATTGATGTTTTAAATTTTTATAAACATCATCACGCTTTAAATTTTCAAGCGAAAAAATCATGTCATTTGTGCTTGTCAAACTATTTAGTTGATCTTCCATTAAAAATTGGTGATTTTTTGAAATACTTTTTCGCACAATTATGCTAATAAAAAGGTAAATTATGCCTATTCCAATAATTAAGCCTAAAATTTTAATGTCTATCCACAGTAATATAAAAAATGAAATTAAAAAAGTAATAACTTCGTTAAAAATATGGTAGTAAAAACTGGCCGAAAAAGCTGCAAAACTTGGAATTAAATTGATTCTTCTAATGTAATCATGATTGTCTAATTTTAAAAGTTGAAAATTTTTACCTGTTTTTAAAGCATTAAAAAAACGATCAAAAATATCTTTTTCGATTTTTAGTTCAATTTTATGAATATATATTTTTTTAATAATGTCCTGTAAAATTCGCCAAATTACAATCCAAGCAAAGAAAAGACTCACTTTTATGACAAGACCTAAATCTTGTTGGGGCAAAACCTTGTCAATTATTGTTTTCATGAATAACGAAGATAAAAAATTACTAACTGCAGTTATAAAAAATAAAAAAATAAGATACCAATTACTTTTTGACTCAAGGAAAAACCACCAATTATTCCATGATTTATCTTTTATTTTTGATCTTTTATATTCAGGATCTTTTTGAGCAAAAATTACAACATTTTGGAAAATTTTTGCCATTGTTTCAGGTTTAATTTTTACTTTTCCTTTTAAGGGATCGATAATTTCAAATTTTGATTTTTTTACTTTTGTCAATAAAACATAATGATTTAAATCACCAGTTTTAATTAGAATAATTGTTGGTTTTACGATCTCTAAGGTTTTTAAATTCTCATAAGGACCCCCGTAAGATTCAAGAATAATTCCAAATTCCTTTGCCAGTCGCTCTAAATTAGCGATATTTATCCCGTCATTTGAATAAAAAGCTTTTGTTTTTAAAGAGTTTATTGATAGTTTTTTATCATAAAAGAAATGATAAATTGATTGAAGAACCGCCAATCCACAATCTTTTAAATCCTTTTGCAAAAATACTTTCATCTTCTGCCCTAATTGTTGTAAAATTAATTAAAATATTAAAAAATAGAAAAATTTAGGAAAAACTAACAAAAAATTATGGAACAATACAAATTTAATCGAATTTTCTTAATAGTAACTGATTCGCTTGGAATTGGGGATGATGGTTTTCAAGACAAATTTGGCGATTCGGGCGCAAATACTTTATATTGTGTTTCAAAAACTGGTGAATTAAGAATTCCTTTCTGAAAAAAAATGGGAATTTCTAATGTGGCTAAAATTGAAAATAGTGGCAAAATAAATAAAGAACCACTTGCTTATGTTTCAAAAATTATCGTAAAATCAAATGCAAAAGACACCCTCGCGGGTCATTGAGAAATGATGGGAATTGAAACTACTGAGCCTAACCCAAATTTTGATCAGGGTTTTCCTAATGAACTAATAAGAGAGCTCGAAAAAGCATTTGATAATCGAGAAATTATTGGCAATAAATCAATTAGCGGGACTGTGATTTTGTCAGAATTAGGACAAAAATCTATCGACGAGGGCAAAATAATCGTCTATACCTCGCCTGATTCGACTCTACAGATTTGTGGTCATGAAGAAACATTAGGGCTTGAAAATCTATATCGCTATGCAAAAGCTGCAAGAAACATTTGTTCTTCAAAGCCAGAATGAAATGTTGCTCGCGTTATTGCTCGCCCTTATATTGGTCAAAACGGAAAATTTACACGCACTTTTAACAGACATGACTATGCAAACACACCGCCAAAATCAATTCTTGATAGATTACAGCAAAAAGGAATTGAAACTATAGGAGTCGGTAAAATTGGCGATATTTTTTCAAAACAGGGGCTTGATAAAATTTTTGGGCCTGACAGTGATGAAAATAATATGGATATCACAATTGATATTGCCTCCAAATCCACAAAAAATCAATTTATTTTTGTGAATTTGGTCGAATTTGACTCAAGTTATGGCCACCGTCGAGATATTATGGGCTATTGTCAAAATTTAAATAATTTTGACATTAAACTAGCAAAATTAGTAAATACTCTAAAAGATGATGACTTATTAATTGTTTCTTCTGATCACGGAAATGACCCTTGTTTTCCCGGCACAAATCACACACGCGAGGCTCTACCGCTAACAATTTTTTCAAAAAAATTCACATCAAAGTCCAAAAAATTAAAAAATCCAGTTGATTCACTTGCAACTATTGGAAACATAATCGCCAGAAATTTTCAAGTTGAGCTAGCAGAAATAGGTGAAGATATTTTTGATTCTTTAGAATAATTATTCCTTGAACTTACAGTTTTAAATATTTTAATTTCAGAATTTTTCCAACAAAAGAGCTAAATAATTGCTACAAATTTTTTTTAATATATTGAAAAATGATAAAATTTTATTAAATTTAAAGTATAATTTATTATTTTTTTATAATTAGTCAGATTTAAACTCAATTATCTAGCTTGCAAAAGCAAAAAAGTGGAATAAAATGAATCATTTAAACAAAAAAAATTCGGCAAAAAGCCAAAAATATAGGAATAAGAAAAAAAATACTCTTCCTTATTTTGATCTAGAAGCAAAGGAATTTGCACACGTTTTACAAAAGCAACGCTCTCTTTTTGTAAGTTCGCTCGATTGTAATAGTTCTAAAAATTTACCTGGTAATTTAAGTCAAAATGACACTCAAGATGGGGCAAAAAACTGTGACACCTTGAGTGCTCCAAGTTGTCAACATAACAGTAATTTAGTGAAAATAACCTATGAAAATCGAGCTTTTTGCTCAAATAGTGAACCAACAAATTACCAAGATAAGCATATTAAAATCTTTGAAGACAACGAAGAAAATAGTTGTCTTGAGTTTCAAAGTCTATCCAAACAACGAATTAAAAGAATGGCCAATATTTCAATTATTTATGGTTCACAACTTTTTGATCAAAATATTGACATTGATGAAATAAAAAATAAGTATTTTGAAGTCACTTTTGATCAGTTGAAAATACTTACTTTTGTCAAGAAAAATTATGTTTTTTTGAAAAAAGTCATTACTTTACAGTTAAAATCTAATTGAAGTTGAGATAGAATGTTGCCATTAATTCGATCAATTTTGCTTTTGGGAGCTGCTGAATTATTTTTCCAACCACGTGGAATTATTTTTAATGAGGCTATTGAAATCACTAAAATTTTTAGCATTGAAGGTGGCGATGAATTTAGTTTTGTAAATGCTGTTTTGCAAAAAGTATACAATTATTATGAAAACAAGAATCTTCTTAGACCTCAAAAATAAACATGAAATAAAAAGTCATATCAAAATTGAGATCAAATTTTGAAAATATAAAAAAATACTTGGAAAAAAATTTAAATTTTTATTTTATAACCTTTCAAAAATTTTAGAAATTAGTGTTTCAAATCAACAGTGTGCTCAACTTGATTTAAAATTAGTTAATAATATTTACAAAGTTGAAAATTGAATTTCATGCATGAAACAGTTTTTAAACCTAAATTTACTCTCAAACTTAAGAATTCATAAAAATTTAGCAATCTTTTTGTTTTATAGTTGACAAATTTACCTACAAAGATTCAAATTCAGACAAAAATTATTCGACTTTGAAGACCGTCGAAGAGATGCTTTTAACAATTTATCGCTTGAATGAATAAAAACTGATCCAAATTTTAATATCAAACTCATTGAAATTTTAAGGAGATGAAAATAAATGAACCTACTTAGCAAAATTCTAAGCATGGGTTTTGAAAAAGCTGAATCATTAATTAAAACTGGTCATGTAAAAGTCAATAATAAAATATGCCTTCTGCCAGCATATAAAATTAAAAATTTAGACCAAGTAACTGTTGAAATAAAGGAAAAATATGTCTCCCGCGGCGCCATAAAATTACTTTGAGCTTACGAAAAATTCGGACTTGATTTTAATGACAAAATTGTTCTAGACATTGGGTCTTCTAAAGGTGGTTTTACACAAATTTGCCTTGAAAAAGGAGCAAAAAAAGTTTTTGCGCTTGATTCAGGCTTAAATCAATTAGATTATTCTTTAAGAATTGACCCTAGAGTTTCAGTAAAAGAAAAAACCAACATTAAATATGTTACAAGTGATTTTTTTGATGAAAAAATCGACATAATTGTTTGCGATGTTTCCTTTATTAGTCTTAAAATTGTTATTAGTGTTATAAAAAATCTGTTAAAAAAAGGGCAAAGTTTTATTGCTTTATTTAAACCTCAATTTGAGGCTAGCTCAAAATATGTCCAAAAAGGCGGTTATGTTTCGCCCGAATTTCATGAGTTTTTAATTAACAGACTGGTTGAATTTGCTAAAAATGACTTTGATTTTGTTAATTCAACTAAATCACCAATTAAAGGACTAAAATCAAAAAATATCGAGTATTTTTTGCATTTTATCAAGAAAAATGACTAATTATAAACAGTTTTTTCCTTTTTTAAATAAAGTAACTTATTTAGATTCTGCAGCAATGACGCAAAAGCCAATATCTGTAATTGAAAAAATTAACCATTTTTACACAAATTGTGCAGTTAATACACACTCATCAAATTCAAAAATCGCCTTTGAAAATTTACAGATTTTAAACCAAACTCGCGAAAAAATTGCAAAATTAATTGATGGTTTTGCTGAAGAAATTATTTTCACATCCGGAACAACAGAGTCAATAAACCTTTTTGCAAACATGATTAAAAAATTCATAAGAAGGGGAGATGAAATTTTATTATCACCCTTAAATCATTCTTCAAATCTACTTGTTTGAGTCAAAATTGCTCAAAAGGTGGGTGCAAAAATTGTTTATAGCACAAAAATAATTGACAAAATTTCACCAAAAACAGCTGTTATTGCTTTAAGCCAAGCAAATAATTCAATTTTAGTAGATCTAGATTTAGCCAAAATTTGAGAAAAAGCTTTAAAAAACGGCTCTTTTGTAATAAATGATGCAACACAATCAATAAACTTTCAAAAAGTTAGTATGAAATTTTGTCACGCATTGGCTTTTAGTTCTAATAAATTTTACGGGCCAACTGGTTTAGGTGTGCTTGCAATAAAAAATTATTTGATGGGGCCGCTAGAACCTGTAAAATTTGGAGGGGGCATAATTCGAAAATTTGACAAAAAAAATTTGCTTTTTTATAATGATTATCGCAAATTTGAAGCAGGAACACTAAATTTTGCTGCAATTTGAGGCTTAAATGCTGCTATTGATTTTATAAATGAAATCGGGTTTGAAACAATTTATAAAAAAATTAAAATTCTGGCCGATTATTTATATGAAAAATTAGAAAAAATTGATGATATTGAAATTTTTTCTAAAAAAGGCGACCACATTATAATTTTCAATATTAAAGGTTTTAGTGCCCAGGATGTTGCATCATACTTAGGAAATAACGATATTTATGTTCGAAGCGGCAATTTTTGTGTTCCGTTACTAAAAAAAGTGCTAAAAAATGATAGTTTCATCAGAGTTTCGCTTGGTTTTTACAATGATTTTGCTGATATTGACGACTTAATTACCAACTTAGAAGAAAAGAGGTTTTTAGATTTTGTATAATGATTTTATTATTCGACGAAATATTATTGTCGATGCTAATGAAAAATTCAAAGAAAAGAAACGAATTTGTAAGTCAACAAGCTCTGAAATGAACAATAATTGTGATGATTGGGCTCAGTTAGACTTAGAAATTATTGGTCAAAAAATTAAAAAAATACAATTTTGCGCTTCTGGTTGTACACTTTTGCTCGCAAGTTGTTATTTATTTGAAAAAATTTTAATTAATAAAACCATAAGTGAAGCGCAAATTTTACTTGAAAATTATGAAGAAATGATTAAATCTCAAAAAATTATCCCTATTTTAGAAGATTTAAATGCACTTTTTATGGTTAAAAGTCACCCAAACCGAGTAATTTGTATTAGCCTTCCTTTGTTTTTGTTGCAAAAACAAATTAAAAATCATGAAAACAGTTAGAATTCATAAATTTTTATCGCAAATGGGAATTGCCTCCAGACGAAAAGCCGAAATATTAATCAATGAAAAACGAATAAAAATTAATGGCAAATTTGCACAAATAGGCCAAAAAATTTCTGATCTAGATGTTGTTGAGTTTGACGGTCAAAAAATAAATAAAAAACCAAAAATCGTCTGATATGCGCTAAATAAACCAAAAAATTATATTACAAGTCGAACTGATCCACAAAATAGGCCAACAATAATGGAATTTTTTGATAAAAATTCCTATTTGTTTCCAGTAGGCAGGCTAGATTTTGAAACAACTGGTCTAATTTTGGTAACAAATGATGGCGAAACTAGCAATAAATTACTTCATCCTAGTTCAAAAATCCAGAGAACATATTTAGTCAAAACTGATTTTAATTTAAATGATGAGGAAATCAACTTTTTGAATAACAATGAAATTTATTTAGATAATGTAAAATCTATTCAAAAAGTTCAAAAAGTTGCCTCCCGAACATATATTGTCAAAGTTTGGCAAGGTTCAAACCATCATGTTAAAAAAATTTTTATATCTGTTTCCAAAAAAGTACTTATGCTCCGAAGATTAAGTTTTGCAACTATTGAACTTGGAAATTTAAAACCAGGTGAAAAACGTAAACTGTCTCAAGCTGAAATTTTGTCACTAAAGAATATTTTTTAACAAATTAAATTTTAGCTAAGCAACTATTATATATAATTATTCCTGTAATACTTAAATGAAAAATGATTCAACTATGGAAAAAAATAATTTTGTAACTGATAAGCCAAAGAAAAAATTTTTTAATAAAAAAACTTTTTTATTTGTTTTGTCAGCTTTAGTCTTTTCAATTGCCCTAACAGTTTTTATTCTTTTTACTTTTATTTTTAGGTTAGTTGATGTTGAAGGTAACTCGATGTTCCCAACTCTTCAACACGGGCAAAAAATTTTTATTAATAGGGTAAAATCACCAAAAAGAAACGATATTGTCGCTTTTAATTACAAAGAAATAGTTTTAATTAAAAGGATTTTAGGTCTGCCAGGTGATAAAATAACTGTTAAAGAAAATGAAATTTACATAAATGATAAAAAAGTTGCAACTTTTATCAAAAGTGCAACTTTTTTATTCGATGGAATAGTGCCTGAAAATAAATTTTTTGCTGTTGGCGATAATTTGGAAAACAGTAGCGACAGCAGAGATTTTGGATTTTTTGATCTAGGTGATGTCATTGGAATTTTATAGGGGTTAGTGCTACTTTATATAAATTTGTTAATTCATAAATATAGACAACTGTTAAAATAAAAAAATATAATTTTTTTACAAAATATTATGAAATTATATTTTTTTATTTTTTACTTTCTTGTTTTTGAAGATCATGATATAATTTGTTAAAAATATAAGAACAAATTATAAGGAGAATTTAATGAAGGTAACAACCAATTTTATCTGTTTTGGCAATTTTTGCAGATCATAGTGATTTAACCAAAAACAAAATTGGTTATTTTGAAGATTTGAAAAGCATCGGTCAGGCACTCCTAATTTTAAAAATATGTTAAAAGCTAGCGAAAATACTTACTTTATTGGAAACTAAAAGAAATTAGAAAAAGCAGAAAAAGCAGGTTACTATCAGATTTATGTCAAAAAATTTAAATTTGTAACTTTTGATAATTCTGTTGAAGATAAATTAGCACTTCCTTATTTGGTTAATGATGAAAAATAAACTAATTCTTACTAAATTTTTGGGAACAACCCTTTTAATTCCGGCATTTTTTTTAACTTCCTGTGGAAATTTAATTACTTTTATTACTAAACAGATTTTTAACATAGATGACGGAATTAACAATCCAGAAAATTACAATTCTTACTATTTTTTAAATTTACTAGCAAAACATTATGAAGAATTTAATACAAAAAACGGTACTTTTTCAGCCCTAAATCTGTTTTATAATCAACCCGAAAAACAACGGGACAACATTTGATTCCTTCGCGAACCTGATGATCTAATAATTGAAAACTTAGAACAATTTCAAAAAAATATAGTTGATAGAACTGAAGAAATTATAAAAAATAATCCTAATTTTGCAAATGTTAATACTTCTGAACTCAAGTCAGAATTTGAAGACAAATTTCTAAAAGGAGAACTTCTTGAAAAAGTCTTAGAAAAAAACAATATTATAATAAACGAACATGGTAGATATTGAAAGCCAAGTCGTGTTAGCTACTATTATTTTGAAGAAAATGGTTCTTCAAACATTATAGCCACAAGATTTATACCAGATTATGTTATAGAAGGAGAATTAGAACAACCCGATGTAGTTTTTAAAGATTCGCCTTTTTTTAATGTTATAGTCTACCCTAAAAATAAAACAATCACTTTTAGGGACATTGACGAAGGAATTTACGCCGACGATAATGATAACATTATAGATTATAAAGAACAGAAAAAAAGGAAAATATTAATTGAAACAGAAGCTAGAAAAATTTATAATAAACTCGCAAAAAAGTACAATTTGTCAAAAAACAAGATTAGTACTTCATCCCCCTTTTTTATGTCTATTATTATCAATTTTAGCCGAAAAATTAATAATATTAAAACTTTAAAGCCAAAAATTCTTGATTTAATTACAAATAAAATCAATCCTTGATCTAATAGTTTTCTACCAAAAAAACATGCAATTATTAAAAATATTGACGAATTTAAGACAACAATTATTGACCGAATTTTAAAATTGGATCCTAAATTAAAACTTGACCAAAATGATCTAATTTCTGATTTTGAACAGAAATTTCTAAAAGGCGAAAAACTTAATGAATTTCTAAAAAATAATAATATTTTTATTTACGAAACTTGAGAGCGAATTGGTTATGAACCATTTTGAGGAAGTGTTCTCCACCCTATATCGCCCCCTACTAATTTTTCAAAAAGGGCTGAAAGAGAAAAATTGGTTCTTAGAAAAACAGAAAATAATAATATTTTTTTGACAACAATTTTTCAAACGGATTTAACACTAAATTTTGTTAGAAGCCCTGAATCTAGTTTTGAGAAAGTTGCCTTCCAAATCTTGGCTTTTCCCAAGAATAAAAATATAGTTTTTGATAAAAACGTTAGTCGACTTGAACTAATTGAAGATTTAAAAAACAATTATTTAGATAAATATGAAGAATCAAAAAAGAAAAGAAAACCAGTGCCAATAAATCACATATAAGTTTAAATTAGTAGAAAAAAATCAGACAATTAGTTTTTTATTTATGATTTTGATTGTACTCACTTGTTAATTTTTTTCTGTTATGTTCATTTTAAAAGATTCGAACAAGTTATTTCCCTAATATAAAACTTGGGCTTTTATATGATAAGTAACTTTTAGGTTTGGATCAATTTTATTTCTTTTATGTTGTAGAAGGTCAATAATTTATTGTAAGAATTTTAAAATTTTTTAGAATATTGAAAATTATTAATAAATAAAGCTCATGATTATTAGTAATAATTTGTTAATAAAAGTATAATGATAAAATATTTATTTAAAAGTAGAAGTCGGGTTTTCAATAAAAAAATTAAAGTATTAATAAAAGTAATATAATTAAATTAAAACCACAAAACATGTTATAATTTTTATAAATAATTTTAATTGGGTGTGAAAAATGAAATTAGCAAGATTTAAAAAAATAATTTTATTATTGGTGTTTTGGCCATCAATTTTTTTAATATATCACTCTTTTCTTATAAATTTTGATACTAAAAAATATTGATATTCTTCAAATTTTAGTAATAAAATTGATATAAGAGAGCCTTTTGCAAAACAGTTAAGTAACTCGGCAAAAATTGATGATTTTGATAATCAATTCGAATTAAAACTACTATTAAACCCTAATTTCTTGAGTACTGAGTCTAAAGAAATAAGTAATTTTAATCTTGAATTTATTAAAAAAATAGAAAAATCAGGATTAAAATTCAAAGAAGTGAAGAGTAGTAAAATATTACCAATTGTATGGTTTTATTTTGATACCGAGAATGATAGAGAGTTTTTTGTAAAAAATTCAATGGAAAACTCGTTCATTAGTCGTTACATCGTATATAAAAATGAAGGAAATAAAAAAACAAAGCCTTTAAGTTGGTTTCATTATAATGATCAATTTCTAAATGGTTACAACTATTATTTATCTAAATATTTACCTAAAAGTGGATTTGACAAGTTTAAAGAATCAATATCAAAAAATATTAAGATAGTTAATTTTGAAGAACAGGCTAATAAGGATAAATTAACTTACAAATCACCAAAAACAAAAGTTGGCGCAATCGAAGTTGAGGATGAATTTAACTATGATTTTAAGAGTTATTTTAATGATAATAACATTCATATTAACGACTTGGGATCTACTAATAAGTGAATTAAACCAATTACAACGAAGTATGATGAAAACGAACCATATCATTCAACTTTAGTATTATTAATATTAGGTAGTAAACTAGGCATTGATACCAAGTCAACTTCCTATTTGTCTATATTTACTACTAACAGTCAGTGACAAAAAGCAATTGAATGAATGGTTGAAACCAATAATGTTAGGGTAATAAATCACAGTTATGGGGCAACAGGGAAAGATTTTTACGATTATAAAGAAGACGCCTTTTTTCTTGATTTTTTAGCAAGAAAATATGGTGTTATTAACGTTTTTGCAGCTGGTAACGGTGCAAGGGAATATTCTGATGAGAAATATGAAGACCACCCTTGAATAGATAAGAAAAGTTTATCTTTAAATTCTATAGTTGTTGGCGCACTCGATGATAATTCTGAACCTTGAAAAATTGCGAAGAACAAAATTGCTGACTATTCAAATTATAAAACTGGGCAAGAATATTATGAATTGGCTAAACCTTTAGTCGTCGCTCCCGGACGGATTTATAATCCTGTTACTAATTTTAAGGATCGTTTTGTTAGAGGAACTAGTTTTGCTGCCCCTATTGTCACTGGTTTAATATCAACATTCCTAAGAGAAAAACCAAATTTAGATAATGATGACAATAGACTAATAGCATTAAAAGCGATTTTATCTGCTTCAGCAATTTCACCAGATCATAGTGATTTAACTAAAAAGAGAAGTGGTTATTTTGAAAAATATGGATCAGGCACTCCTGATTTTAAAAATATGTTAAAAGCTAGTGAAAATACCTACTTTATTAGTGACCAAAAAAAATCAGACCAGGAAACAATTTTTACTAGCAAACCATTTTGAGTAAATTCAAACGACAGAATTAAGGCTTCTTTGTCTTGGATGTTTAATGCTGGTCTTTTAAAAAATAAAGTAGCTGCGCCTGACCAGAGCAGCTACGTAAGTTGATGATGATTTTTAACACCTTTTGCTCCGGTTGGTTTACCAGTTGCAGGCGCCGGTGCTATTTTAGATGCAAAATCTAAGATGAACCAACATAAAAATGACTTTGACAAATGGTCTGAAACACATATTAATTCTGAACGTTTAAAGCTAGAAACTACTAAAAAAAATCAAAATGGCAATCTTGTTTCAGATTATGATTTGTATTTGCAAAAACTTGATTCAAATAATAATTGAGTTGATGTTTCTTGGTCAACAAGCTCTAAAAGCAATGATGAATTAATCAATTTTAAAGCAGAAAAATCAGGCTACTACCGGCTTTATGTCAAAAAATTTAAATCTGTAATTTTTGATAATTCTGTTGAAGATAAATTAGCACTTTCTTATTTGGTTAATAATGAAAAATAAACTAATTCTTAGTAAATTTTTGGGAACAACCCTTTTAATTCCGGCATTTTTTTTAACTTCCTGCGGAAATTTAATTCATTTTATTAATAAACAAATTTTTAACAAAGATGACGGAATTAATAATCACCAAAATTACAATTCTCACTATTTTTTAAATTTACTAGCAAAGCATTATGAAGAATTTAATGCAAAAAACGGAACTTTTTCAGCCTTAAATCTGTTTTATAATCAACCCGAAAAGCAGCGAGACAAATTTTTATTCCTTGGCGAACAAAGTAGAATAACAATTGAAAACCTCGAACAATTTCAAAAAAATATTGTTGATAGAACTGAAGAAATTATAAAAAATAATCCTAATTTTGCCAATGTTAATACTTCTGAACTCAAGTCAGAATTTGAAGACAAATTTCTAAAAGGAGAGCTTCTTGAAAAAGTCTTAGAAAAAAATAATATTATAATACGCGAACGTGTCAGATATTCAAGGCCAACTCGTGTTACCTACTATTATTTTGAAGAAAATGGTTTTTCAAACATTATAGCCACAAGATTTGTACCAGATTTTGTTAAAGAAGGAGAATTAGTTCAACACACTATAGTTTTTGATGATTCGCCTTTTTTTAATGTTATAGTCTACCCTAAAAATAAAACAATCACCTTTAGGGATATTGATGAAAAAATTTATGCTGGTGATAATGATAAAATTATAGATTATGAAAAGAAGAAAATATTAATTGAAACAGAAGCTAGAAAAATTTATAATAAACTCGCAAAAAAGTACAATTTGTCAAAAAACGAGATTAGCGGTTTATCCCCCTCTTTTATGTTTAAAATTATCGATTTTAGCCAAGAAATTAATAATATTAAAACTTTAAAGCCAAAAATTCTTGATTTAATTACAAATAAAATTAATCCTTGATCTAACAGTTTTTTACCAAAAAAACATGCAATTATTAGAAATATTGACGAATTTAAAACAACAATTATCGACCGAATTTCAAAATTAGATCCTAAATTAAAAATTGACCAAAATGATCTAATTTCTGATTTTGAACAAAAATTTCTAAACGGCGAAAAACTTGATGAATTTCTGAAAAATAATAATATTTTTATTTACGAAACTTGGGAACGAATTGGTTATGAACGATTTTGGGGAACAGTCCTCCAACCCATATCGCCCCCTACTAATTTTTCAAAAAGGGCTGAATGAGAAAAATTGGTTTTTAGAAAAACAGAAAATAATAATATTTTTTTGACAACAATTTTTGAGACGGATTTAACACTAAATTTTAATACAATTCCTGAATCTAGTTTTGAGAAAGTTGCCTTCCAAATCTTGGCTTTTCCTAAGAATAAAAGCATTATTTTTGATAAAAACGTTAGTCGACTTGAACTAATGGAAGATTTAAAAAACAATTATTTAGATAAATATGAAGAAAAATAAAAAGAAAACGCAAAAGAAAAAAACCATATATAAATTTAAATTGGTAGAAAAATCAGACAAATAATTTTTTATTTATAGTTTGTGGTAAAAACTCATTAGCATTTTAAGCAACTATTTTATAGACTTCTTTTAGTTCTAAAAGTAAAAAACCTAAAAAGCATAAAGTTAAAATCTAAAATAATAAACTTGCTTTTGGGTCACAAAAGCAAGAAAAACACCCCGTTTTTGTACCTAAATTAACACAATAATTTAGGTATTTTTAAAAATTAACTATTCTAAAAAAAATTTTTTAATGAACTTTAATTTTCTTAAAAAATTAATCTAGTGTAATTTTTTGTTTGCCAATATGCATTAAAAATCACTTTCGACAGCGAGGCAAATCTAGACCGCTTTTATTTATAAATTTTTTATTTTTGCACAAAATCAACAAGTTTTCTTCGATTTCTGAATCAATTAGTGAAGGTTTTAGTTCCAAATCTGTGATGAAATTTGGATATTGTTCGGAAATAATTTTGTATGCTTCAATAAAAAGATCACTAATATTTAGAATTTCTCACCTTATCAAACCAATAATAGCTAATTTTACGGCTAAAATTTGATCATCCATTTTTGGCAATAGGATACCTGGGGTATCAAGAAAAAGAAATTTATCATAGCTAATTCATTGATTATTTCTCGTTATTCCCGGCTGGTTTCCTACTTTTAGTTGCGATTTTGTGATTAAATTTATTAGCGTTGATTTTCCAGTGTTAGGTACTCCGACAACAAAACATTTTAGACTTGGCGAAAAAAATTTAGTTGAATTTTTTTCTTGTTTTATTTTAAAAATTTTATTTAAATGTGATATAATTTCTAATCTAGCTGAATAATCTCGTAAATTTACAAAGAGAACAAAAAATTTTTTATCCGTAAAAAATTTTTTTATTTTAGTGAATTTATTTTTATCAGCTAGATCAATTTTTGTTACTATTACTAGTGTCATTTTTTGCTTTGCAATTTGTAAAAAATTCTCATTTAGACTAGAAATAGGACATCTGCCATCCACAACTAAAATAAAAAGATCTGCTATTCGCGCTTTATTTTCTATGTCATTTATGCTTTTTGCCATATGGCCTGGAAATCAATTTATTTTCATGCAATAAATTATAAATCTTTTTATTAAAAAAGTGGTATAATTGTAAATTGTGGTCACGTAGCTCAGTAGGATAGAGCACGAGCCTTCTAAGCTTGTGGTCAGAGGTTCGAATCCTCTCGTGATCGCCATTTTTTTATTTTTAAAAATAAAAAAAAATAAATAAAAAAATTTTGCTTTTTCAAAAAATAGTGTATAATTATTAATTGGAGAAGTAGCTCAGCTTGGCAGAGCGCTACGTTTGGGACGTAGTGGTCGCAGGTTCAAATCCTGTCTTCTTCACCATTTGGGGGGGTAGCTCATCTGGCTAGAGCGCCTGTTTTGCACGCAGGAGGTAGAGGGTTCGACTCCCTTCCTCTCCACCATTGGCTCTATAGCTCAGTTGGTTAGAGCGTCCGGTTCATACCCGGAAGGTCATGAGTTCGAATCTCCTTGGAGCCACCAATTTTCATATAATATATAACAAAATCGCCTGGATCTATAGCTCAGCGGTTAGAGCATCCGGCTCATAACCGGTTGGTCATTGGTTCGAATCCAGTTAGATCCACCAAAATGGGCAATTACCCAAGTGGCTGAAGGGACTAGTCTTGAAAACTGGCAGGGGTGTGAAAGCCCGCGGGGGTTCGAATCCCTCATTGCCCGCCATTTATTTTAAAAATTTCTTAACACAGCGGAGTAGAGCAGAGGTAGCTCGTTGGGCTCATAACCCAAAGGCCGTAGGTTCGATTCCTACCTCCGCAACCAAGGTCTAGTAGTAAAGTGGTTAATACGCCTCTCTGTCACGGAGGAGATCGCGGGTTCGATCCCCGTCTAGACCGCCATGGCTCCGTAGCTCAGTTGGTAGAGCAACGGTTTGAAGCACCGTGTGTCACTGGTTCGATTCCTGTCGGAGCCACCATACCTAATTGCAACCTCCAATAATTTATAAGTAGTTATAATAAAAATGTCGTAGATTACGGCATTTTTTAATTTTTAATTTTTTTTTAATATTTTTTAGTTAAAAAAAATATTTATCTTGTAAAATTTAGTATTTATTTTTATGTAGAGAGAAGGTATTAACAATTTTTTACCAAAATCAGGATTTTTATCTTTCCCTTACTGTAAATTTACTAATTTTCCTTTTAATTATTCTAGCAGTTCCGGTTTTAATAGTATTTTTGATTGCAATTGTTAAACCGCGAATTAAACGAACGTCAAATATTTATCTCTATTCACTCAGCACCGGTCTTTTGTTGATGGTTGCAACAGTCGGACTTATGCAAGAAGGGTTCAATGGTGCTGAAAATTTCGCTCATAGCTATGGTGATCTAGAAAATTTATTTAAAATTCTAATAATTGGCGGTGGTTCAATTTTAGGTCTGACAAGTGTTTTTATTGCCCGTTGATTTTTTATTCGCATTTTTAAAAAAGATTTGCATTTGGATCACAAACAGCACGATCATAGCGATCATATTGTAAATTTTTCTGACATTGACAGTCCAAAATCCGCTTGACTTGCAATTTTACTTCTACTTTCACACCGAACAATTGATGGATTTATATTAGGATCTGTCATTGCCAGGGTGACTGCAGGAGAAGAAGTTAATTGATATTTAATCGGAACTTTTGTCGCTCATATGTTAATTGAAATTTTAATTATTCACTATCGGCAAGTTCAATATGGTCAAAGTATTAAAAAGTCCGTAATTTACAACTTAATTACAACGCTAATTTTAATTCCAATTATCGTAATAGGTGCTTTTTTGAATAGATTTTTTATTCAAACTGGTTGACTAATTCCATTTTTCAATGTTTCTGGTGGAGCAATTTTGAGTTTTGTGGTAATAATCGAATTAGTTCCCGAATTTATTCACCTCAGGAATAATCCCTCAAAACAATGGCATATTTCGCTTATTCTTTTTGCAGCTGGAATTGTTTTTGCTCTAATTCTTTTAACACTTCACCAACACTAGTTTGTAAAAAGCATAACTTAATTTAGCAAGTTTTTTTGCAAATTTTTAGAAAATTTCGAGCCTTACAAAGCTCGTTTTTTTATTTTTTAAGGAATTTGCTTGAATTATTAAGGTCAAAATTGACTATTATAGTTTTGCATCTATTATAAAATGCCGTATTTTATGACACTTTTTTTAGTTGACCGCATTTTTATCTAAGGTTTAAATTTCAACTTTTGATACAAATTATTTTTTAAATCAAAACTAAATTTATTATTATCAAAATTAAAATATTTTTTTTAATTATGTTGGCATACATAATTAAAAATTTTTCAAAGTTTTTCAACCAAAAACTCAAAAAAAGCAGGAAATTATGGTATAATTTTAAAATTAGTATTGCTTTAAAAGGAAATATATGATTGAGGACAATAAAAACCATAAAGATAACGAAGAAATCAAAGAAATTGATTCTAGCTTAAATAGTGACGATGACAAATCGGATGACTCAGACCAAATTTACGAAGTTAAACCAACAATTTTAGAGACAGTAACTGACAATATTGTTCCAATTAAAATCGAAGATGAAATGAAAGTTTCATTTCTTGATTATTCAATGTCAGTTATTGTTTCAAGAGCTCTACCTGATGTTCGCGATGGACTAAAGCCGGTTCATAGACGAATTTTATACACAATGAGCGAACTTGGAATAACTTCAGGAACTAGTTATAAAAAATCAGCTAGAATTGTCGGTGATGTTCTTGGAAAATATCACCCACATGGTGATGCTTCTGTTTATGATTCAATGGTTCGAATGGCTCAACCTTTTTCACTACGTTACCCACTTATTGACGGACACGGTAATTTTGGTTCAATTGATGGCGATGAAGCTGCGGCAATGCGTTATACTGAGGCGCGACTGTCAAAAATTTCTAATAAAATGATTGAAGGTATTAAAAAAAATACTGTAAATTTCAGACCTAATTATGATGCAAGTGAAATGGAACCCGAAATTTTACCAGCACGATTTCCAAATTTATTAGTTTCAGGGGTTTCTGGGATTGCTGTTGGGATGACCACCAAAATTCCTCCGCACAACTTAGGTGAAATTATTGAAACTTTTATTACTTTTGCAAGAAATCCAAATATTGACATTAATGAATTAATTGAGACTCTTCCTGGTCCAGATTTTCCAACAGGTGCAATAATTTCGGGAAAAAAAGGCATAAATCAAGCATATTTAACCGGAAAAGGTACTTTTTGAATTAGATCAAAAGCAAAAATTGAACATTTAAATTCAGGTAGATCGCGAATTATTTTTTACGAAATTCCTTATGAAGTTAAAAAACCTTCTATTATCGAAAAGGTTGCTTTTTTAGTAAAAAATAAAAAAATTCTTGGAATTAAAGATATTCGTGATGAAAGTACTCGTCACGGAATTCGTGTTGTTTTTGATATTAAAAAAGGATTTAATCCTGAAGTTATTTTAAATAAACTTTATCACAGCACCGATTTACAAATTAGTTATTCAATAAATATGCTTGCGCTTGTAAAAGGTGTGCCAAAATTAATGAATTTAAAGGAAATTTTAAGTCATTATCTTGAACACCAAAAAGAAATTAATCTTCGTGCGCTGAACTTTGACTTGGAAAAAGCTAGCGAAAGACTTAATATTTTAAGCGGTTTAAAAATTGCTATTGAAAATATCGACAATGTAATTGCTATTATAAAATCTTCAAGTTCAGACCAAATCGCTCAAGAAAGATTAGCCCAAACTTATAATTTAAATCCTGTTCAAACAAAAGCAATAATTGACATGCGTCTTGGTCGGCTAACTAGTTTGGCAATCGAAAAATTAATTAGCGACATTGAAAGTCTAAAAATCGAAATTGACGAAATTAAGTCAATAATTGAATCTCCTGAAAAACTAATTGAATTGATTATTACCCAACACAAAGTAACCGCTGAACAATTCAGTGATCCACGAAGATCTGAAATTATTACCGAAATTATACGACTTAATGAAGAAGATTTTATCCCTAATGAAAAAGTAATTATTTCTCTGACACAAAATAACTATGTAAAAAGGTTAAATTTAGAAGAATATCGCCTACAAAATCGTGGTGGTTTTGGTGCTTCAGTTTCAAATTTATACAAAGATGACGAGCTAAAATCTGTTTGCATCACAAACACCCACAGCGATCTTTTAATTATTTCTTCACGGGCTAAAATTTTCAAACTTCGGGCTCACCAAATTCCCGATAGCTCAAAACAAGGAAAAGGTCTCCCTTTTTTAAATCTTGTACAAGTGCAAAAGGATGAAAATATTAGTGCTTTAATTCCTTGAAACCAGCAATACAAAGATCATTGGCTTATCACAGTTTCTGCTTTTGGTTATATTAAAAAAACGGAACTTTCAGAGTTTAGTTATATTCCAAAAAATGGAAAAATCGCTTTAAAACTTGTTGAGGGAGATTATTTAAAATCAGCTTTTATTGTGCCAGCAAGTTCTGAAATCAATATTATTTTAGCTTCATCCCAAGGGCTTGTAAATCGCTGGCCAATTAAATTATTGCGAAATACCGGTCGGGCTTCAATCGGTGTTAAAGGAATCGCTCTTGAAGAAGGACACGAAATAGTTGGCGCTTGTTACACTTTTGGCAATGATTTTGTCTTTAATTTAAGTAAACATGGTTATGGGAAAAAAACTCCTGTTGAAGAATATCGACTAACTGGAAGAGCAACTAAAGGACTAAAAGGTCTAGACGACGAAAAGGCTGGTGATCTTATTTTTGTCGGCACAATTGGACCAGATCAGGAAGCAATAATTATCACTAAAAGAGGTTTTGCAATTAGAATTGATCTTGATAGCGTTCCAATAATTAGTCGTAGGACAAAAGGGGTAAAATTAATTAAACTCAAAGGTGAAGACGAAATAAGTTTTGTTACTTTAATTAAAAAAGAGACAAACTAATCTATCAATTTTAGACAAATCACTAACAAATTCACAGTTAAAGAAAATTTAAGCGCATTAAAATTACAGAACCTAAAGATTTTAAAATCCTAATTTTGCATTTTACAGTGTAATTTAGACGCTGATTTAAAATATTAAATTCATCCCTTTGTCTTAATTTTTGCCATCAAACTGGCAAACCCAGGAAAAATAACTATCAACCCAAAAACACTAAATTTTAAGTCTAACCATTACAAAAGAAAAATCTACTTATTAATCAAACTAAAAATGCTAAAATTTTAGCTTAAAAAGCAAAATTATGAAATTTTTAAACCACTTTTTTAGTTTAAAACGCTAACAAAAACCATAAAAAAATACAACTACTATTTAAACTCAATGCAAATAGAAAA
>NZ_JAWPGQ010000008.1:0-38759 GCF_033343935.1 Mesomycoplasma ovipneumoniae | reverse complement strand
TGAGACTTATTATATCATAATTTTATTTTTAACCAAGCATTTTTTTTTTTTTTTTAAAAAAAACAAAAGGTTAATTTCAAAATAATAAAGATTAAGATTTTAGGTCAAAAAAACACGGATTTACCGTGTTTTTGCATATTTATATTCACTAAAAAGTGAATTTTTGCATCAAACTGGAAAATCAAGATATTCATTATAATTTTTACCCTTAAAATTAAATTTCTTTTATCAATATAAATACAAACATGAAAAACAAATATTTTTTCATGTTTTTTTCCTTTTTTAGACAAAAACTAGTTAAAAAATTAAACTAAGTACATGAAAAAAATACAGGTTATTAGTTTAATTGTTTTGGCTGGATCTCTTGCTGGATTCTCGTTTTTAGCATACAAACTTCAATCTCATGTCAGGCCGAAGAAGCAGATTTCTATAACAATTTTACACGGAGTTCGCAATCCTGGTACAAAATTTTTCAATTATGGAACAAAATGACGCCAAATTTTTGCCGATTTTGATGTAATTCGCGGATATGACACTAGCCAATATGAATCCGAACTAGAAGTTACAAGTGACCAAAAAATTTCCCTAAAACCCGCAGTGAAAAAATCCACATTAAATAAAATCACTCTAAAAGCATTAGAAAAAATTATCACTAACAAGAAAATAGCAACAAAATTACATGCTTTTTTAAAAGAATCAAAAAATAAACAAATAACTTGAAAAGAAATCGAATGAGCTTTGCATCTTGATTCGGCAACTTTAAAAATTCTTCAAGAAAATTTTATTCTTGACTAGCAATTTTTTTAAGTTGTGTTTTTACAATTTTATTAGTTGATAATTTTAGAATTGCCTGAGTTGTATTGTTATTTTTATCAGTTTCATTTTTAATTTTTGTTGGTGAATTTAAAAAAATTATTTTTTTGCTGCTATTATTGGAGTTTTTTTTAGTATCTTATTGGCTAATGTTTCCAAAAATTGCAAATTCAAGCGTTAGTTTTGAAAGTAAAGTTGTCGATAAAGTTAGTTTTGGAAATTTTGTAAAATTTGAGAGTGACAAAATTTTTATCCGTGGCAATCAATACGAAATTGGAACACTATTAAGACTTAGCGGAAAACTTGTTAGACCTAAAAACACATCAGATTTTGACTTTGTTTCGTATTTGAAGTCAAAAGGTTCCTTTTTAGTTTTGGAAGATGCAAAAATTACTTTTTTAGAAGAAAGCAATACTATTTTTGCAAAAGTTAGAAAATTTTTCTCGATTCAAGAAAATTATTCCAAAAAGCTCATTCCGATGATTTTTCTTGCCGAAACTCCGGTGGATGCTAGTGAATTTCGAAAAATATTAGTAAATCTTGGAGTGTACCAAATTTTTGTCGTTTCAGGATTTCATATTAATCTTTTTAAACAATTATTTTTTTCATTTTCCAAAATGTTAAAAATACGGCAATTTATATACAAACCTTTGTTTTTTTGTTTTTTGACTTTTCAACTGTTTTTGTTCAATTTTTCAATTTCGTTCTTAAGAGGATTTTTGTTCTGAGGTCTCATTGAAGTTAATAAATTATTTTTGAATAAAAAATTTAATAAAATAGAACTTCTATCAATGAGTGGAATTTTAATTTTATCTATAAATCCTTTGATTTTTTACTCAGTAGGATTTGTTTTGACATTTACAATCAGTTTTATAATAACAATTATAAATCAGATAAAATTTCCAAAAAATTGGCACAAAGTAGTTGTTAATTTCTTATTTATAAATTTTTTTAGCAGTATTTTTTCAACTTTTTTAAATTCATATTACAACCTTATGGCTCCGATAAATACGATTGTTTTCACCGGTTTTTTTACTTTTTTATACGCAAGTTTGCTTATATTTATTTTTAATCCACAAATTGTTGAGTGAATTAGCAAGTTTTTCATCCAAAGTGTTGGTTATATTCAGGAATTTCAAATTTTAACTTTAAATATTCAATCCAGTTTAGCTTTTTTAATTATTTCATGTATAATTTCATTAGTATGTTTTTCATCATTGGAAGCGACAATTTCCTTGTCCAAGAAAAAATTTTCAGACTCCCAGAAATTAAAAACTCATTATTAATAAATTTTTTTGCAAATGATTCGCTAGATTTTATACAGGAAAACCTTGAAGATTCATCGCTTTTTAACGAAAAAAAAGTATTAATTTTTAATAATTTTTTGCTTTTTTCAAAAAATGAAAAATTAAATAATCTATTAGCTTCTAAAATCATAAAGACAAAACACACAATCATATTTAAATATGTTTTTGATGAAAATTTAACCAATTTTGCTCTCAAAAATTCATGAATTTATAAGCGTTTTACTCCCCAGGCCGCTAAAATAATTGAAGCCAAGCAAATTACAAAACAAAATGTTGGGCAATTTATTGCTCAAATGGTCAAAAAATTTAATGTTGAATTAGAAGCAACCAAAATTTTTGAGCTTGAATCAGTCTTACCGCTAAATGGTTGAATTATTTATAATGAAATTGCAAAGCTAAAAACTCTAAATAAACCTATAAATTCAGCAATAATTCGCCAATATATAAGCGATTACTCATCATATTCTACTTGAGGTTTTATTGAATCATTTGTTGATTTTGATTTAACAAAAGTTCTAAAATTTTACCGACAAAAATTATTAGAAGGGCACACAATTGGCTTGTTATTAGGGCAAATTAACTCAAAATTATTGCTTAGTTTTATTGTTTTTTTACATAAAAAAGCAGGTAAAAAAGATTCTTACATCACTAAAAATCTTAATATTTCTGATTTCCAACTTAAAAAAGCAGTCGAACTATATAATAAAAACGGAATTAAAAAAATTGAAAAATTAATAATTAATCTTGCAAAATTAGATACAGAAATCAAAACTTCGCAAATTAATAACAAAATAGCCTTTGAATTATACTTGCTCCAAGTGTTAAGATAACTAATTTAATCCCCAAAATTGCAAAAAAAATGGTTTTTTAAATAAATTATAGTTAAAACACTAACAAAAATCATAAAAAAATACAACTACTATTTAAACTCAATGCAAATAGAAAACTCGCTTTTATTTGCTTGAGCCTAAAAAAACATATGAAGTTTTGAAAGAACAATAACCAAAGCCATAAATTTGTAGATTTCTAAACGGTCAAATTTAAGGCAGTCCATCATATTAAAAAATATAATGGATAATTCGCATTTTCTGATTTTTTTATGACAAAAACATCCTTGATCCCTCCTTAATTCAATATCAAAATTTATTAATTCATTCTTAGTGACTCTATTATAACAGAAATTTTTTTTAGACCAAGCATTTTTTTTTTTTTTTTTGCAAAAGGTTAATTTCAAAATAAAAAAAATTAAGATTTTAGGTCAAAAAGCCCGGATTTACCGGTATTTTTTCATATTTGTATTGACTAAAAAGTGAATTTTTGCCATCAAACTGGTAAAGTCAGGTCATTAAAAATAAATTTTAAAATATTTTTGTTTTTGGAAATTTGTGCTATAATGATGGCAAATTTAAAATCATCTCAAAAAATTTACCGTTTGTTTTTATTAACTTGTTTTAATTCAAACAATTTATTTTTTGGGGTGATTTTTTATTTTTAAAAACAAAAAACAAAAAAAGACGGATCAAAAAACTATGAAAAAACTAGCAAAACCAATTTTATTCTCACCACTTCTTATCTCGGGATTAGCCTTAGTATCCTGTACATTAGGCACTACGAATGCTAAGGAATTTAAATTTGACGGAAATAATGACGGGCAGCTTCAATTTGTAACAAGTTGAAATGAAAAACAGCCAAGATTTCAGGCCTTAGATCAAGTTGTTAAACTTTGAAATGAAAAACCAGAAGTTAAAGATCAAAATAATCGCGAGTATTTGCCAATTAAATTAACTCCAAATTATGACAAAGATTACACCGTAATGGCTGCTAAATTCGAGCAAATTTTTTCTGCCAATGATAAAAATCAAACCCTAAATCTTGTAATAAATTATCCAGCTGTTGCGGCAAGTGCGGCTAAACATAAAATGCTTTTAGATCTAAACAAGTTTCCAGATTTAGCTCAGGCTATAAAAGATACTTATCATCCAAAATTTCTCGAATCTAATACTCAAATCGCAACTCTTGATGAAAAAGGAATTTATACAATTCCATTTGTTAAATCTTCGCAGACTTTAGTTATAGACGGACCAGTTATGGCCTGAATTATTGAAAATGCAAAGAAAAATGGCGCTAAAATTGCAGATTCTCCGCAAGATAAACGTTTTTTTGAACAGTTTTCCTTGCCAGACTCAGACATGGAGCATATCAAAAAGCTCTGAGCACCGCGAAGTTTTGATGATAAAAACCCTAATCCTTGACAGAATTTTGAACTTTCGCATGAGACATTCAAATATTATGATAAAGTTTTTGATTTTTCCAAAAGAATTAAACAAGGATTTGTATTAAAACCAGCTGACATTAGCACAGGAGATTTTCCTTTTGGGACTGATGACATTGAAAATTTAGCTTTTGCCAAAATTTTTGCATCAGCTGACGGGGATTATTCTAATTTTATGTTTGAGGTAACAAGGGAAAAATCAAAAGACTTAGAACGAGTTAGTTTTGATAAATTATTTAATAAAAATTCGCAAAGTTATCAAAATACAAAGAAAAATTATGAACAAATTTTAGATCTTTTTAAATCAGATGCGATTTTTTATCCAGGAAGATTTTCACAAGAAAGTTTTGCCAACAATTTGATGAATAATCACCAACTTGCCATGGCAATTTCCTCAACAAGCAATTATCAACGCCGTTTTGTAAAGTCAAATTCTAATTTTGTCTTTCAAGTAAATGGCAAAACTGAAAAAATTCCATTTTCTTCAAAAATCCAAGCATACCAAATTCGTGAGCTGGGTCCAGACCAAAAAGATTCACAAAAAGCAATTTATGAGCTAAAAAATGTCCTAACAAGTCAAATCTCACAGTTAATAAATGAGACTAAAAGTTCAACTTATGCTGATTCAAATGTTTATTTAGATCCTAAAGACACTAGTCAAGCTAAAAAAGTAAAAGAATTTGTTGATTCTAATTCAAAAAATTCTAGTCAATCTTACTTAGTTTTTGGTGAAGATTTTTCTAAGTTTTATCAAGAAAAAATTAAAAACACTGACTTAGAAATAATTAATCTTACAAATAAAAATGATAAAAACGACATTTTTTTACTAAAAAATGCCAGTGTTGAAAATCCAGGTGGGGATAAACACTTAAACCAAAATGAAGTTGTTTTCCTCCAAGAGCCAATTAAAAATTCAAGCAGTGATTCAAAGAGTATTTATACTTACCAAGGTCCAGATTTAATCGCTTTTCACTCAAATGCCGAAGAAGATATTGCAACAAAAAATTTCCTAAAATGAATGCTAACTCACAAACAAGACTTTACTTACCAAGGCCAATCTGGAGAGGCGAAATATCATGGTAGTCCGAGCGAATATGTTGCATTTCGTGGAAATTATCTAGCCCCAACAAAACAAGTTTTTGGCCAAAATTTGTCTAATACTGAACAATTTCAGCAAAATAATTCCTTTAGAGCTGCATTTAAAAATTTTAAAACCGTTAATGATGACCCGCAGCACAACTCATTTTATATGGACCCAGTTGACTCAAGAAGTGCGCTAATCCGTCTTGAGGTAAAATCTACGCTAAACCAAATGGGCCGTCTTGTTGCTGATGGATCACAAGATCAAGCGAGTTTTGAGAAATTCTTAACAGCACTGAAGACAAAATTAAATTCAGCAAGCGTGAGTTAATTTTGACCAAAAGGCTTAACTTTTTCAAATTAAAATTTAATTAATTTGAAAAAAATTCAACAAAATTAAGAAAAAAACGTAAATTTTGTTAATTTTTTCTAAAAAGTTATATAATAATCTCAAATGTTAAGCACAACTGGAAATTATTTATTGTTAGTTGGTCTAAATTGTTAAAGTTTTGACTAAGTAAATTAAGATAATTTATCGTTGTGCTTTTTTATTTTAAAAACTAACAGGAGAACAATTTGGAACAATAAAATTAGAAAATTAAAGTCACTTTTAAAAAATAAATAAACACTAATTACAGATACTGCAAATCTTCTTATTAAAAAAGAAATTTAACAACAATGGAAAAAATCAACAAATTTAAGTCAATATTTTTAAAAACAGCAATTAGCTTAGGACCGGTTTCTTCTTTGGCTATTTTGACATCCTGTTTTTCAAATGCAAATCACACTGAATTAAAATCACAAAAAGACAATCCGCTTCATTTTGAAACCGAAAATGACAATACAATCGATTTTCGCGTAATTTTTGGGCTTACAGATCCCCGAACTCAAGCTCTAAAGTCAATTTTTGAAAAATGAAACCAAAAATCCGAAGTTAAAGACAAACAGGCAGGATTTTTACCGGTGAAATTAGAAAATATCGCGGCAAATTACATCGATGATCAAACTAATTTAACAACATTTTTACAAGTTAAAGATACAAAAAAACTACCAAATTTAACACTAAATTACCCAGCTCTGGCGGCTAATTTAAATAAACACGGTATGATTTTGGATCTAAATTCCCAAAGCGATTTAGCCCAAACTATTAAAAATAGTTATGATGAAAGATTTCTGGTTGAAACAAAAAATGTACCTGGAATTGACCAAAATACACTAGCTTTTTTACCAATACTAAAAACTTCAAAGGCGCTTTTGCTCGACAAACCGGTTTTATCATACATATTAGAATCAGCAAAAACAAGTCCTAATTTTAAAATTAGCGAATCTGATAAAACACGAGTTGAAAATCTAGATCCAAAAAAAACTGATCTTGAATACATTAAAAAAGTCTGAGGAGAGTACAAAAGTTTTCCTTCAGATCAAGGCGGTTTTGATGGCTATACTTTTAGTTTTGAAAAATTCAATAATTACAAAGATCTTATTGATTTTTTAAGTCGAGTTAGAAAATCGTTCCCTGATGCCGAAAAAGGTAGTCAAACCGAAAAAGTTAACTTTTTACTCGGACTAAATGATACAGCTGCACTCTTCTTTTTTGTAGCATTTGCCCAGGCAGATGGTGAGTATGAAAATTCAAGTTATTTTAAAAATCTTGATGGTGCTTCGCTAAACTATACAAATCTTTTTGATGAGACAACCAAAAGTCACCAAAATACAAAAAAAGCCTATGAAATATTGTCAGATTTAGTAAAAAATAAATTACTTGGCCCAACAAGCGGCAGAACTAAAGCTAGTGAATTTTTAAAAAATCACCAATTAGTTTTTGCAATTACTTCAACAAGTGATTATTCGCGTAACTTTGAAAAACAAGGACAAAATTTTTTACGTCTAAAAGTTAATACAAAAACTTTTGACTACCCTGTTGGCTCAAAATCTAAAATTTGAAAAATAGTAAGTGAAGAAAATATGCCTTCAAATGCAATTGCAAAAGTTCACCAAATTTTAGATAATTCAACCGGTTATGTTTATGAAGCAGATTCATTTTCTGTTCAAGAAAATGAAATTTCTTTAAGCAAAACTGATGACAAAGATTTAATTGAAAAAATAAAAAATGCTATAAAATCAAAGCCTAATTTAAACAGTTTTAATTTTTTAGCAATTGATTCTGATTTTGACAAGTGAGTTGGTGATAAAACAAAAGAAGATTCAAACACCTCTTCACTTTATGTTGAATCAACAAAAAACAAAGTTAAACTCTTTAATCAACCTGAAAATGCCTTTATTTTTTCAAAATCACACCAAAAACTTAATGAAGACGAGTTAGAATTTCTCAACGAACCTTCAAAAACACAGGAATCAAATAAATTTAATATCGTTACGTCCCAAGGCCCATCTTTGATCGGATTTTACAATAATGAAGTCGAAAATGAAGCCACACTTAACTTTGTTAAATGATTTATTTCAGAAAAAATTGAATTTGACGGGCCAAATAACAAAAAAATGACTGTAACTCCGAGCGATTTTTTAGCATTTTCAGCTTCAAACATAAATCCAACTAAGGCAAATTTGGAATCAAATTTTGATCAAAATCCAGCTTTTGCAAAAAATAATGCTTTCAAAGTTGCTTATGAACAATTCCAAAATCAGCTAAAAAACCCTGAAAAATATAGAGTTTTTACCGAACCTGCCGGAATCGACTCAAATACTTTCCGAAAAGCAACTCTAGGAAGTGTTTCTCAACTTTACAATCAGTTTTTAGGCAACCCGAATTTAAATCTTGAGTTTAATACTTTTCTTAGAATTCTAAAGGAGAATATCGGGGCATCAGTTAAGTTAAACAAAGAAAAAACAGAAAAAAATACAAAAAAATAAAATACTAAGGAGAAAAAAATGAATACACATAGTAAAAAAGGTACAAAATTAAGGCATAAAAATAACACAGCAAAGAAAATTAGTCGGATTGTCTTATCTTCTTTATCAGTTTTAGCACCAGTTGGACTTATTGCTTCTTGTGGTGTTGCTAGTCGATTTGACACTCCTGAAGACGGTAAGTTAGTTTTTGGTCACAATTTTTCTTCAAGTGGAGATGAACTTAAAGCATTAAATAAAATTATCGAACTTTGAAATACAACCCAAAAAGATAAACCTGATTTTATAGAAATGAAAGAGCAATCCTTTCAAGGGGGGTATCCAGGAGCATCTAGTCAAATTGACACTTATTTAAACACAAAAGATCGACTTAAATTACCTAATATTGTTACAAATTATTCATCTTTATTGGCAATTGTAAATAAACATCAAATGACATTTCCGATTGTTTCTGATTTAAAATCAGATCAAGATCCAACTGACGAAAGTGAAAAAATTACCAAAAAATTCCTAAAAGAGCAAGGAATTGAGGACTTTTTACAAATTAACTCAGAAATTCCGTTTCTTGATGAAAAAGGAGTCTATACTCTTCCATTTGGAAAATCTTCTGAAGGTTTATATGTAAATAAAGTTTTATTTGGCTGAATTATTGAGCAGGCGATGAAAGACTCAACCAATCCAGCAAAAATTAAAGCTGAAGACAAAGCTTTTTTTGATGAATTTACCAAATTAGTGGCTCAAAAACCTAAAGATGTTGCTGAAATTAAAAGACTTTGAAAAGAATACGTGCCAAGCACCGATGGTCTTTCTGGATATGAATTTAAAAAATCTGACATTGAAAACTTTAGTGATTTACAGAAATTATCTTCAAGAATTGTCAAAGCATTTCCAAAAGCACTTGAAGGTTCAAGCCTAACCGCGGCAAAATCAGTTTTAGGAATTGACAATGCAGCTACTTTAATTTATGGGCTTTCACGTTCTTTGTCAGAAAATGATAAATCTAAAGAAGTTACCGTTTTAAATCGAAAAGAAAATCTTATTAGTTATACATCATTTTTCAAGAAACCTGAATCAGACAGATACAAAAATTTAAAGCAAGTTTATGATCTGATTACCAAAGGAATGGCTGATAAGTCGATTTATTTTACAGCTCCTGGTGAATATAACTCAACTTATTTCCGTAATCATCAACAACTTTTTTCAATTGGATCAACAGCAGGATATCGCCACAATTTTTTAAGAGCAAATGACAAAAATTACAAAGTAAGTTTTACTCACGAAAATGTTGAACATATTTACAGCCCAAATGCAAAATTTTCGGCAGTAATTAAAGAATCAGACTTGGCAGACATCTCAAAAGATATTCAAGTTAAAGCGCTTAATGGTAAAGACAACGTTAAAATTAAGCAGTCAATTTTAGCTGAAATTAAAAGTCTTCTAGAAAAAAACCCGAAAAAAGAGTTGTTTTATTTTACTGACCGAGATGAGGTTCCTTCTGGAATCATTGAAGGATCATACAAAGTTCTTGATAAAGAAGAAAAATTTAAGCCAATTGTAATTACCGGGTACAATGGTCTTGAAATAGCAGAAGCCTCAAGTTCACTTAACGAAGAGGAAATGGATGTTTTAGCAGCACCGCACAAATTTGACAATAATTCAAAAATTACAGCCGTTACTGCCCAAGGTCCTGATTTGATTTTTATTCACGCAAATGAAAAAGAAGACCGTGCTGTTAAGACTTTTGTAAATTGAATCCTAACTGAAGAAGTTGACTTTGGTGGAAAATTCGGAAAAATAACTCCTGTTGAGTATTTTTCAAAAGCAACTTCATATTTATTGCCATTAAAATCAACGCTAAGCCCAGATGTTTCTAAGCCAAAAAACAAAGGTCAAAAGTTAGCACTCGAGCAATTTAGTCGTTTTAATAATGAACAATCTAAAGCAAATTATTCGCTTGTTTATGATAATGCTGATTCTAGATCCTCTAAATTTCGTACAAATTTAGACTCAACCGTTTCACAAATGCAATCACTTAAGGCAGCTAATGGCACTGTTCCTGATTTTGAAAGTTTTTTAAACTCTTTGAGTCAAAATTTAGGACCTGAATTTAAGGAAAAAAATTAATCTGATAAATTTGTCTTATGAAAAGAAAATTTTTAAAGCTGTTTTTTGCTAGTATAAATTTTACTTTTATCCCTTTTTTTATTGCCGCTTGTACAACAAATCAAGGCACCCAAGGTTACTTTCAGGCCCAAAAATACTATAAAATAGAGGATTTTTCACAAAATCCTGAGCTTGATTTGAAAAACCAAGATAGTCAATATGCCAAAGACATTGCAAAATTTCTTAATCCAAATTATTCTTGAACTGAAGAAGATAAACTGAAATTTAAAGACGATACTTTGCCTGATTCAAAATTTTTTAACCTGCAAAAAGTTCAAATTCAAAAATGGACTGATGGCGATACAGCGACCTTAAAATCTGTTGGCGAAGTTCTAATTGAACCTGTTTTTAATGTCAGAATTGAAAGTATTGACACTCCCGAGATAGGAACGTCCCAATCTGGAACTTATAAAAAAACTGAAGGACTTGAGGCCGAATATGCTGGTCGGGCAACTAAATTTGCCGAAAAAATGTTGCCAAAAGGCACTGAAGTTTATTTTGTCTACCCAAAAACAGGTCCAGCACGTTCTTTTAACCGTTATGTTGGAAGTTTATTTTTTGGTCATAATGGATTTTATAAATCTTATGGAGTTGAAATAATAAAAGCAGGGCTTGCGGTTCCAACTTTGCAATCAGGATTTTCAGGAATAACTAACCAGGCTACAATTTATTATTATAATTCAATAAAACAAGCAGCAGCAGTTGAGAATTCCATTAATAAAAAGTTCGGAATTTATGAAAAATTAAAAGATTCAAGCATATCTTCGCTTAATGAAAATCTTGAATCTATCTATAAAACACGAGGTCTTGCAAAAATTTCTGACTTTTTAGTTCTAGGTAAAGAAAATGAAAATAACAATGTTGTTGACTGGTATAAATTTAGGTTAGAAAATTCAAAAGATACAAAAAGTGGAAATAATAAATAATATGAAAAAAGCAGATGATAATAAAAAAATCGAAAAAAATAACTTTGAATCCGAGTTAAAAAAAATTCGGCAGGCCTCAAATAGTCGTTATAAATCGAAATTTTCAATCCCTGCAATTGAAATTAAAGACTTAACAATTGACTTTGGTGAAACACTTGCTGTTGATAGTGCAAATATTAAAATTTACAAAGGTGAACTTGTTACACTTTTAGGACCTTCAGGTTCAGGAAAAACTACAATTTTAAATGCAATTGCTGGTCTTTTGAATCCAACTTCAGGTCAAATTATTTTTAATGGCGATGATGTAACCCGAAAGTCACCTCAGCAACGTAAAATTGGTCTTGTTTTCCAAAATTATGCGCTCTATCCGCATTTAAATGTTTTTGGAAACATTGCTTTTTCTTTGCATAATGATCCAAGATGAAAGCAAAAAGCACTTGAAAAATCGATGCTTGCACGTGTAAATGCTAATTCAATTGTTTTGGCTAAAAACGGTGCTTCACTTGAAGATCTTGAAATTTACAAAAATAAACTATTTGATTATTTTGACATTTATCGTCAATTAGAACATGATTATAACGAACTTAAAACACAAATTTATCATAATTTAAATCAACTTCAGACCGACTATTTTTTAATTGAGGCACACAAACAGGCTGAAATAAAAAATTTAACTATTGATTTCTTAAAATTAGGCAAGTCTGCATCAATTTTTTGAGCTTTTTGAAAAAGAATTTTTGGCAAAAAAGAAGGTGAAATTTGCCCAATTCAACAGGCAATTACCTTTCGAAAAGCTTATAAATTAAAAGTTGACAAAATTAAAAAACAAGCCAAACTTGACAAAAAAGCTCATAAAAACAAAATTCAGGAAGAAAAATACGCAATAAAAAATGCTCCTGAACTAGTTCGAGCTCGGCAAAACTTTTTAGAACAAAAAGCACTTTTATATGAAAAATTGGAAAAACTTGAGAAATTGCAAGCACAATTTCTTAGTAATTCAAAAATTGAGTTTGCTAAAATTCAACAAGGTTATGAAAATTTTACTAAAAAAACAAGTCTAAAAGATGCTGAGTCAATCAAATTAGATTATCAAGAACAAATTGAGGCTTTTAATCAAAAAAGAAAAGAAAAAGAACTTTGATTTAAGACTGAAATTGAAAATGAAAAAAATCAAATCAAAAATTCAGGAAAACTTGCAAATCTTGAGCAGACTTACCTTGAGACAAAAAAGAAATTTCTTGAGACAAATACTCGTCATTCACCGAATTTGTTGCTTTTAAAATCGCTTAAGACTAAATCAAAAACTTACAAAAAGGAAACTTTAAAGCTGTTTTTAGACTATGAAAGAAACTTAATTAATAAGTTTTCCCTTAATACTTCAAAACTAAACGAGCAAGAATTAAAGCAATATCAAGAGTATCAAAATGATAATATTTCAATAAAAGAAGCAATAAATCGTGCTGTTTTACGTACAGCCGAAAAAGTTGAAATAACCAAAAATTTAGCTAAAAAACCAACAAAACTCTCTGGTGGACAACAGCAAAGAGTCGCAATTGCCCGTGGAATTGTTCGACATCCTGATATTTTACTAATGGACGAGCCACTTTCAAACTTAGATGCCAAATTAAGAGTTCAGACTCGTCAGTGAATTCGAAAAATTCAAACTGAAATCGGAATAACAACAGTTTTTGTTACCCACGACCAGGAAGAGGCAATGTCAATTTCAGATCGAATTATTTGTATGTCAACTGGATATGTTCAGCAAATTGGAACTCCAACTGAGTTGTATCATAATCCTAAAAATGAATTTGTTGCTTCATTTTTAGGTGTTCCTGAGATGAATATTTTTGATGCTTTTTATGACAAAGAAACAAAAAGTGTCATTGTTGATAATCAAATAATTTTTGAATCACTAAAAGATTATCAACATGAAAAAATAAGAGTCGGAATTAGAGCTGAAGATTTAGTTGAAAATGAAGCTGGTAATTTTCAAGGTAAAATTAGCGTGATTGAATATTTAGGAAAAGATATTCTTGCCAAAATTGATGTTGAAAATATCGGTCAAATTTCAATAATTTTACGTAAAAAACCGTCCTATGAAATTGACGAAATTGTCAAATTTAGTATTAAATCAGGAAAATTACATCTATTTGATTATCAAACAAGGGAGCGAATCCAATGAACTTAATTAGTAGATATTTCCTAAAACAGCGAATTAAAAAAACTAATCTTGAACTGGGAATTCTAGACCAAAAACAACCATTTTGAAAGCCTTTTTTAATACTTTTGCCTTCAATTTTAGTTATTTTTATTTTTACTTTTTTGCCATTTTTATACTCAATTTCTAAGTCTGTAAGTATCGAAATTAACCCTAATATTGCCGGAAATACTCGATTTGGTTTTGATAATTTTGTTGATTTAATTACTCTTGATACTAATTTTCACATTGCAATTCGAAATTCTGTCATTTATTCAATAGCAGCTCTACCTCTTGGACTAATAATTAGTTTAATTATTGCCTCAACAATTGCCTCGCTGCACCGAAAATATGCCCGTGGATTTTGACAGACAGTGTTTTTTTTACCTTATGTAACCTCAGGAATTGCCGTTTCAGTTGCTTTTGCCTATATTTTTGATAGTGAAACTGGCTTTATTAACCGTCTTTTTGGGATTTCAACAAGATGACTAAATTCCGGAAATCCTTCATCTTTTAATGCACTTTTAGTTGTTTTAATGTCTGGAGTCTGAAGAAGTCTTGCTTTTGAAGTTTTAATTCTAACCACCGCAATGCTTTCAGTTAATCCAACACTTTATAAAGCAGCGGCAATTGATGGTGCTAGCCCAGTTCGTCAATTTTTCAAAATTACACTACCTTCAGTTTCAAAAACAATTAACTTTTTAATTACAATCGGAATTATCGGCGGAATTAAGGTCTTTCCAATTGGTATTTTTGCCAACGAAACTGAAGCAATTAGTAACGGGGGCGCAACTTTACTGATCTATATTTACAAAAATGTGCGCGGAACACCTAACTTTGCCCAAGCAGGAGCGCTAACTATTTATCTTTTTGTTTTTGGAATTGCCCTTTCAGTTGTTGTCAAAAAGTTTTTAAGCACAATATTTTTAGTAGCTGACAAAATTACGGAGAAAAATGTTCATTATAAAATTAAAAATTCTAAAATATATTAGCGACAAAAAAACCGCTAAATTAACAGAGTCAATTAATTCGCAAGTCCGCAACAAAAATATTACAAGTGCAATTTCAAGCTTTTTACTCAAATTTATCGTGCTTTTCTTTTTTGGAATACTAATTGTCTTTCCTTTTTATTTTATGTTAGTCTATTCCCTCTCCCCTGAAGAGCAAATTCTTGACACCCGAATTCCAGTTTACTGACCTAATCATTTTGCCTGGGATAATTTTGTCAAAGCTGCCCAGTCAGGTTATTTTGCTGCTCTTGGAATCACGATCTTAGTTACTTTAATTTCTGTGGTTGCAAAAGTTTTTTTCTCAATGACTTTTGGCTATGCCTTTTCGCTAAGAAAATGAAAATTTAAACAAGCTTCTTGGGTAGTTTTCCTTTCAATTTTAGTTCTTCCTGAGACTGCCCTTTTAATTGGTCAATACCGAATTATGGTAATGCTCGGTTGAAATGACGGTTTTCAGTCAATTTTTGCCTTGACAAGTCCATTTGTTGCCTCTGTTTTTTCAGGATTTATGTTTCGAAATGCCTTTGAAGAAATTCCTGATCGAATTAAAGAAGCATCAATGGTTGATGGTTGTTCTGGAATTAGATATTTCTTTAAGGTAGCTACCCCGATGATATCACCAACAATTTGAACTGTCGGAATTCTAACTGCTTTTTCAGCCTGAAATTCAACGCTTTGGCCACTTTTAATACTACAGTCTAATTCAGCTGACCTAACTACGCTAAATACTTGACTCTTACAAAAAGTTGGAGTAGCTGATGAGACCGCCCAGATTCCTGGAGGCTACTTTAAAAACATCAGAATGGCCGGGGCAATTTTAACTATTCTGCCAATGTTTATTGCTTATTTTGTCTTTCGTAAGAGAATAATGAGTGCAGTCTCACGTCAAGGATCAACCGTAAAAGGATAAAATATGACTAGATTGAAAAGTTTTTTGAAAAAAAATAAAGAAAAAATTGGCCTTAAATTACAATCATCATTTATTTGAGCATCTGTCATTGTCGGTCTTGGCTTTACTGCACTAACTTTTTGAGCAATTATCTATTTTTTCCAACAAGCTTTTATAGACGGCTTTTTGTAAAAAAACCTAAATTTAAACAACAAATCCAAACAATCAAATGTTTGGATTTTTTTATTTTTTGGATCTGTTAAATATTAAAAATTTAGGCTTTTTAGCAGGGATTTTATAAAAGTATAAATATTTAATTTTATAAGATCTAAAAAAGGCCTAAAAACTCTGAGATCCGCCTGTGGCAAAAATTCACTTTTAGTGAATAGAAATATGCAAAAATAACCGGATTTACGGGCATTTTTGAGGTTAAATCTTAATTTTTATTATTTTGAAACTAACCCTTTGTAAAAAAAATAAAAAAAATGCTTGGTCTGAAAAAAATTTAGGTTATAATAGAGTCACTAAGAATAAATTAATAAATTTTGAGATTAGAATTAAGGGGGAATTAGTTATGTTTTTGCCGTAAAAAATCAGAAAATGCGAATTATCCATTATATTTTTAAATATGATGGAATGCCTTAAATTTAACCGTTTAGAAATCTATAAATTTAGGGCTTTTAGTTATTGTTCTTTCAAAACTTCATATGTTTTTTTAGGTTCAATTTAAATAAAAAGAGTTTTCTATTTGCATTGAGTTTAAATAGTAGTTGTATTTTTTTATGGTTTTGTTATTTTATCCATAAATTGATTTTTGCTGGCACTTTAACTAAAAAAGTTGTTTAAAAATCTTATAATTTTACTTTTTTAGTTAAAATTTTAGCTTTTTTAGTTTGAATTAACAGAAAAATTCAGGCAATTAGTCTTTTATTTGTGATTTTGATTGTACTAGTTTTGGTTTGATTTTTATAAATAAAACAAAATACTTATGCAAAATTGTAAAACTAAAATAATTAAGATGACTAATTTGCTAAATTTTGACTTGCTGTTTTTGCCTTAAAATCAAAAAAATAGCCCTTTAAATAAGCTATTTTTTTGAAAAAACATCTTTTTGTGTGGCTAGACCTTCAGGAAATAGATTAGTTTTAAAATTGCCTTCATTTTTATAAAGTTCAGAAAGCGCTTTTCAATAAGATTTTTGCTGTTGAGCATCACTAGAAGAATCGCCGTAAATTAAATCATATTTAGGAAGATTATATTTGCCATAATAACCTTTATAATCATAGCCATAAGAACGCAAATTTAATGTTAAATTTGCTGAAGCTTGTGAATCTGAGGCATAAACAACAGAATAAAGTTGACCATCTTTAAAAAAGACAGGGCTACCAGACAAACCACCGCTTGCAGTATAATTATCAATAACAGTTCCAAGTCCGCCGTTTAAATATTTTCTGGATTTACGTTGTTTGTCTTTTTGGTCAAAATAATCAAGTTTTGTATAAGATTTAGCTAACACTGGTGCAGTTATGAAATAATCGCTAATTCCAGGAAGATTTACAAAACTGCGATAGGATCTTGATCAGGCAAATTCAGAACCACCATTAATTAAAGGATCTTTTTCGTTTCTAGAATTAAAAAGACGGAAATTTTTATTAATCCAAGGCGAAACGCTGTAGTTTCTTTGGGCAAAATCGGCTGGATAATCGTTTTGAGAAATAGTAGGGTCGCCTTTTGAACCAGGGTAACCTAAACTATAGAAAGGTGTTTTTTCTAGTTTTGAATATTGATCTGAATTAAACGGATTAAATTCAGAAATTTTTAGCGATTTTGACTTGTGATTATTATAAAATTCTTCAGTAATTTTTTTGGCTTCTGCTTCATTATTGAAATTTATTTCAATAATTGCAAAATCAAGAAATTCATCAACATTCTGGAGATCTTGTTGATCACTAAAATCGCTAGGTTTGAATTTAAAAACGTCTGAACCCATTAAAATAGTTCTAACATTCATACTTTGAATTGGTTTTTGGCGGGGTTTTGTTTGGTTGGCAACGCCAGCTAAATCTGGAGATTCCGAACCGTTATTGTAAATTTTGCCATTGTTTTCTTTGATATCAAGTTTGACTGTGTTATAAAATTCATCCTCAACGATTGCTCCTCTAGTGGTTGGTAAAATTGTATTCAAAGGAACAGTTTGTTTTAATTTTGTAAGAGTTATACTTTGTGTATTTAAACGAAAATCAGAATCATTATAATTTGAAAAATCACGTCCATAATGTTTGCCTTCATGAAAATCATTGGCGATTTGCAAATTATTTGCCACGTGAGCGTTAGTTAAAAAGAATCATTTTAGTGGGTAGGATGAATTTTGCGGAATTTGGTAGTCTAAAATTCCTAAGGTTCCAAAGGAAAAATTTGTGCGTGTAATTGGATTGTTATTGTTATTTTGGTAGGCATCATCAACGACTAAATTTTCGATTTTTATTGAAACAACATTTGGAATTAATTTCCTATAATCCTCAGAAACAATTTTTCTTGGCAAACCAAGTCGATTTGGGCCACCAAAAGTATAGTCAGAATTTTCGCTGGATTTTCATCAAGCCGGTGTTTTAAATCCTGCCTCGTAAGTATTGAATTTTATTTTATTTGTATTTCCATTATCGTCAAAAATCGGCAAGGAAAAAAGGCGAAATTGTGCTTTTTCAAATAAAGGTTGGTCTGATTCTTTTGCTTTTTGATTTAATTTTGCAATAGTTTCGGGCTTTTCTTTTGGGAAATTTTCCGGCTTTTTTTCAAGTTCGCTTGTAGATCCAAAACCAATTCCACCGCCGCTAAAATTAGAATTTATACGATACCAATCTCATTCTTTTTCGGGAAAATCATTTTCATATTGATCAAGAATTATCCGCTTACCATCATTGGAAAAACGACTAAAATTTTGACCAGAAGGACGAGAATTATTAGTTAATTCAGCAATTTTTTTATCACGTTCTTCTGATAATTGAGGATTTTGGGGACTTTGAGGCGGCTGCGGTTGGGTTGGTTTTTCTTCTTTAAAAATATCTTTAAGTGCGCCTAAGGTTAGTGTTGCTGTCGATCTTTGAGCTTCAAGATCGTATTGAGTTTGCTGTGCAATTTTTTCTAGAGCAGTAAAAATATTGTTAATTTGGGTAATTTTTTCCTGTTTTTTACTTAAATCTTTAACATTATTATCAAGAAGTTGAAAAACTGACTTTTGTGATTCGGAAATGAATTTTTTGAATTCATTTTCTGATTTTTGACCAAAAAGTGATTCAAAATTTGAATCAATTTTTTGAAAAACTAGGTCAATTTGGGGTGAATTTGAAATATTTCCTTCAGTTGGAAGGGTTTTTTGACTTTGTTGATTTTGTTCTGAAGGTAATTTTTGCTGTTGGTTGTTACCACAAGCGATTGTAAAAAATGGAACAGATAAAAGTGGAAATAAAAATTTAATTTTCATTTTATAGCTCTCCTGAAAATCCCTCTTGAACAGTGTTTTGGTCAGCTTTTTTAACTGAAACTTGAACAATACCAATTCGTGAACCAACCTGTTTTAAAACTGATTCATTTTCAACATAAAGACGATTTACCAATAAACTACGTGAATTTGCTGCTCTAATAAAGGCGCTAATTTCGGTTATCGCGTCTCCGCTAGGTGTACCAGATAAAAAGATGACTATTGGACTTGAAGGTTGAACCCCGCGATTATCACGAAACTCAATTTGAGCTCCACCTGGCTCGTCAAAGGTTAGCCGTGAATTTAATTGTCCGCCGTTAAAATCATCTCATTTTGCAACAAAATTATTGGCATCATCAAGACCAAAAATTAATTTTCTAAATTTTATCGGACGAAATCCGGTAAAATCTTCGTTAGAATATTTGTCATCTTTTCAATTTTTAACATGATCATTTCAGATTTTATCTAATTTTTCAAGACTTAAGCCTTTGAGTGATTTGATGTTTTTTGCCCGTGAAAAATCAAGATTAACCGGACGACCACCTTTACCACCATGAGATCCTTGGAAAATTCGCTGATAAACTTTTGAGTCAAAAACAATTGAAAGACCTTCATCAACAGTTTGAATTGTATCCTGAGCATCTCAGGCTAAAGTGCTAAAAACAATTGATCCAGGTATTTTTTCACTAGGATGATTTTTATGAAAAGTTGCGGCATTATTATAATCAAAACTAATGTAGTCAATGTTTTTTAGCGCATTTGGATTAATTGACCAGTTATCTGATAATGCATCAATATTTGAATAGAGTTCAAGTTCATCAAGTTTTATTTTTTCTAAAGGACGTAAATTAGCCGTTGCATTGTAATTATCAAGGAAAAGCGTTAATTTTTTAATTGAAGGTGGAATTGAACTTAAAATTTTTTCAACATTTTGGTTTGAGTTTTTATCACCGACATTTTTTAGAACAACAGCTTGAATTTTATTATCTTTTTGGAGTACTTTTGCTAAAATTTCCTGAAATTTTTTAAATGCATTATTGTCATTAGCATCAAGAACAATAACTTTGAGCGGTTGACGATTAGCTTTGTCCTCATTTTTATCATTAGGGGTATAATTATAAACTTTTACTGAATTTCCAATTGAATTATCAATTCCATTAAATTCACTTGAGACATCTTGACGATCTCATCCCTCATAAGTTAGATCAGAAATTGTTCCTGGAGTTCGTGAATATCATGAAGGAATATTTATAAGACGGCGATTATTTGCTGCTTTTAGTTGATTTAGCACAGGATTATCAGATTCATTTTCATAACCCCAAACATAAGGTGAATCAGTTGAAGGCAACATTCCCCGCAAAAGCATTTTAATTTCTTCTTGATTAAATGATTTTTTGGTTTGTTTTAACTCCTCAAGTATTTTTAGATCGCTTTTAATTCTTTCAAGTTGGTATTCAGGAGCATTTGAACCATCGAAAGTTCGTAATTTTTGAATCCGAAAATTTTCTCAGATTAATTTTGTAACTTTATTGGGATTATAAAAGGGATCATCAAAATGATGATCATAAATACGGTTAATTTCGTCAATTTCTTGTTGAAATCCGGCAATTTTTGCTTTTGCTTCTTTGATTGAATTATCGATTGCTTGACTATATCGCGCTAGTGCTTTTACTTTTAGTGCTTCAAGATTAGAATTAACATTTGTTTGTGATTGACTAACTACTTTTGTTTCAGTACGAGGAATTGTTTGAGGTTGGACCTTAGGTGGATTTATCGGTACTATTATTGCTTTTTCAGGAGTTGTTATGACTGGTTTTGGCTTTGGCGTTTCTACTTTTACTGGCTCAACTGGTTTGGGAACATCTATTTTAGTAACTTCGGGTTTTGGGACTTCAGTTTGTGCTGGTTTTTCTGGTTCTTTTAGAATTTCATTTCTGTTTTGGGGAGAAAAAACTATTTGAGGCCTAGGAATTAGACCTGTATAAGGATTTAATTGTTGGGACAATCCAATGGTTAAAGTCGCAATTATTGCAGGAGTTGTTGCTAATAAAATTGTTTGTTTTCGTTTTGAAACTCTAGGTAAAATGCTCAATCTCATAATCGTTCTGCCCTTCCTAAATGTTTATGAGTTAAATTTTACTATAAAAAATAAGTCTATACAAAAAAATGTGAAATTAGATAAACTATAACTGAGTGTTTTGATTTAGCTGATTCAAAAAGGGTGCCAAAATGAAAAAATTCAAATTGACTGTTGAAGACAAAATTACACACAGCAAAATTTCTGAATTTGAAACTTTTAAAAGCAAAAGTTTACATTTTACAGAAGAATTTAAGGCAAATTTATAAAAAAAGAAAAATGCAAAATTGCACACAAAGAGTCAATTTTGCATATAGGTGGTAATAAATTAATACAAAATTAGTAAAAAAGCTTGATAAGTCTATGAAAAATAAATCGTGCTAACCCAAAAAAGAAATAGAAAATTAAGGTTTTAATATTATTTCTTAGTTATTATTTGATTATATAAATCATTGAATTGATCTAGTGTTTCAATTTTAGAAAATTCAACTTGTGTTATTGTTGTATTTCCAATATCAATTTTTTCAAGTTTTTCTAAATTTTCAATTTTAAAATTTTGAGGTTCTGTTGCAAAATTAGGGAATAAATCCTTATAATTAAAGGTGTAAATTTTTATTTTTTTAGCTTGTTCATCAACTTTTCAATACAAAATTTCGTCATCAAAAATTTTTTTTGCATCTTGTTTTTTTAAAATAAATTTATTAAAAACTTCAGAATTATCTTCTGTTGGAATAAAAAGTTTTGAAGGAACAAATGCATCACCTCATTCTGAATTTATTGAATCTTGCATTGATACAATTAGGTTTTTTGTTTCTTCTAAGGTTGAAAAAAATTTTAGGTTTTCTAGTTGATTTTTATTTGTTTTTGCATATAATCTTGTGCTTTTTAGGTTATTTTTATCTAAAATTTCCTGTTTTTTTAAAAGAAATTCTTTGAATTTTGAAGAATCATTATCACGAACAATGTTATTATAAAGAACAAGATCTTCAATTTTGCTAATATGAATATCAAATTTAGGATTAAAACTATTTTCAATTGACTTGTTTATAATTTTGTAATAAATATTAAATTTTTCATTATAAAAATCTGAATCAATAATCGAAACAAACGGATTATTAACTACTAAAGGATCAATAATTTCGTTATATTTAAGGCCAGAAGTAAAAAATTTTTCGAATTTTGAGTCAAACGACATAATCCCAACATTATTGGGATTATTTGGCTCAAAAAAAGTATAATTTGGATTAAAAAATGGTTTTTTAGCTTTTGATGTAAAGGCTAAATCTTGATAATTTCAGATTGGTCGAACATAAGCAATAATTGACTTTTTTTGAAAAAAATCAGGTGTTTGTAGTACTCTTTTGTAGAAATTATCATTTTTTATCTTTGAAAAAAATGAGAAAAAGTCATTATAGTTTTTTAAAATCACAAAATTATTAATAATTTTTTTATCTTTTCATACACCTTGATCAGTTATTTGGTCAAATTCTAATGTGTCATTATTTTTCTTAAATTCAGATCGAAAAAAGCTACTTAATTTAAAAAGTGGCAAATTGTTATCGGAGTTTTTGAACAAGTTGTTTTCAAAAGATGGATATTTTTGCCGTAATTGGTTAGCTCTTTCTGGATTTTTTTGAAGCAAATCTGATCAATATTGCGAAGTAAATCAATGATTGTCTGCCGGATTAGCAAAACCCTCAGGCTTGGTGTTGCTAGTAAAAAATTTATTTTCAGCATCGGGCACATCCTGAAAACTAAGTGTTTCTGATTTTTTAGGACTTATACGATTAATGATTAAAATTGTAGAAACAACCCCAGCAGCTATAAAGTTTGTTAATAACAAAGAACTATAAAAAATTTTTTTTGCTTTTTGTTTCATACTTACACCACTGTTTTATTGTATAAATTATTGAAATCTTCGATGGAATTTAATTTTTTTATTTCAATTTCTTGGACGTCAATATCACCAATATCAATTTTTTCAAATTGTAACAAGTTATCAAAATTAAAGTTTTCAGGTTGTTTTCCAATTCCATGGAAAATGTCTTTGTAATTTAAAGTATAAATTAAAACTTTTTTGGAATTTTTATCAAATTCTCAATAAATAATTTCATCTTGAAAAATCTCTTTTAATTGTTGTTTTTGCAAGATGAAACTATTAAATTTGTATGTATTGTCCTGTGTTTTTATGGGTATAAATAAATTTGATAGGTGAAATGCGCTTTTTCAGTGCTCATTTTTCAATAAATTTTTGTTATTTATCAAGTCTTTTACTTCGCTAAAGTTTGAAAATATTTTATTTTCACTTAAATTAGATATGTTTTTATCAATTTGTGATGCATAAAATCTATTCTTTTTCAAATTTTTTCTTGACAAAATTGTGTTTTTTTTATTAATAAAATCCAAAAAATTACTAAACTCTGCTGATGTTTTGTCTAGCGAATTATACAGAACCAAATCTTCTATATCGGTAATTTTTATTGAAGATAGCGGATATGATTTATTATAAGAATTTTTAGGAATTGATTTATAGAAAATTTGGAACCCCTCGCTTCTTCTTTTAGAAGAAGAGTTTTCTTTTAAATAATTTGAAAATTTTTGATCAATTGAAATAATTAAATTCTGATTTTTATAGGTAATTAGATCTATTGGTGATAAATTAGTTTCTAGACTTGTTTTGTTAAAAATAGGAACAACATTTGACTCGTCTTCTTTTACATAAACTAGAAGTCGGTTATTATCAAAGAAATCTTTATTTAAATTTTTTCTTTCAAATTCTTGCTTATCTTCAAATCGTTTAAAAAAATCCGAATAATCGTCGAAATCTTCAATGATTAAAAAATTATTAGAAAATAAACCGGTAAATCAAATAGACGAATTTAATTTTAATTCATTAAAACCAAATTCATTCTTTTTATTATTATATTGATTACCGAAAAAAGTTGCTAAATTTTTAGTTGTTTTATCATTTGAATTATTAGCAAAATCTTGTTCTTGAAAATATAAATATTTTTTTACTATTTCTTGAATTTCTTCAGGATTTTGTAGAAAAGTATTTTTCCATTTAGAGTTTTGAATTCAAGGTGCTTTTTTGCTGTCAATATTTAGTAAATCATTATATGAAAAAATATTTGATTTAATTAGATCATCACTATCATCTACTCAAATAATAGGTTTTTGTGAATGTTGAGTAGAAAAACGTGTTTTATTTCCAAAAGAAAAATTTTGAACTGCAAGAATAATTATAGGAAGTAACCAAGGAGTTACTAACATAGTTACTATAAAAAATATTTTATTTTTCTTGTATAACATATGAAACCGCCAAATTATCATCTACCGATTCTTTAAAAAGAGAAGAAGTATATTTCTTTGCCAGGATTCGGTATACCCCTGATTCTTCTGCTGAATATCTTATTAACTCAACGTTCGAAGATGCTGAAGAACCAAAATCTAAATAGATGCTTTGTCAATTGTCCCCCACCTTTTTTTGCAATTTTAAATCATAATCACTAAACAATCAATTCTTTTGTTTATTAAGGAGAGTTTCTCTATTTAATCATTCATCAGGATGTTTAGGATGATATTCTTTTTCAAATTTTGATTGTAAAGCTTTATTATATGCTGATTCTACGACTTTACCAGCAACATATGATAAACCAAATGTAAGTAAATTATTGTACCACGTATTAAGGGGGGATTCATATTTTTCTAGGGGTTTTGTTAATCCTGCGTTAAAAGCTCAAGCAAGCGAAGCTTTTATTTTGTTTCCTTTATTTAATTTTATTTCTGGTGATACATAAACATATTCATCAGTGTTTTCAAATGATACAGAAAAAGTTTTTAAATTTTCTATTGCCTTTTGTATATTAGCGAAATTAATTTGTCCCGCACCAACTGCTGTATCAAAACCATTTGGCTTAGATTTGTGTTCATTTTCATAATTTTGCAAATATGACCTTTTGCTAGAATCTTCTATGTAATTATCAATCGAAGACCATGTGTTTTGTTTTTCATTTTCTTTTTTTGTAGATTCAACAAAATTCTTTATACCTTGATAATCCAATTTGCTATCTACCGCAGATGAAGACAACACACTCTTTATTGCTGGAATAATATTTTTTTTATCAAATAAATGATGATTTGCACCAATTATGGTTGAGACTATACCGGTAACAATTGGCGCAGAAAAACTAGTTCCTGATTCTGGCGATTCTTGATCAGATAAGCCAACTATATTCTCGCCTGGAGCAACTATTAGCGGTTTAGGCAAGTCTTTTAGAGCCTTTGGTAATAATCTATTACTAAAATTACTTGCATAGAAGTTTTCTTTTGTACCAAAACTAGAGCCAACAACAATAGAATTTATTGCATTAGCATAGCCAGATATGTAGCCATATTCTTTTTCAGGATCTTTATTTTTTAATCTATGATCATATTCATTTCCGGCAGCAAAAATATTTATAACACCATATTTTCTTGATAGAAAATCCAAATAATAAAGATGATCAATATATCGAGAGACAGAGTTTTTTAATATAGAATTATTACCATAAATATCTTTAAAATCAGCATCAACGTCTTTTTTATCTATAAAATCAAATCCATAGCTATGGTTTATTACTCTAACTCCTTTTTCAATTATTAGTTTTTCAAAAACTGACATTCAAACAGGGGAGTCGAACTTTACTTCTTTACCTAAATTTGCGAGATGCAATTCAGTATTAAATGCGAATCCGCTCTTTCCTACTATTATTCCAGAAACCAAACTGGCGTGATCATTTTGATTTTCATTAGTTTTTTTTGAATCAGCACGACCTATATTATAGTAATTAACCAAGTATTTTGGAATTTGAGCTTTGAGGGAATCGCTTTCATCATAGGTACCGCTCATACCTGGTTCAATTACTCCGACTTTTTCGTATGTATTATCTCTTATATGCTTATAATCAACTATTTCCTGTTCTTTTGTAAAATAATCTTTGGTATTTCTTAAATATGAGTAATAGTAGGCGGCATGTTCTAAGTTGCTGTAAAATATTTTGGGTTTAGCTTCTTGGTTTGAAGATTTAGCAGAATAAGTCGGGAGTGAATCCGAGTTTGTTGTATTTTCTATATTATTAATTACTAATGAAACAAAATCTAGTTTTTCTAATAATTCGAGGGATTTTTTTTCAGCAAGTGAATTAATATTAATTCATATTATTGGCGACAATTTGCTTACATAGCTACTATTTATTTTTATATTATTTTCTTCAAGGAGCGAAATTATTTGTTTTAAATATTCATTGTTTTTAGTTTGATAATATTCAACATTTGCACTTAAGGAATTATTGTTGGTATCAATTAAATCTAAAAATATTTTAATATCTACATTTTCAGCTTTTAAAACATTTTCCACATTACTAGATTTTAGTAATGAAAAATTCGTGAATTTTTGATTAGATTTTCTACTAAATATTTTTTTATTTTTTTGCTTAAAACCAGCAAGATCTTCTTGTGATTTTGATAATTTGTTGTCGTAATTAATTTTATTAGCAAAAGTATTTGCAAAATTACCAGTTTTGTTAGATTCTGATGAAAGTGTGAGCGAAATAAGACCTGAAAAAATTGGTATTGCTAAAAACGATAGTAAGGGGAAAACCTTAAATAGTTTATTTTTTGACATTTTCATAGCACATCCTCCTAATTATCTTTATATAAATATTATACATATTTTAATCAACGAAAATCAAAAATAGTTAATATTTATATTTTAATTCATGTTTTACTAGAAAAGATCACAAAAGTGAATTATAATGATTTCAATATTACAATATAATAAAATAAAACATTACATAACAAGGCATTTTTTTTGGACTTTATTTTTTAATGAATAATTTTTAAATTTCAATATTAAAATATAAAAAAATTTAAAAATTTCACAAAAAACTATCATACTTTCTTGCCTTAAAACGTTGATTAAAGGTGTTAAAGAAAAATAGCAGAATCTAAAATAAAGCACTAAACCTTGCACACTTAATCTAATACACAATAAAAAAGGTGAACAATTGTCAGTGTTTTATGCCACTTTAAAACAAAAACAGTTTGAAAAACTATAATTTAATTTTTCAAACTGTTTTTGCAAATTTATAATAGTGAACAAATTTTTTTTTAGATTTTCTCAAGAAGAGCTAAGGCATATTCTACAGCACTTTGAGCGCCTTGTTTTATGTTAAAATTAATTTGGGAAATGTCAAGATTTTGGCCAATTTTATCACTTAAATATTTAATACAATAAAAATTCAAGCTATTTTTGGCACTTATTTGAGCAAAAGAAAATGATTCCATATCAAAAAAATCAACAAATTGAAAATCTTTTACTTGATTTTCTTCAAAAATAAAACTATTTGATGAGCCTAAATTAAAATTTTCAGTAGCAAGTAAATTATTCTCGTAAAATTTAGGTTCAAATGGTAGTTGGCCTGGCTGATATCAAGGTGTTTTTGCATCAAGTAAATAAAAACGTTTAGGAAATATCAATTGATTTTTCATTTTTGAAAAATCAATTGATGACCTTCCACCACAAGCGCCATAATTTATTATATTAGTAATTAAAAATTTTACTGCAACTGTCTGAGCAAAAATAGCTGAATTAATTAAGCCAATTTGCGAATGAATATAAAAAAAATAAATATTTTTATATTCATAAACAAGAAAATTTAGGTTTAAAACGCTAACATTTTTTATAAATTTTGCACCAAGCAATTCTAAATTTACTTGTTCTTGCTTATCAGCATAAAAAATAGCAGTTTTAATTTTGATGTTTTTCATATAGTTTCATTTGATTGGCTGAATTTTTCATATTTTCATGCTCAATTTTGGACATTCTTACAAGTTGGCTAAAGGCTTTATTTAAGTCTTGTTTTGCTAAGTCGCGTAATTTTTGAATACCTGAAAACCGACGACCACGAGCTAATTTATCAGCGACATAAATTGCTTTGTCAAATAATGACATTTCAAAACAAAGGGTTGTATGACAAGAAATAGCGCGGATTATTTGCTCAAAAGGTAGTAAATAAACATTTTTTAGTCAAATTGAAGCTGAAAGTTGGTGAAGTTCATAGTCTTGAAGGTCGCTGGCATCGATTTTTTGGGATTTAAGAAAATCAATATGTTCTTGCCTGGTTCATTTTTTGGTTAAATCATGAAATAAGCCAGCATAATAAGCCTGTTTTGAATCCAGACCGTAAATTTTAGCATACTCGCTTGAGAGTTCAGCGGTATTTTTTGAATGGATAAGTCGGTCAGAATTGCCAAGAAAACCTTTAAGAATTGAATTAGCATATAAAAAATTAGCGCCAATAAAAGCATTTACTTTTGGATCAAGACCAAAAAAGTTTCCATTTCTTATTTGCGAAGAACTAAAATTAGGCAACTGAGTTGGCAAAATTAAGGCATTATAACGTTTGACATTTCCTAAATCAGGATAATTTTTACGCCTAAAAACAACAAGTTGGACTTTTTCAAGAATTTCTTTGTAATTTTTCCACATTTTAAAACTGGCAAGATTATCAGAACCTATTATTAAAAAAAGTTTGGCATCAGGATATTTTTGCTTGAAATAATTTACTGTTTCAATTGTGTAGCTAATTTTTTTGGCTTTAATTTCATAATCACAAACTTGTGTTTTTTCAATTTGAACTAATTTTAACATTTCAAAACGAAATGCAGGGTCAATATTGTTTTCTTTATTGTTTTTTAGTGGATTTATATAATTTGGCACAAAAAAAAGCATATCTAAATTTAAAAAATCGATTGCTTTTTTTGCAATTTGTATATGAGCTTTATGAACGGGGTTAAATGAACCACCATAAATTGCAATTTTTTCTAATTTCATTTTTTAATACTCGGTTGCTTGAACTGAAACTGCTGAACGCGCATATTTAACATTTTTTGATTTTTCGATTTCTTTTTCAGGATTTTTTAAAAAACGGTGAATATAATAACCAACACCACCTTCTTTATTTGTTTTTTTAAGAATAACGGTTGCATGTTTTTTTACTTGCGAAGGCGAATTTGCCATTGCAACAGAAATTGTTGAAATTTCAAACATACCAATATCATTGTAACTATCACCAATTGAAATTATATTTTCTAAGTCAATTTTATAATAACGCGAAAGCATTGAAACAGCCTTAGATTTATTAACCCCAATTGCGGTCATATCAAAAACGTATGTGTGATTTTCTCCCTTTGATCAGGCCGAAAATTCACCTAGATCGCCATAGCGTCGCTCTAAATATGATTTAAAATCGTTGATGTTTGTACTTGGTTTTGTATCAAGAATTAAACAAGTCGGTTTTAAAGGTATTTTATGGAAATTTAGACCAGGCTTTAGATTTTTAATATGGTCAAATCCAAAAACTTGCTCTAATTGTTTATCGCGTTTTTTGATTTTAGCTCATCCAGGTCCTTCGATTGCAACATTTGAGGTTTCAGCTTTTACCCGTTTGTCACCCATTATATATAAAATGTCGTTTAAATTGATGTAATTAATTGTTGGAATAAATTCAGAATCTGTTGGGTTATGAATATAAGCACCGTTAAAATTAGCAACAATTGTTTTTAGACCTAATTTTTCGTATATTGGTTTTGTTGATCTTCAAGGTCTTCCTGTTAGAATGCAAACAACATGTCCTAATTCAACAGCGCGCTTAATTCCTGATTCAGTATCGGGATGAATTTCAGAATTTGCACTATCAGAAAGCACTGTGCCATCAAGATCAAGAACAAAAAGATAGCGATTTTTTAAGATTTTCATTTTGTGAAATTATACCATAAATTTACTCGATATTATTATTTTATACCGATACAATTTTTAAAATATCAAAATTATATTTTTGGGAATATTAAATATTTTGATTTCAAAACTAAATTTTTGCAAAAAATTATAAACTTAGCGAGAAAAACAATCAATTTTGGAAGAATTCTTTTAATTTTGCAAGATTTTGATGAAAAATTTAAGTAGTAGCTTTCGTCACGATTATAGTAGAAACCACTTGAAGATAGAAAAATATGCGATAAACTTTTGATAGAAAAACCTTATTAAAAAGAGTTTTATTTAAGTAGTATATTAATTTTTAGGGATTTTGATAATAATCAGGATAGGCTCCATCATGAATTTGCTGCAAAATTTGGTCTTTTAATTTAGGTTGGTTTGTGCGGCTAGAAAATCGATTATTATCAGAATTATAATAAATCATTGTTAGCATATCATTTAATTTTACATCGTGAGAATTATATCAAGTTTTGATCCCTCACCAACTTGTGGATTTGAGGGGTTGTCCTATTATGTCATTAATAAATTTATTGTAGCTACTATCTTGCGTATTATTTCTGTTAGACTGTTGACCGCTTTGTAACGATGCGCGAATTATTTCGGAAGCGTTTCAAGATGAAATTAAACCACCATAAAACGCTCAGGTTCGAGTTCAAGAATTAGAAATCCTAGATTCATATGTGTAAAAAAGAAGGATTAACACTAACCTATAAAGGAGTCTTCCTTTCGATGTTTTTTTGAAATTATCGATTGATATTTTACTAGTTCCTTTGTTCTCAGAGTACCAAATTCTATGAAATAATTTTGAAATTGCTTCAAGTTGAGGATCTTTTTTATTTGATGTGAAAAGATCCTTAAATGAAATTCCGGTGTATTTTATATGATTTAATTCTTTTAAAATTGGCGAAGCATCATTTTGCTTTGCCTTATTTCAGTTTGGTGAGGCTAAAAATATTAAATCAAAGAAATCAGCGAGTGTTTTAACTGATATTTTTTGTCCAGTTGGTGTGTTTAATGTTAAATTTTGTTCATTAATTAAATCTTTTTGTTCGGTTGAAGCTTTACCTGTTGAATCATCTACACTAATTTTTGGTTCAATTTTAACGACTAAATCAAGATTAATTAATTTTGCAAAATCTAATTTACTAAAAATAGCACTGAAAAAACTAGATGCTTCTTTACCTGAATCTAAAGTTTTAACTGCTGCTAACATTTGATCTAAAATATCGGAAATTAAAGGATTGTCAAAACCTAGACCAATGAATTCTTTTAAAAAAGCTTTAGGAATCTCTCTTGGTTTTTCAACTTTATTAGTTAAATTTGGGTTGGTGCCTTCTAAATTTAAATTTAAATATGAGGCAATTACATCAACGGCTATATCTAAAAATTCATCATTTTTTACTAAAAAATCAAGCACATGCCACAAATAGCCTTTCAAAAATTGGCTATTAGTTTGTTTTTGCGAACTCTGGGTTTGATTGGTATTTTTATCATCTAAAAACTTAGTTAAGATTCCTGAAAATGTTTTTACATCTTTAAATAATTCTTGATTTTTATTTATATAGTCTAAAATTCGAAAAATAAAAAGTTTGTTTGCAGAATTTGGCAAAAATCCTAGCAACAAACTTTTAAATGTTGGCTCAATTTTTTCCTTGGTTTTTTCTGACAGACCGCTAAAGATTGAAAAACTGGAAATATTTCCAACGCTTAATAGTTCAATTTTTTTTTTGAAAAAATCAGATTTAAAAATTTTTGTCAATATATTTCAAATATTATCTTTTTCTGATTTATCAATTTGATCATAAACTGACGCAATTTGCTTGACTAGATCAACGATAAACGCTTCATTTCCAATTTCAGATTCTAATAATGAATTCAAATTTGAAGTAGAAAACTGACCGTTAGTGAATTTAGATAAAATAGTTATAATTTTTGTTAAAAAAGCATTTTCTTTTGAATAATTTGCGGGCTTTTTGTCTAGGTTTTGTTTTTGCGTTTCTGTTGTAGATGAACTTGGCGATTGTTCTTCAGTACCAGAATCACTAAATGGTTGAGCTATAATTGGAAAATCAGAAATATCTTGACTCACATTTATCTTTTCAGGTTCGCCTGAAAAAATATTTATTGACTCTGGCTCATCGTTGTAATAACTTTTAATATTATTTTCAATTATTTTCTTAATTAGCTTGAAAAAAGGTTCAAAATCTTTCTGTTCAAATTCAGTTTTAAAAATTTTTCCTGCTAGTTTTGCAAAATTAGTTGTTAGATTATTCTTTTTTTCGTCTAATTTGACAATAAATTCACCAATAATTTTGTTAAAATATTGCTTTTCAAATAAAGTCTTAATTAATGACAAATTATTTAATGGCCTATTAATATTTGCTTTTGCAACTATTTTAAAGTAGGAATTAAATAATTCTTTAATTCCATCAGATTGTAAAAATGAATCAAAAATTGGAGCAATATCTTCACGGTATTCATCTGGAATGGTTGATAAACTTGATTTAATTTGCTCTGAAATAGGCTCAGTTTTCATTACTTCAGCAATTAATGAAGAAATTTTATCTTGATTAATTTTACTTGAATCTTGGGTACTTGTTGCCTCTGGAGAATAGTAATTATTTGCAATATCAACGCTAAAACTATCAAATAAAGTCTCAATAACCGATTTATTAGGGGTTGGATTATTAGAAATTGCATCAAGAATAATAGTAATTATTGATTTTATTGTTAATGGCGGTTGAATTGTTGCCTCACTTTTAACACTTAGAATTGAATCTTTTAGTTTTGTTAAAAAATCACGAACAAGTTCTAATATTGTATCAACAGATTCTGGTTTTAAATTTAGTTTATATTCATCCAAAATTGCCTGTAAAAATTGAGAAATTGATTCTCAAGTTGTTGTATTTCCTAAAAAAAGTGTAAAAACTTTTTCAATTAATTGAGAATTTTCTATAATAAAATTCTGAATTAACGAATTAAAATCAGGGTGTTCTTCAAACTTTTTATCGTCAAAAAAGTAATCAATAAGTTTTGAAAGTAATTCTTCAACTTCTGAAGATTCAAAGAAGGTAGATAAAATATTCAAAAGAGGTTTTTGAATTTTTCCCTTGTTAAAAAAACTATTTTGGTTTAATTTTTCGATTAATTGCTTATGTAAAAAAGATTGGTCAAAAAGGTTTTTGAAAAATAAAACCAGATCATGATTTGTAATTTTGCTTTGAAAATTAAGGCTAGCAAGACTTTTTAAAAGTGAATAAATTTGTTCTTGGCTAAAAAAATTATTTAGAAAATAACTAGAAAAATTTTGAAATGAAAGTTGTTGATCAAGATGCACGATTTTTGCTGAATATTCTTGAATTTCTGATTCATTATTTGCTTTTCTTGCCGATTCAAGGTTAGTTTTAAGTGAGTCATACTGGCTAAAATTTGATTTTGTAAAGGTTTCAAAAGTATTTATTGCACCTTTAACAAAAGCAAAAATTAAATTATTAGTCGGACTTGTTTTATCTTCTTTTCAGATTTGATATTTAGCGTAAAAATCTTCAAAAATTAGCCTAATAATTGCTGAAAAAGTTTCAACTGACTTAGGTTTTAGACCTTGGTCAGTCAATGAATTGCTAATTAAATCAATTAGACTAGTTAAAAACTTTTCATTTTTAACATTTTGTGCAATAAAATCGTAAATATTTTCTTCAAGTTTTGGTAGATTATTAGCTAAAAACTGAAAGCCAAAACGATTTAGATCATCAATTCGCTTATATTGGCTTTTATTTATCAAAAAATCATTAATTGCTGAATTTACGATATCTGATAAAGGTTTGAATGAATTTGAAACTAAAAAATCTTTGACCGAATCAAAAAGAAAGGAAAAACTAGCATAATTTGGCGAAGAAGTATCAATAAAGTTGCTTAGGTCAAATTTTGTTAAAATTGGGTAGAATTTATTAAGTAATTTTTTAAGTGACTCAATTTGATTATTGCTTAGCTCAAAACTTAAGAGTTCATGAAATAAATCAAGTAAATTTTTGGAATCATTAAAAAAAGATGTGTAATTTGTATAAATTTGGTCAGCAAAAATTGATGAAATGCTCTCAATATTTTTATAATCAGATTTCTTAATAACTTCTAAAAAGTTTTTAGCAGCAATATCGTTCAATTTGGTCCAGACATTTGTTCGCACAATAACATCAGCAAGCGAAACTAAAAGATCAGTGAGCGAATCTTGATCATTTTTAGACAAATTAAAATTAAAATTATCGTTAATAATGCCAACTAGAACCTTAACAGACTCATGATGTTTTAGTGTTTCTGAGATAAAATTGCGGATAAAACTAACATTATCAGCGTCATTTTGAGGATTTTCAAGGTAAGTTTGGATTATTTGCTGAAAAGTGGCAGAATTTTTATAGTCTTTAGTGCGAAACTGAAAATCAGTAATTATTTTTGTAAATAATTTTCTAATTGAGTCAAAAGTAAAAACTACCTTTAAATTATCTTTATATGCAACATCAAGTTTGATAATATTATTAATTATAAGATCCTGAACTAAACTTTGACCAAAAATAGAAGCAAAAATTAGTTCTTTAGTTTTTTCAGGATTTTCACTGGCAAATTCAGAAGTTACAACAGTATTTAAAACATCAATTATTTGTTTTTCATCAAAATCAGCAAAAATTTGATTAACTAAATCAGAAATTGTTGCCTTTTCTCAGTTCTGGGTATCAATAATATTTTGAACATAAGTCTGAAAACGCGAAATTATTTGACTAAAAAAGCCACTTGAGAAAATTTTTTGCAAAATTTGGGCAAAAGAAGCGCCAGCTTTTTGGTTTTGTTGTCAAAAATCAGTTAAAGTTTTTTGCACGCCTGGATTATTTTGGAGTCCTAACTGGACAAAACGGCTTAAAAAATCACCAAAATTATTATTTAATATAACATTTACAAAATTTTCAAGTGGTGATTTTTCAGTTTTTTGAATATCAGCAGTCGTTCTTTCTTCAATCTTAGAGGTCTGAGAAATAAACTTATCAGTTGAGCCTTCAAGACTTAAGGCCTCAAGAATTTGTGAATTTGATGCTATATTTAAAGTACGACGGTAATTATTTAAATCTTTTTCGATATAATCCTTATCTCAGCCTAATTTTTTGTGTTCTTCGTTTTTAAATAAAATATCTTGTTCCAAAGCAAGTTTGAACAAGAGGTCTTGGGCCATTTTTTTGTAACCTTTTGTCGAAGGGTGAATATCTAATTCTTTTGTTGCAAACTCAGTTGGATTTTCTTGTCAAATTTTTTCATTATACAAGTCAACATACTGAACTTTTTGAACTTTGGCAACTTGTTTAATTGTTGAATTTAAACGTTTTATTGCTAAATTAGCATAGTTTTCGGGCAAACCTATTTCATTTGTTAGTAATTTTTCAAAAAATTTAACAATATTTGATGTCAAAGAATTATAGCCGACTAAAACGATTTGAACCTTAGGATTGATTTTGCGCAAATTTTCAACTAAGGCTAGCAAATTTCGATAAATTTTTTGGTAGGCTAGTTCAATATTTTGCATAAATTCAAAACTTGCCTCAGCTTTTGTGGCAAGTTTTTGCATTGGTTTTGCAATTACACGAAAATCAATAGATTCAATTAAATCGTTTGCTCCTAATGAAAGTGTTATTAAATTTGAATCTTGAATTTTTTTGTGGAGTTTTGGAAAACTTGTTGCGGAAAAGTCATCAAAAACTTCACGAATTTGTTGTCCATATGGCGAATTTAATTTTTTGTCTAGATGATAATTGAAACGAAAATGTGTTTTGTCTGAATTTTTGTATTTTTCATTTTCAGGATTAAGTAAATATAGTCAATCTGTGACTGTTGTTCAAGAAAGTGCCAAATTGTCAAACGATTTAAGGGCATTTGGATTAACTTTCTGAATAAAATTAGCAAAAAAGGCAGGATACGAAAGTCCTTTTACTTGATTATTTTCATCAAGCATACCTCTAACATCAAAAGAATAATCCCAGTTAAAACCAGCAGAAATCGAATCACCTAATGATAAATAATTAATTTTATCCAAAAGTTCTTCAGTTTCTTGGGCCGAGTGGGTAATTGGTATGTTAATTTGATCTGTTTTATCGCGATTTTTTATACCAATCAAAGTAATTCCAGAAATTGTTAAAGATAAGGTGCTAAAACTCAAAAATATTTTGAATGCTTTAGAAAAATCAGGTTTTGAGATACTTTTTTTCATTATTTTACCCCGCTTCTTTTTGTTTTCCAGATTTTTTTTAGAAAAATCGATTAGATTGGTCCAATTAGTTAAGGAGCAAACTAGAAAATAAAATTAAATTATACACTAAATAAGTTTAAAAAATTCAGATAAATATTTTTTCTGATAAATTAGTAGAAAAAAAATCAGACAACTAATTTTTATCTATGATTTTGATTGTTCCATTTTTGTTATTTTTTTACTAACTTATTTAGTTTTGGGCTTTAAATTTTGTTACTTAATTATAAAAAAGCTCGTAAAAACGAGGCTTTTTTATAATTAAAATTTGTGATTAGAGATATTCGGATCTAAATTTTTCAAAAAGTTTATTATATTCTTCTTCAGTTTGAGGTGTGTCGAATAAAACAAAACCTTTAAAGGTTATTCCGGTTTCAGATCTTCCTCGAGGTAGTTTCTCCAATTGTTTGTCAATTTGTTCTTGAAGTTGTGATTTGGTAGTTCCAAAAGTAAAACCTTTTTCAAAATCTAATTTTGCGCCTGTTGGTATTTCACGACTTCAAGTGAAAATCGGTTTTTTAGCATCATCAGATTCAGTAGAATAAAACTTCATATTCATAACCGATTTGTCACCTTTTTTTTCAATATCAACGCCTAAAATAATAGTGGAATCAGAATTATTAAGAAAATCATGAAAATCATTGTGAGGATTTTTTGGATCAATTCCTATTGCAGTTCTCTTAGTATGCTCATCAGTTACAACTACAATTTCACCATTATATGTTGATTTAAATCCTTCTTTGTCGGTTGTTAGGAATCCATCGCTATTTTTACGAAAAAATGTTGGCTGCTTAGGAACAAAATCAGCTCCAATTTTAAAAACATCGTGCACGTTATATTGCTTTTCAATAACTAAATTAAAATTATTTTCTTCTTCACCTGTTTTTAGTAAAAAATATTGGAGAAAATCTATTTTGGGTAATTTTTTTGGTTTAAAAGCATAAAGGAAAGAAACGCCGTCTTTTAATTTTAGATCTGTATTGTTATTTACAGTTTTGTCCAAAGAAATTCCACCTTCAGCTAGATAAATACCTTGTTTTTGTTCATCAACATGAACTTTTTCTTTTGATTTATCAGAAGGTGCTTCGTTTGCCTTAAATCTAAAATTTGGATTATTAACGGCTGAAATTGATTTTACAACTTGCTGTTTTTGACCGTCTTCTAAAGATTGTTCTTCTGTTTCAATATTAGTTTTTCAATCTAAAAATAGGTGTGTTTTTACGCTATCAGAAAAAGATTTATAAAGTTTATTGTCTTTATTTACATCATCAACTTCAACTGTTAAATTTCTTTCAATTCCATTAGGGGTTTTAATCTTAAGATTTATTTCATAGGTTTCATCTTGATGATTTGCAGAAATAGAAACAGAAGTGCCTTCAGGAAGATTAGATTTTTCAAGGTTTTCAAAAAGTTTTCTTAGATAATCACCTAAAGATTGATAACTTGTAGGGGTAGTTGGGTTTGGACTTGGGGTTGGAGTATTTGACTTTTCGCTTGAAGAAGGGGTTGAGTCTGAACTTGAAGAAGCGGGAGGGGTTGAAGAAGGAGCTGGAGTTGGTTCTTCTGTATCTTGGAATAAGGTCGTGAAAGCACTAACATTTGTATCATCAGCTGCAGGTGTAGCCGAACCTTCTGCGACCTGATCAGTGGAGGGTTCAGTACTTGAAACTATTGAAGTTTGATTAACTTTATTACTTTTTGTTGCAAAAAAATTAAGAGCTTCGAAAAAAGGGGCTAGTTGGGTTGTTATATCTTTTATATCGTAAGTTCTATTTAAAAAAGGTTTGATTTTATCATCGATTGTTGAAGCAAAAACTGTAATTGGCAAATCTTTCTTAATTTCAAAGCTTAAATTGTCAATATTTTCTGATCCTTGTTTGTCAAAAGTCTCAATTGCGTTTTTAAAATATGCACCATAAATTTCTTCATTTGCATCAAATTCTAGTTCAAAATTGAAAGTATAGGTATTATCTTCGCCAAGATTTAGACCTAAAGGAAGTAATGTTCCATCAGCAAAATTACCTTCAATATTTAGTCCAACATTGATAATATTAGAATTTTTAGGATTATTATTGTTTTCTTTTACTGAAAAAGCGACACTTTTTGGAGCAAAATTAGGGATTAAATCTTTAATTTCTTCTAGAAATGTTTTATTTTCAGTTTCAGTTGAATTTGAAGTAAATCAAGAATTAAACTGTTCAAGATTTAAATTTTGAGGATTTTGGACAAAATATTCTGATACACTAAGTTTGTTTTCTGCTAAATGTTTAGAAATAGCTGAGTTAAATTTATAATTTTTCTTAAAGATCTTTAAAAATTCTGATGAATTTTTTTGGTTAGTTTTCTTAGGAACATCAACAAAATTAAGTGTTAATTTGCTACTTTTTTGTGTTTTTTTATCAAATAAACTTAATGCTAAGTCAATTTTATTGTCAACATCGTCAATGTTTGTAAACATTAATTTTTCATCTTGCAAATCAGGTTTTATTTCAAAATTAGAAGGAAAAACAAAAACCGGTTCAGAATTTATACTAAAGGAAATTCCGCCAAATTTAGAAAATGTTGCAAATAGTGCTGAACT
>NZ_JAWPGQ010000007.1:0-56111 GCF_033343935.1 Mesomycoplasma ovipneumoniae | reverse complement strand
GTTTTCTATTTGCATTGAGTTTAAATAGTAGTTGTATTTTTTATGATTTTTGTTAGTGTTTTAAACTAAAAAAGTAGTTTAAAAATTCCATAATTTTACTTTTTAAGCAAAATTTTAGCTTTTTTAGTTTGATTAATAAGTAGATTTTGTATTCATGAGTGTTAGATTTAGAATTCAGTGTTTTTCTTTGATAGTTATTTTTCCTGGGTTTGTCAGTTTGATAGCAAAAATTAAGACAAAGTGTTGAATTTAACAGTTCAAATTTAAAGAAAAGCACTCCAAGTCAGAGTGCTTTTCTTTAAATTATTTATAATTAAATTAATAATATGAGAGGTATACTATATTTGGTGGCTCATATCGGACTCGAACCGATACGCATTGCTGCAGCAGGTTTTGAGTCTGCCGTGTCTACCATTCCACCAATGAGCCGTAAAAAGTTTTTAAAATTTATTGTTTTAAAGATAATTATAATATAATTATATCAATCATGGCAAAAAAACAAAATAAATCTTTGAAAAAAATACTAATTAAAATTCTCCCGCTAGTTGGAATTTCAACTACATTTTTTATCGCATCTTGCACACCACTTGGTGCGGTTGAAAGAGTTCTTAAGGGTACACTGGAAATAGGCCAACCAAACCCTTGAGATCAAGAACTTAATCTAAAGACCCCTTTAGATTCAATAATTTCAGGTAAAGTGGCTTTAGGTAGCAAACTTAAGGCATCTGATTTTTTAAAAGAGTATTCAACCTTAGATTTAGATGATAATTTGAATGGAATAACTCGTCGCGTGTTTAACAATAGAAGTTCATTTTTAAATTCAGCAATTCTTTGAACTTTTATTCCAGGCGTTGATAATCATGACTTAAATTCAAAATTTGACTTAAAAATTACCCCAGTTACAAATTCTGCTAATGATTTTTACGGTTCAATTAAAGTTAAGATTGATTCCTATAATAAAGACTCAAAAACTTTGGTTCAATCAAAAGAGTTTGTTATTACCGGCTTTGAAACCAATCAAACCGGAATTTATGCTTATAAAGAAAGAATTCAAACCGCTTTTGAAAAAATAGAAACTTTACAACTAAAAAATCAAGAAACTTTTGATATTGACTCATTAAAATCTGACTCAGATATTTGAGACCATATAAATTTACCATCAAATTTTGAAAAAATTGACATAACTAAGCTTAGAAATTCAGATCAATTTGATGTTTCAAGCGAACAACAGTCAGTCCCAAACATTCAAGATATTGCCAAAAATCCTTATCGTTTAAAGGTTAAAAATTTCTATTATTTAAAAGCAACAATTTTAAAGGACTCATATGATGCCCAAACTGGAACTGTTGATGTTGTCTTGTCAATTTATCATGATACATACCATAATTTTGTTTCAAAAATTGTAAAATTAAAAGTTAAGTCAAATCACAATCTAAAAAAATTAACTGAAATTAAAAGTTTCAAACTTAAAGATGAGTATTCTAACTTTTTGCCATCTTTTTTAATAAATTCCTCTGAAAATTCAGGTGAGACATTATCTAAATATATCGATTTTGGTGATTTAAATCACTCAATGTATCACATCAAAAAAGTTCCCTCACTTTCAAATGATCAAAATGGTGATTTTTACCTAATTTTAACTCCAAAAGAAAACGACTTAACTTCAGGCCCAACAAGCCCTGGTCAAATTATTAAAGTTGAAGGGTTTAACTCATATAATAAGATATTTGCCTCAAGCGAATTTACAAGTCAAATAAATTTTAACTTTATTGATTCTTGATATAAATTACCTACTACAACAAATATTTCAGAAAAATTAAAAAATATTTCTCAAAGTTTAAACTCCTCAAGTGATGCACTTTTATGGCCACTTTTTGGTCAAGCAATCAAAAAAACACTATTAGAACCAACACTTTTTAAAAATACTGGTGAATTAAGCAATTTTGAAAAATTAAATTATAGTTTTGCTTCATTAGCTGATTTTAAAATTGATAAGTCAGGAGTTTCATTTCACTTTGGTAATTCAGTTCAAGACTATTACAAAATCAACGTAAAATTTACCAACACTAATGAAAGTAAAAATATTATTGAAGATTTTGGCGCAAAAGTTCTTGAAAAAAATATAATTAATGACTCATTGCGTTCAAGATCAATGGTAATTCAGTTACGTTCAAATGCTTTTGACCCAAGAACTAATTCAAATACAACCCGAATTACCTCAGGAACAGCTTGAGTTTTTGATCGAAAATTAAAACCTGACCCTGATAATGAAGGAAAATTTTTACCTACTAACACTTATTATCTTGCCACAAATTTACACGTTGTTTCAGATTTGATTAACAAGCCGGATCAAATTTATTCATTTTCCTATTTACTTGATGGAAATTTGGAAAAATTAAATGACATTAGTTTTGATGATACTAATTTATTCCGTCGTTTTGATCGAATTTCAAAAACTGAAGCAAACAGAGATTTTTTACCTCCTGAAGGATTTCAGTATATAAACTCTGAGTCAAAAAAATTCTGAAATAATTTAAAAATTAATCCAATTGGCCTAGATACGCCTGTAAAGGGAGAATTTCGCGATATTGCAATAATTGAAGTAACTTTTCCTGATGATGAACAGATAAAAAATCCATTTAATATTGGCATTCCTTTTCTAGATTTTAACCCTTTTGGTGAAGAACAATACATAAAAAATATTCCCGATGCTGTTCGACATTACAATGAGGCTCCACTTGATGTTTTAGTAACAAATAAATTTCTCCCTACTTTTACAAAAGGAAGCCAACTTAAGACCTCAAAAATTGAATCAGCTTTACCACTGCATGCTTATTTAGGTGGTTTTTTAGGTGGATTTGACTGAATTACTGACGATAAAAATTCATTTGTTACAGTGGACGAGCTAAAAAAAGACAATCAATTCAAGCAAGATAATTCGCCTAAATCTTTCCAAGGTGCAACTTCAATTTCACTTCCCGGACTTCGTGGTGGACGTGGAATGTCTGGTTCGCTCGTTGTAAATGAATATAACCAAGTTATCGGTATTTTTTGGGGAGGATATTTCCCGCAGACCACTCCGGGGAGAAGTCAACTTGTTAAAGGAATTGGCCAATTTGACCCAATTGGTGTAAAAATTGATAATAATCCAACAGTTTTAGCAAAATGACTTGCTCAAACAAAAGACATTCAAACTGATTTGGACAAAACTTCAGAAAAAGTTTTTTCCCTTGAGGATCCAGCCCAAATTGAAAGACTAGCTCACTCAGCGCGTTGGCTTAAATTTTCTAGCAATCAAAATCCTCAAGCAACCGCCGATATTTAACTTTTATTTTTAAAATTTATAAAAAAAATTTAAAATTTTAAAAATAAAAACGTAGGTTGAACTAACAATGGAAAAAAAATTTTTAGACTCTTTAGAAAAAATTCACAAAAAATATCAAGACTTAAGTCAGCTTTTGCTAACTGATGAAGTAATCAATAATCAAAAAAAATATTTAGAAATCGCAAAAGAAATTTCTTCAATTGAAGAAATTTCTTTGACATTTGATTTACTTTTAAAAAATCAGCAAACACTTGAAGATGCAAAAATACTTCTTAGTCAAGAAAAAGACCCAGAATTACAACATTTAGCAAAATCTGAAATTGCAACCGCCAACAAAAATATTGAAGCACTTGAGGAAAAACTCTTAATTTTAATGCTTCCAAAAGATGAAAATGACGATAAAGACGTAATTGTTGAAATTCGCGGAGCTGCTGGGGGTGACGAGGCTAACATTTTTGTTGGCGATCTTTTTCGTATGTACCAAAAATGAGCCGATTCCCAAAGGGCAAAAGTTAAAGTTCTTAGCTCATCACTTGCACTTGCTGGCGGTTTTTCACAGATTTTTTTCCAAATTTCTGGTCAAAATATATACTCAAAACTTAAATTTGAATCAGGTGTCCATCGTGTTCAACGAGTTCCTGAGACTGAAACAATGGGCAGAATTCACACCTCAACTGCCACAGTTACCGTGATGCCAAAAATTGACAGCAAAATTGAAGTCGAAATTAACCCTTCTGATCTTAAAATTGACACTTATCGCTCTTCAGGGGCAGGCGGTCAGTCTGTAAATACCACTGATTCGGCTGTTAGAATTACCCATATTCCCACTGGAATTGTCGTAACTTCTCAAGATGAAAGATCCCAAATTGGTAACAAAGAAATAGCCATGGGAATTTTGAGGTCAAAAATTTATAACTTGGAAGTTCAAAAAAGACTTGAAACACAAGCTAATTTTCGCAAACTCGCGGGATCAGGGGCTCGTTCTGAAAAAATTAGAACTTATAACTACCCTCAAGACAGGCTCACCGACCACCGAATAGGATTTTCTTGTTCTTTAAAACCGGTCATCCAAGGAAGTCTAAATCCAATAATTGAAGCCTTATTATCTCAAGAAAGAGCTGAGTTAATCTTGCAAAGCTATGGAGATAAATAGTCGAAAATTGGAACTTTTAAAGGAAAAACAACGTTATAATTTACCCTTAGAAGTCTCCAAACTTGAACTTTTAAAGTTGGAAATGAACTATCCAGTCCAAAAAATCATCGGATTTATCGAAATGGAAAATGTCCGAATTTTTTTAGATCAAAAAGTTTTTATTCCCCGTTATGAAACACAGGAATTACTGCAAAAAGTAAAAAAAGTCATAAAAAAAGACAGTTTTGTTCTTGATTTGTGTTGTGGCTCAGGATTTATTGGCCTTGCTCTTGCCAAATTTAGCGGAGCAAAAATTACCTTAGTTGACATTAGTGACGAGGCAATTTTGCAAACAAAATTAAACGCAAAATACAACAATTTAGATGTAAAAGTTGTAAAATCTGACCTTTTTAGCAAAATTATTGGCCAAAAATTTGATATCATTGTCTCAAATCCTCCCTATCTTAAAAGGCAAAAACTTGATGAGTCAGTTATTAATTTTGAACCTGAGGCTGCATTATTTTCTGAACCTGAGCCTTTTTCATTTTATCAAAAAATAATGGACCAAATCGATAATTTTCTGAATGATAAAGGTTGAATTTTTTTTGAAATTGACAAAGATAGTGTCAATTTTTTCAAAAAAAATTTTCCTGAATTCAAAATTGAAAATGATATAAATCAAAAACCAAGATTTGCCTATTGGCAAAAAAACTCAAATTATCCTATAAATTTATAGGATAATTTGAGTTTTGCAATCTAAAAATTGAAAGGAAAAAATGAAAATTAGAACACGCTATGCCCCTTCGCCAACTGGATTTTTGCACATTGGCGGAGCTCGGACTGCGCTTATTAATTATCTTTTTGCAAAACATCACGGTGGTGATTTTATTTTACGAATCGAAGACACTGATACTCAAAGAAATATCAAAGACGGTGAGCGCTCCCAGATTGAAAATTTAGAATGGCTTGGAATTTTTCCAGAAGAAAAACCAGGCACAATTTCAGAATATGGCCCATACCGTCAGTCAGAAAAAATTGACCGCTATCAAAAATTAGCCCAAGAACTTGTTCAAAAAGGTTTTGCATATTATGCCTTTGACAATGCCAGCGAACTTGAAGAGCAAAAAAAAGAGCAAGAAAAACAAGGTATTTTTAGTTTTCGCTATGACAAAAACTGACTTAAAATTTCTGACCAAGAAAAACAAAAACGTCTAGAAAATAACGAATTTGTTATCAGATTTGCTGTTGATAAAAACAAAAATTATTGCTGAAATGATTTAGTTCGCGGAAAAATTTGCTTTGAAGGTTCAGCCATTAGTGATTGAGTTATTATAAAATCTGACGGATTTCCAACATATAATTTTGCTGTTGTTGTGGATGACTATGACATGAAAATCACTCATATTTTCCGTGGAGAAGAGCATATTTCAAACACTCCGAAACAAATTGCACTTTATGAGGCCTTTTCATTTGAAAAACCAGAATTTGGTCACCTTACAATAATTACCGATAAAAATGGTAAAAAACTGTCAAAAAGAGACTCATCACTTTTCCAATTTATTGAGGACTATAAAAATCAAGGTTATCATAGTCATGCTGTTTTTAATTTTTTAGCACTTTTAGGTTGAACTAGCGCTGATTCTCGCGAATTTTTTGAGCACGAAGAATTAATTAAGGCATTTGATTTTAAAAGACTTTCAAAAGCCCCTTCATATTTTGACACTGAAAAATTAAACTGGTTTTCAAAATCTTACATTTCAAAAATGGAAACAGACCAAATTTTACCGCATTTAAATCTTGAAACAAACTCCGAATGAAATCGCTTTTTTGTTGAAACATTTCAAAAAAGTGCTGTAAAATACAGTGACTTTTTTGAAAATCTAGATTTTTTCACAAAACCCCAAGAATCAATGAGCCAAAAAATAATCGATTTACTTGAGCAGTCAAATCAGCAACCAATTCAACTTTTTGCACAAAAAATTGACTATGATGACTGACAATTTTCAAAAATTGAAAATTTAATCAAGGAAATTGGCCAAACCTTAAATATAAAAGGTAAAAATTTATTGTTACCTTTACGACTGGCAACAACATGAGCTGAATCTGGCCCTGAATTAGCAAGAGCAATTTGACTTTTAGGTCCACAAATAATTCAAAAAAGGCTTAAAAAATGAAAGTAAGATTTTCTCTTAGAACTATTATTGACGACCAAGACAAAAAAATGGTCGAATTTATCAACACAATTTACATTTCAAAGCAAATAATTAATAACACTGAAACTGATGTTTATGAAACGCAAAATCCTGAAAATAACATGATGATAAGATTTGAAATTTTTGACAAAAATTTAACAGTATTTTCTGGCGAAAACACATTATTTTTTGAATTAAATAACTATGTTGAAAATATGTTTATTACTAACGGAATGGAACTTATAGTCAATACTCTTTTAACAAAATTAGAAATAAATTCAGAATTTATTAAGATTGAATATGACCTTTTTCTCAAAAATAACGGCTCAGAAGATGCAAAAATTTCAACATATCTTACCACTTTGGAGTTTATAAATGATTAACATTGTGCTATTTCAGCCCGAAATAGGCCCGAATACAGGCAATATTATCCGTTCATGCTTTGTTTTAAATATGAAATTGCATATAATAAAGCCTATCGCATTTGATCTAGACCCAAAACACTTAAAAAGGCCAGCGGCTGGAATTCTTTTGTCAGAAATTGAGCACGAAATTCACAGTGATTGGCAAAATTTTGAAAAAAAATATAGCACAAAAAATTTTTATTTTATAACCCGTTATGGCCAAAAAGTTTATTCGCAAATAGATTTTAAAACCGAATTTAACAATAATAATGGCGAGATTTTCCTCATTTTTGGTAGAGAATCAACCGGAATTCCAATTGAAATTCTGAAATCAAACAAGGAAAAATGCTTGCGAATTCCAATGTCGCCTCATGCTAGATCGCTCAATTTAGCAAATTCTGTTGTTATCGTGGCATACGAAATTTATCGTCAACTTGATTTTAGCGGACTGTCTTGCTTTGAGGTTCAAAAAGGTAAAAATTATCTTGATTAATTGCCTTTCCTATATCTTTTAAAAAAATTCTAGATCTTTTATCAAAAGTTTAGAATTTTTGCCATTTTTTTTATTTTTCTTGAGTTTGGCAGTTTATGGCTAAAATTCACTTTTTAGCGAAAATAAATATGCAAAAATACCTGTAAATCCGGGTTTTTTTACGTTAAAATCTTAATTTTTATTATTTTAAAATTAAGATTTTGAAAAAAAAAAAAAAAAAAATGCTTGGTCAAAAATAAAATTATGTTATAATAGACATCAATTAAGAATAGTTAATAAATTTAGAAATTAGAATTAAGGGGGAATTACTTATGTTTTTGCCATAAAAAAATCAGAAAATTCGAATTATCCATTATGTTTTTAAATATAATGGAATGCCTTAAATTTACCCGTTTAGAAATCTTTAAATTTAGGGCTTTTGGTTATTGTTCTTTCAAAACTTCATATGTTTTTTAGGCTCGCTGCAAATAAAAACGAGTTTTCTATTTGCATTGAGTTTAAATAGTAGTTGTATTTTTTTTATGATTTTTGTCTGTGTTTTAAACTAAAAAAGTAGTTTAGAAATTTCATAATTTTGCTTTTTAAGCTAAATTTTAGCTTTTTTAGTTTGATAAATAAATAGATTTTTCTTTCGTGATGATTAGATTTAAAATTTAGTGTTTTTGCTTTGATAGTTATTTTCCCTGAGTTTGCCAAAAAAGTTAAAAAAGTTGCCAAAATTGGACACTTTTAAGATTATCTCATCAAACTGCGAAACTCGACTATCTTTTAAAAAAATTTTAAATCTTTTATCCAAAGTTTAGAATTTATTGCCATTTTTTTTACATTTTAATTTAAAAAATAAAAAAAATGGCAGAGGTGACAGGAGTCGAACCTGCAACATACGGGGTTGAAGCCCGTTGTTCTACCATTGAACTACACCTCTAGGCCGATTTAATTATACCACATTTTTAAAAAATAATATATTATTTTATAAAGTATGAATACAAAAAATATTAAAAATATGAAAATGAGAGATTTTTTAACACTTTTATGGTTTGTGGTAAAAATTTCTTTAATTTCTTTTGGCGGAGGAAATTCTTTAATGCCTATTATTTTTAGTCAGGCAGTTGTCAAAAAAGGATGAATTTCGAAAAGCGATTTTGATCAAGGTTTAATTTTGACCAATTTGCTCCCCGGACCTTCATCGCTTCAAATGATGGCATTAGTTTGCATTAAAAAATTAGGCGCTTTTTGGGGTGTTATAGCAACAGTTTTGGGAATTTTCCCGCATATTTTATTGTTTTTTACTTTATTTATTTTAGTAAAAAATTTACCTTCAAGATATTTAGTCACTTTTAACTTAGCAATTTTTTCAACAATTATCGGAATTTTACTTGGATTTTGTTATATTTATTGAAAAAAAGACAAAAATTCAATGAATAAATTAGTTTATTACACCGTTTTATTATTAAGTTTTGCATATTGTTTTTTTGTTCCAAGCCCGTATAATTTAGCGATTGTCCCAATTTTAGTAATTATCTTTATATATTCAGTTTTATTTTTGTTTAAAAAATGAAAGAAAAAACGTGATTTTACTAATTAGTTTAACAATTTTGGGGATAGCAGTTATTAGTTTAATTGTCTTTGGTGGCGGGCAAGTTTTTATGCCTGTTTTTAATTGGTTTTGATTACAACTTGGAGAGCTAGGTCTTGAAATTGATCAAGAACAAATTAATCAAATTTTCACTGTCGCAAATTCAACACCAGGTGTTTTTTCAATTAAATTGGCCGCAGTTACTGGATTTTTAATTGCAGATTTTGGAGTTTTAGGTTGATTTCTTTCATTTATTTTTTTAATGGCATTTATACTGCCAGCAATTTTTTTAGTTGTAATTTGACTAAAGGCTCTAAATAGAGTTTCGCAAAAAAATGGCTCAAATTTTATAAAAAAAGCACAAATTTTTCGGCCAGCAATTATTGGAATTATTTTAGCACTTGCTTTTCAACTTTTTATCAATTTAGTGCTTGTAAATTATGCTTTTAATTCTAATAATGGATATTTTGTCACAAAAGAAGTAAGTGATTTTATAAGCGGTTGAAGACTTTGAGTTTTTATTTTATTTGCAATTTTTTGGTCTATAACAGTTTTTATTTTGTATTTGCGAAAAGTAAATGTGTTTCTGATAATTATTATCGGAATTTCGCTCGCACTTATTAGTTTACAACCTTGACTTTAGGACACATATGTATACAAATCGTAAATTTTATAATAAAAAAGAATATTTTATTGACCATGAAAAACGGGTTTTAATTCTTAATCCTGCTTTTCATGAGAAATTACTTAACAAAAAGTTTGGTTTTAACACCGGTTTTAAAAAAATTGGTGGAACTTTAATTGGAGAAGTGCTCGGACTTGATAGTTTTAGCTCCCCTTTTCGAGCTTTTGTCAAAATTTCAAAATTGGATATGCCAATTTTAGACACTAAATATATTGACGCCGGAGTTGCAATTGAACCTCTTGTCATTAAAGCCATTTCTGAAAAATTAGATCTAGAAATTGAAACTTTTCCTCCCGAAAAATATAATTATGATTATTTTAGAGATGATCCAATTATTGGCGGAATTCCTGATGGTTTTATCAAAAAAACTAATATAATAATCGAAATTAAAACAACCGGCTTGAAAAATTTTGAAAGGTGAGGTAAAAAAGGGGAAAATTTACCGCAAAAATACATAAAACAAGCCCAATTATATGCATTTTTAAAAAATGCTGAAAAATATGCAATTGTAGCAACATTTTTAGAAGAAGATGACTACGAAAATCCCAAAGAATTTCCTATAAAAAAAAGACATATAAAATCTTATACTTTTGATGTTAATGAATCTCAAGTTATGGATGATATAGAAAAAATTAAAAAATGGTATAATTTTTATACAAAGTTAGGTATTTCGCCAAGTTTTGACCCTATAGTTGATGCTCAAATTCTTGAGTATTTAAGTTGTGAAAATGAACAAGAGTGAAAACAACTTTGAGAAAAATGAACAAATTCAATATCTAAACAAAATAAAAAAATATAATCATGCCATCATATTCTAAGATTTATTTGCACAAAAATATTCTGATAGTTGCCTCAGAAATGACTGAAATTGTTAATAAAGCGATTAATATTCACAAGTTAAGTAATATTAGTTCGCTTATTTTAGCAAGTTTTATTAATGTTTTTGGTCCACTCCCAACTTTGATTAAGGAAAAAACAACTGGATTTTCTGTTAAAATTAATTCTGAAACTGTTGAGTCATTAGTTCTTGAAACAAATAAGAAAGGTCAAATTCGTGCTAGTTTTTCAGCAAATAATTTTGAAATTCCGGCTCATGTTTTCAAAAATTACAGCACAAACCTACTTGTAAGTTCATATATTGGAACTTCTGGTTTTTTAAAAATTAACCAATTTACAAAAAAAACTAATTATTCAGGACAAGTTAAGCTTCAAAAAGGTGATTTTATCACTGATTTAGCGTATTATTTTCACCAATCTCAGCAAATTAATTCAGTAGTAAAAAATTTAATTGAACTTGATGAAAATACAAAAATAACAAAAGCCCAATCCTTAATTATTCAGCTTTTACCTAATCATTCTGAAGAAGAAATACAAGAGGTAGAAGGCTGACTAGAAAATGAAAAAATGACGGATTTCATGAGCTTTTTTTCAAATTTTAATCAGGTTGACTTCCAAAATTGGGATTATATTTGTAACTGTAAAAAGGCAAATTTTGAAGCAAATTTGAAACTTTTAAGTCAAGAAGATGTTTATTTTTTAATTGAAAAATATAAAAAAATTGAATTTAAATGTAATTTTTGCTCAACTAGCAAAACATTTAATAAAAAGGACTGATTAATGGCCAATAAACCATTTAGCATTGCTACGGTTGAATCTTTAACTGGAGGTGCTCTTGCTGCTGAAATTGTAAAAAAACCCGGTGCAAGTAAATTTTTTGCCGGCGGACTTGTTTGTTATCAAAATGAAATTAAGGAAAAAATCGGTATTGATACAAAAAACGGTGTAACTAATGCCAAAACAGCCCTAAAAATGGCTAAATACGGTCTTGATTTTTTTCAAACCAAATATGCAATTGCTTTGACCGGAAATGCTGGCCCTACAGTTCAAGATGGCAAACTCGGACAAGTATTTATTGCGATTAACGATGAAGTCTGAGAACTGAATTTTACCGGAAGTAGATCTGAAATTATACAAGCAAGTTTAGATTTTGCCATTGAAAAAATAAAAGAAATTTCAAAAAACAGCATAAAAATTTTTTAAATTTTGCAATAATAAATTATAATTTAAGTAAAAATAAAAACCTAGATAATAATAAATTATTACCCTTAGTTTTTAAATAAATAGATTTGCCTAAAAATCTAGGAGAAAAAGCTAAGTTTTTTATTATTTTTTTAAATTTTAAACAAATTTATATAATTTAAATTATAATTAGTTTTATTTTACTTTTATATAACAATTTAAGGATTATTATTAATGATAACACGTGAATTTTTACCTAATAGTGCCGAACTTAAAATTAAGTTAGTAGCTGATCCGCAAAAATGAGTTGAATATTACGATAAAGCTGAAAAAAGACAAGTTGCAAAAGTGTCATTACGCGGTTTTAGAAAAGGGAAAGTGCCATTAGAAAAAGCCCGCCCATATTTAAATCCACAGGCAGTTTTTGAATTAGCGCTTAGAATGTACTTACCAGAACTTGAAAAACAAGCTTTTTCTAATGTAATGGATAGTGATAATGTTATTGAATCGCCAGTCTTTAATATTGTTCAAATGGACAAAAACACCTTAGAAATCGAGTTTCTCTACCCTGTTTATCCTGAAATTAAGCTTCCTGAATACCAAAATCTTAAGACAAAATACGCTGTAAAACAAGTGACAAAAGATGACATTGAAATCCAAAAGCAAAAACTTTTAGAATCAAAAGGGAAATTTGTTAATGTAAATCGTCCTGTAAAAATGGGAGATATTATTAATTTTGATTTTAAAGGCTTTATTGATGATGAACCTTTTGAAGGTGGAGAAGCCCAAGACTTTGAGCTTCGAATTGGTTCAAATAGCTTTATTTCCGGTTTTGAAGAACAACTAGTTGGGTTAGAAATTGAAAAAGAAGCCGATATTCATGTGGTTTTTCCTGAAGATTACCACGTTCCAGCTTATGCAAGTAAAAAGGCAAGATTTCATGTAAAAATCAACAGAATCAAAGAAAGTCAACCTGCTAAATTGACTAATGATTTTGTTGCTTCATTAAAAATTCCAAATGTTGAAACAATTAGCCAACTTGAAGTTTATCTTGAAGATCTTACAAAACGTGAAAATACTGAAAAAGCACGAATTGAGTTTCAAAAAAATGCACTTATCGAAATTGTTGATCAAGTTGAAATTCCACTTGCAACTAAATTAGTTAATGCTGAAGTTAGTCGTTTAAATGAAACTTTTAATTCAACTTTAAAACAACAAGGATTTACTCTTGAGGAATATTGCCGAATTACAAAATTCACTGAGCAAGATATTCATAATCAGCTTGAGGCCGAAGCGAGAAAATTACTTAAAAATTCCTTTATTTTTGCCGAAATTGCAAAACTTGAGGGATTAGTTCCAACTCAGCAAGATTATGACGAGCAAATTGCTCTCTTGTCAAAATTCACAGGTAAATCTGTCGAAGAACTGAACGAAACAATTCCGCATAGCGAAATTCAAATTAACATAACAAACAAAAAAGTTGTTGACAAGTTAATTGAATATAACAGCGAAAAAACAGAAGAAAAAACAGAAGAAAAAACAGAAGAAAAAATTGAAGAAAAAGTTGAAACAACAGAGAAACAAAATGAAACTAATGAAGAATCAAAAAAAGAACTAAATGAAAATAAGGATGGTGAATCATAGAAAAAGAGTAAAAATTAAAATTTAATTCACAAATTTATGGAGGAATAAGTGAGTAAAATCGGAAGATTTATATCGACAGTCTTGGCTGTTATTGTTGGAAATATTCTCCTGTTTGCAATAATAATTGCTACTTTATACTTTTTATTTAAAAAGCAAATTGAAAATTTCGAAATTGATAAAATCAAGGCGTCATTTGAAGAATTTCAAAAAACTTTTTCAAAATTGGACTCAGAGCAAATCAAAAAATTCCAAGAAGGTTTTGATAAACTTGCAAATTTAGATCTAGATTCTCTTAAAACACAAATTGATGCATTAAAAGATGCGCCAGAAAAATTGCAAAAAGCGCTAGCATCTGTTGAAGAACTTTCAAAAGCATTAAAAAATATACAAACTGCACAGTCAGCTGGTACAACCGCTACTGTTGCTACTTCTCAAGTAGTAATGAATCTAGGATCAAGTCCAAGTTTATTTAATTTTTTAAATGTTGCTCCTTTTATTAAAGTTTAATTTAAAAATTATTTATTCAATTAAATTTTAAATTAAATAAAAAACTACCAATCGGTAGTTTTTTTGTTGCAAATTCTTCCCGAGTTTCCCAGTTTGATGGCAAAAATTAATTTTTATTGGATACAAATAAGCAAAAATACCCATAAATCCAGGTTTTTTGATGCTAAAATCTTAATCTTTATTATTTTAAAATTAACCTTTTGCAAAAAAAAAAAAAAAATGTTTGGTCTAAAAAAAATTTCTGCTATAATTACACTCACTAAGAATAATTAATAAATTTTGATATTGAATTAAGGGGGAATTAGATATGTTTTTTATCATAAAAAAATCAGAAAATGCGAATTATCCATTATATTTTTAAATATGATGGTATGCCTTAAATTTACCCGTTTAGAAATCTATAAATTTAGGGCTTTTGGTTATTGTTCTTTCAAAACTTCATATATTTTTTTAGGCTCAATGTAAGTAAAAACGAGTTTTCTATTTACATTGAGTTTAAATAGCAGATGTATTTTTTTGTGGTTTTGCTTTTTTAGTTTGCTTTATTTGATTAATAAGTAGATTTTTCTTTTGTGAGTGTTAGATTTAAAATTTAGTGTTTTTGCTTTGATAGTTATTTTCCCCGAGTTTTCCAGTTTGATGGTGAAAATTGCTTTTTTAGTGAATATTAGTACGCAAAAAATTCCCGTAATTCTGTCTTTCTTGATCGTAATACCTTAATTACAATTAATTACTATTTTAAATTAATTTTTATGGTATAATTATACACTATGAAAAAGGAAAATTTGATTTTATTTAATGTTTGAGGATCTTCAAAAGATAAACCATATAAATATGTTGGCTGAGCACAAGGTTATGGCAAAGGTCCAAAACGTTGATTTAGTTTAGGAAATCTGCAGACTTTGGAAAAAATTAATCCAAATGCTATTCAAATTATCAAAGAAAAATTGAAATTGTTTTCAAATTTAGATGACAAGGATAAAGTCAAGACTGTTTTACTTGATTCTATTAAAAATTCCACCATAATCGAAGGTTCGGTTTCTGTTGGCGGGGAATTAATTGAAAAATTTATTGAAAAGCACAATATTTTTGAATCACTTCCTAAAAGTAGACATAAAAATATGAAAGAAATTTTTAACTACTTAATTTTAAAGCGGAACACTGATCCTGGCAGCATTATTAATGCTTTTGATAAAAAGGATGATTATTCAAATCAAATAAATACTTCCAAAAATAGCTTTTATAAACTCTTAGATCTTGTCTTTGAGTCACAAAATCAACTTTTAAATAGTGTCAACAAAATGGTTATAAGCGAACTTGGAGAAAGAGGCGATGAATTTTATTTTGATTCATCAACAATCTATTTTGAGACTTTTGAAAGAAATGGATTAAGAATTCCTGGTTACTCTAAAGATGCTAAATTCAAAGAAGATCAAATTGTCATTGGCTTAGCGTGTGATAAAAATGGTATTCCTTTTCATATTAAAGTTTTTAAAGCAAATACCGGCGATTCTAGTACATTAATCCCCTTTGTATTAGATGTTGAATCCAAATATAATATCAAAAATATGACAATAATCGCTGATCGTGGCATGTTGACTGCTGCAAATATTCGATTTCTTGAATCAAAAGAATATAATTTCATTATTTCTTATCGTGCAAAGGTAGCCAGTCAAACGTTCAAAAATTATTTACTAGATCCAAGCGATTATGTTGATGTAAATGCGGATTTTAAGTATAAAAAGGAAGAATTTTATTCATCTTATAAAAATAAAAGATACAACGAAAATATTAGAAGAAGAATTATTACTTACAGTACAAAAAGAGCAATAAAAGACAGCAAACCTCGCCAAGAGCAAATCCAAAGTTTTATTAAAAAACAAAATAAAGACGGTTTTATTGAACTAAACAAATTGTTTGGTAAAAAACCTAAATATTTTAAGCAAATTTCAAACATGAAATTTGAATTAGATCAAAGTAAAATTGACAAGGACAAACAATTTGATGGTTACTATGTTTATGAAACAAATCTGCTAAATTCGAATGTCTTAGAGATAGTTGAAAAATACCAAAAACAGTCAAATATTCAACCTAATTTTAGAAGTCTAAAAGGTTTATTGAATATTCGTCCTGTATTTTTAAGTATTGACGAGCATATCCTAGCTCATACGCTTTTGTGTTTTATCTCACTAGTTATTTTAAAAACTATAGTTTTTAAAATCAACAAACATATTAGCGATAACAAGTTATTTGCAAACAGTCAATTAACTGAAGTTGGTTTAATAACGATGTTGCAAAAATTAAGACACAGGGTTGAATTTAACACTTTAGATCAGCAAATGGTATTTAAAAATCGTGATGGTGTTCCTAGTGATCCAGATATTTGAAATAGGTATGATTTTTACTTTGATATCTTAATAAATCGGTAAAAAAAATTGTAATTAACTTTTGCCAAAAAAGTGAAAAAAGTCCCCAAAACCGGACACTTTTTAAGATTATCTCATCAAACTGGGAAACTCGGGATTAACTTTACCTGAGTTTCCCAGTTTGATGGCAAAAATTCACTTTTTATTGAATACAAATATGCAAAAATACCGGTAAATCCGTGTTTTTTGACGTTAAAATCTTAATTTTTATTACTTTAAACTTAACCTTTTTCAAAAAAAAAAAAAAAAAATGCTTGCTCAAAAATAAAGTTATGTTATAATAAACAACACTTAAGAATAATTAATAATTTTGATATTGAATTAAGGAGGGATCAGTTATGTTTTTTGCATAAAAAAATCAGACAGTGCGAATTATCCATTATATTTTTAAATATGATGGAATGCCTTAAATTTACCCGTTTAGAAATCTACAAATTTATGGCTTTTAATTATTGTTCTTTCAAAACTTCATATATTTTTTTAGGCTCAATTTAAATAAAAATGAGTTTTCTATTTGCATTGAGTTTAAATAGTAGTTGTATTTTTTTATGATTTTTTTAGTGTTTTAAACTAAAAAAGTAGTTTAAAAATTCATAATTTGGCTTTTTTAGTTAGAATTTTAACTTTTTTAGATTGCTTTATTTTATTAATAAGTAGATTTTGCATTCATGAGTGTTAGATTTAAAATTCATGTTTTTGCTTTGATAGTTATTTATCCTGATTTTGCCAAAAAAATTAAAAAGGTGCCCAGTTTTGGCACCTTTTTAAGATTATCTTATCAAACAGGGAAAATCGGGAATAACTTTTAGTCGTCAGATTTGATTGCCCGTTGTTTAACAATTACATCAGAAATATTTTTTGGAACAACTTCATAGTGATCAAATTGCATTTGGTAAGTTCCACGCCCTGATGTCATTGAACGTAATTGGGTTGAATATCCAAACATTTCTGCTAAAGGAACATGTCCACGAATAACATTTGCTCCATCAGATCTAGTTTCTTGTTCACGAACAAGTCCACGACGACGTGATAAGTCACCCATAACGTCTCCGGCATATTCGGCAGGGGCAAAAACAGAAACGTCCATAATTGGCTCAAGTAAAACAGTTCCAACGGCATCACGAGCACGTGAAAGCGCTTTTGAAGCGGCAATTTTAAAGGCCATTTCTGAAGAGTCAACTTCGTGGAAAGAACCATCAAATAAAGTTGCTCTTACATTAATTAAAGGATATCCGGCCAAAATTCCGGCTTGCATTTTTTCTTCAAGACCTTTTTGAATTGATTTTATATACTCTTTTGGAATTTTTCCACCGACAATTTTATCAATAAAGTCAAAGCCTTCTTCTGGATTAGGTTCAAATTTAATTCAAACATGACCATATTGTCCACGTCCACCTGATTGTTTGATGTATTTTCCTTCAACTTCAGCAGATTTTGTAATTGTTTCACGGTAAGAAACTTGTGGTTTTCCAACACGTGCTTGCACGTTAAATTCACGTTTTAGCCGGTCAACAATAATATCAAGGTGTAATTCTCCCATTCCGGCAATAATTGTTTGTCCAGTTTCAGTGTCGGTTCAAGTTTTGAAAGTTGGATCTTCGTTTGCAAGTTTTTGGAGGGCATTAGCTAGTTTTTCAACTTCAGCTTTTGAAAATGGTTCAAGTGACTGGGAAATAACAGGTTCAGGAAAACTCATTTTTTCAAGCACAAAAGTTTTGGACTTTTCAGAAATTAGTGTATCACCTGTTGTTGTGTCTTTGAGTCCAACAAACGCACCAATATCACCAGTACGAACTTCGTTAATTTCTTCACGTGAATTAGCATGCATTGCTAAAATACGGCCAACACGTTCTTTTTTCCCTTTAGTTGAGTTAATTATGTAAGTTCCTTTTGTCAGACTTCCTGAATAAACACGGAAGAAAGTTAGTGAACCAACAAAAGGGTCGTTCATAATTTTGAAAGCTAAGGCAGAAAATTCTTCATTGTCATCGGCTTGAATTGTAATTTCTTGATCATCGCGAAAAGCTTTAACTGGCGGAACATCAAGTGGTGAAGGTAAATAATCAATAACAGCATCGATCATTTTCTTTACACCTTTGTTTTTAAAAGATGAACCACAAACAACCGGGAAAAAATTACCGCTAATTGTTGCTTTACGAATTGCTGCTTTTAATTGATCAACTGAAATTTCTTTTTCTTCAAGAAGATCATTAAATAAATTTTCATCATAGTCAGCAACTGCTTCTGCTAGTGCAAGACGCATTAGGGCAGCTTTGTCTTGTAATTCACTTGGAATTGGAATTTCGTATTCAACTTCTTCTTTTTGACCATCGTAGTTATAAGCTTTCATTTCAACAAGGTCAATAATTCCGCTAAAATCAGCTTCAGCACCAATATTTAGCTGAATTGCCACGGCATTACCGTTTAATTTAGTGCGCACAGATTCAATTGAAGCCTCAAAATTAGCACCAGCTTTATCCATTTTATTAACATAAACAACACGGGGAACACCATAAGTTGTTGCTTGTCTTCAAACAGTTTCAGTTTGGGGTTCAACACCTGATTGGGCATCAAGAACAGCAACTGCTCCATCAAGAACCCGGAGTGAACGTTCAACCTCAACGGTAAAATCAACGTGTCCTGGGGTGTCAATTATGTTAATTCTTTTACCTTTTCAAAAAGCGGTTGTTGCCGCAGAAGTTATTGTAATTCCACGTTCTTTTTCTTGTTCCATTCAGTCCATTTGGCTAACTCCGTCATGAGTTTCACCAATTTTGTGAATTTTACCAGTGTGGAATAAAATTCTTTCGGTTGTTGTTGTTTTTCCGGCATCAATATGGGCCATAATTCCGATATTACGGTAATCTTTTAGTTCAAATTTTCGTGACATATTTCTAAATTCCTACCATTTAAAGTGTGCAAAAGCACGGTTTGCTTCAGCCATTTTGTGAGTGTCTTCTTTTTTCTTGAAGGCCCCACCTGTTTTATTATAAGCATCAATTATTTCATTTGCAAGACGAACAACCATTGTTTTTTCGTTACGTTTTCTGGCAAAAAGAATTAATCAACGCAAAGCAAGAGTCTGTTGACGTTTTAGGCGAACTTCCATTGGAACTTGATAGTTTGTTCCCCCGATTCGACGTGAGCGAACTTCTGTCAAGGGAGTCACATTTTTTACAGCTTGTTGAAAAACTTCAAGAGCATCTTTTTGAGTTTTTTCTTCAACTAATTTAAATGATGAATAAAGAATGTTTTGGGCAGTAGTTTTTTTCCCGTCTAACATAACGCTATTTATTGCTTTTGTGATCAGTTTTGAGTTAAAAACTGGATCAGCAAGCACGTCGCGCACTGGGGCTTGTTTTTTTCGTGACATGATTGTCTCCTTTTAAAAAATGTCGTATTTTATAGCTTTTTTCAGATTTTTACTTTGAAGTTTTAGGTTTTTTTGCTCCATATTTGGAACGACCTTGGGCTCTTTTTGCAACACCGGTAGTATCTTGAGTTCCACGGACAATGTGATAACGAATCCCAGGTAAGTCTTTAACTTTTCCACCACGAATTAAAACAATTGAGTGTTCTTGTAAATTGTGACCTTCACCGGGAATATAGGCATTAACTTCAATTCCATTTGAAAGTTTTACCCTTGCAAATTTACGTAATGCTGAGTTAGGTTTTTTAGGAGTCATAGTTGCAACTCTTGTGCAAACTCCACGTTTAAAGGGCGAGCTAATTTTTAGTTCTTTTTTGTGCAAAGAATTATATAACATATTCAATGCAGGAACTTTTGACTTTCAAGTTTTCTTAACTCGGCACCCTTTTGCTAATTGAGAAATTGTTGGCATTTTTTCCTTTAAATGAATGTTTTTTTCGGGTTATAACAACGGTATCAGTGTTATAAAAAAAATTGTTAAAATAAAATTTAAGTTAAATTATAGATACATTTTAACATTTTTTAAAAATAATACAAACTAATTTTCAATTTTTATGTTTCCTAACTGTTTTGCTATCTCATCAATGTTTGCATCTTGAGATAAAAGCTCATTTTTCTTTTCTTCATAAAAATTAATTTTTTCTGTTGCCTTTTTATAAACATTTTCAAAAACAAAAAAAGAAGAAAGTGAACTCACAAAACTAATAATTGCATTAATAAAAGCAATTGCAACAAATAACTTAACCGCAGTTGGATTAGGATTTTTAGTAATTGCATAGGCTGATAAAATACCATTAAAAGCTGACATTAAAATTAAGGCAATACTAGCAAATAAAAAAATACCCTTAGAAACACGTGCTTTTGCCGTTAATTTTATAACATCAAGTTCAATTTTTGAAAGCAATTTTTCTTTATCCATTAGTTTGTTCCTTTTTATCAATGTTAGTTTTTTGCTCTTTTTGTTTATTTTCAAGAGCTTTGAGAATTCCTAAAAATTTACAAATTGAATTAAAAAGTTCAATTTGTAAATTTTCTGAATTTGCATATTTTCCTGTTTTTGTTTCAAATAAAATTATTTCAATTTTTAAAAAGTCATTAATTTCTTGGTTGCGAATTCAGCGTGGTTTTATTAGAAAAAGGGCAAAAAGACTGTTAATAATTGAGATTGACAGGTTAATTCATAAGACAAAAATTGGTCATTGGTCAACTTTTGCGCCATTTTCGTCAGTTGAAATAAAAAAATTGGCAAAAGGTTCAAATTCACTTAATTTTGGTGAAGCTAATTTAAAAATACCCATTAAAGTCGAAAAAAATCCAAAAAAAATACTAAAAATCGAAACTGTTCAAAATAAAATTTGAAAAACCCTTGCTTTTACAAGCGTTTTTCTGTATAAAAATTTAGCAAATTCATAAGAATCTGAATCAAGTCGGACATTTTTTATAACCATTTTTTACCACCAAAAACTATTTTTTTAAGAATTTTTATTTTTGAAACATCTTTTTTTTGAAAATAAAAATCAGAGATCGCTTGATAGTCCTGTTCAAATTTTTCAAAACTATAATTTGGATCATTTTGAATTTGAAAATACAAATAACTTAGCTCTCTTTGGGCTTTTTTATATTCTTTAAACTTCATAACTTCACGAAAAACAGCAAGAAATAAATTAATAAAAAAAGTAAGACAAATAAAACTAGCCAAAACAATAGTTAGTCCAAGGTCATTAAAAACTGATTTATTTTCAGATTGAATTAATTGATAACGATTAATTTCTGTTATAATTACCCAAATCGCCAAGGAAATTACTATAATATTTGCGAAAAAAGTTATCCATTTAACAGCATTAGCGCCATAATAAGCAATTTTTTGATTTCTTTTTAGTCTAGCTTGTTTTATTTGGATAAATTTTATAAGTTGATCAACTGCTTCATTTTTACTCATTTTATTCTCACTAACTTAATTGTTTTTAATCACAAAAATTAATAATTATATCACTTATTCCATTTATATTTTGAAAAACATGCCAAAAAGTTAAAAAATGACTAGAAATTAAACAAAGTTAGCATAAAAACGCTAACTTTGTCCCAAATTAAAAATATAAATGCAACATATACGTATTTTTAAAATCGCCGTTTGGCGATTTTTTTTAAATCTTAAATCACCAAGTTATCATTAAATACCTCCAACGCGGATTTTCAATTAAAAATTTCCCTAGGCATTGAGTTAATTTGACTGATTGTATTTTGTAAATCATCATCGCTGATTAGGTTGAAATCAAAACCTTTTGGATAAAACCTTCTAATTAATCCGTTGGCATGCTCATTAGAACCTCTCTGAAATGAAGCATATGGTTCTGCTTTATAAATTATTACTTTTAATCAATATGCCAATATCGCAATTTCCTCAAATTCAATTCCATTATCGCAAGTGATAGTTTTGATATGCAAATTATTTTCATTTGCAAGATCTTTGATGGCTTTATTGATGGTTTTGGGATTTTTGTTTCGCACTTTTTTAGCAAATAATTTTCTAGTTTTTCTTTCTACTAAAGTTAGGATATTATCATGTCCGCTAGCCTTTTTGCCAACTATTAAATCTAGCTCTCAATGTCCAAAATCTTGCCTAGAATCTATGGATTTATCACGTGCTCAAATGGGTTTTACATAACCTTTTGGAACTAATCTTTGCACGGCATTTCTGGTTCTTTTTCCACCTTTTTTGTAATATTTTCTGAGCCTGTTACTCCTAACTATTACCCATTTATTAGTTTTAATTCAGTTAAAAACAGTCTTTAAAGATGGTCTTTCAATATTCGGAAAATTTTCTGCTATATAAAAATATGTCGCCTTAACTCCATGGACTTTTTTGTCATATTTTATTGCAAAAATTTTGCTAAATTCCTCATATTTTCCTAACACAACAAATCTAAAATAATACCTATGATAATATCTTTTTCGCCTTTTTGTTATTGCTAAATTAGCTTCATAAATTCCATATTCATTTAGGTTTCTTTTAATTTCTCTTGAGACAGTTGAGGGCGAAACATTAAGTTGTCTAGCGATATATCTAATACTTTTATTGTTCTGCAATAAAAACTCAATTTTTACTAAATCTTCAAAACTAAAATGCTTAAATTTTCTTTTTTCCATGATGCTCCTAAATAAAAAAAATGCAACAATAATATTATTATATCATACGTTGCATTTTTATCTTCTATTTAGGACAAAGTTAGCATAAAAACGCTAACTTTGTTTATTATTGTGCAATGTTAATGTTGAGACAAAATCACAAATTTTATTTGGGTATTAGCTAGGTAGGTAACCAAAAAGCTGAAATTTTTCAATTAGGTTAATTTACTAATTTATTTTCAATTAGTTTATATTTTTTTTCTTTTCTTATTTTTAAAAAATGAGTAGTGACTCTAAAAATAATTGTTGAAAATAGAATATATAACAATGAGATTCAAATAAGATCTAAACTAATGCGACCAATTATGTAACCTGCTGATCTATTGGCAAGAAAATCCCTAAAAAATGGCAATTTAATTGAAATAAGAAACAGTATAAAGCTAACAATAAGAATGAATAATGATATAAAAATTCAATATAAATTTAATTTTTTACTTATATCAACGTCAAAACTTTGAATAGTTCCATTGTTTATTTTGAAATTTCTTAAGGCAAAAGCAAAAACAATAACAGTAGTTAAAAGTAAAATTAGAATTACTACACTTGATGCAATTATTAGTCAAATATCAGCAACGCCTCTATTAATTGGATAACCAATTTTTGGTGCCAATTCAAATCCTTTTTCTTTGAGATTTGACAATAAATTTTGCTCGCTTTTATCATAAAAAACACTTAGTCTTAAAGGTTTGTTTTCATTTATTGAATCAGCGAAAAGTTGAGCTACATTTTTGTTAAATTCTATTTTATTAGCTTCATCAGATTTAAGAATTCCACTAATTTTAAAAGCAAAGGGATGATCTCTGAAAAATGAAAAATTAATATCTTCCACTTCCATTTTAAAAGTTATTTCATCACCTACATTTAAATTTAAATTGGAATTTTTACTTAAATGATTGATTAGACCTTGACTAACAAGAATTTCGTTTTTATTTTCAGTAAAACGACCTGTTTTAAGCTTTTTATCTTTTTTATCAAGACTAAAATTTTTATTAGAATGTAAATCAGAAAATGTAGAAACTTTAAAATCAACAGCATTTTCTGTATTTGAAATTTTTACATTATAATATACTAAATTTTTAAATAAAGATTTAAAAAACCCATTTTGACCTTGGATTTGATTGAGAAATATTTTTGACTTATCAAAAATATTTTCATCTAAATTTTTATAGCCTTTATCGGATATTAAAACAAAATAATCTGGATAACTATTAGCAAATCCTACTGTTCCTACAATTTTAAATTTTTTAGTATAAATTAATTGATTTTCATTAGTTGAAGGATGTTTTATTCAATATTTATAATCAATATAATCGCCAATTTTAACTTCTTTTAAATTAGCATAATCTTGTGAAACTATTATTTCATCATTATTTTCTAAAAATTTACCTTGAAAATTAGTATAGTTTTTCATATCATTTTTAAAAAAATCATTGATTTCAACTGGCAAAATTTTAGTTCATAAACCAGAACTAAATGAGTTTTTATTGCTAAAATCGCCAAAATCTAATTCTGATTCACCATTTGAAATATATTTAACAGATTTTAAGTTTTTTATCTCTGAAATTTCGTTATTTCCAAACTCTTCGCCATTTTTTTTGACAATAGTTATTCGTTGATTTTGCGAATTATAAATAGGTAAATCAAAATTTTTATCAGCTTCTCATAAAAACAAAATAAGTAAAATTGAAAAAATTGAAAAAACTATAAGAAAAAATGATAAAAATCAATTCTTTCGAAGATTAGTTTTTAAATATTTTGAAAAAATTCATAAATTTGTGAATTTCTTTTCTTTTGTTTTTTTCATTAAAAAACACCTTAATTTAGCTATATTAATAAATGTCGTTATCTATAGTTAGAATACCATTTTTATCAATTACAAGTTCTTCTTCAAAAATTTCTGGATATGAATAAATCTTACCATTTGCACTTAATAATTTTTGTTTAGGTGAGTGATTTTTTATATAATCATCATCTATTTTAAATGCTCATCAATAACCCATTGATCAAAAACTTCAAATATCTCATTTAGAAATAAGTAAATTGGAATTACCTGGCCATCCAAAATTTACAAGATATTTTTCTGTATCTGGATCATATCCATATAAAACAATGTTGTGTCCAGTAGCAATATTAGCAAAAGATACCATAACTGGCATATTATTTTTAAACAAAAAAGTTTCAGGGTTACTTGAATGCATAAAATTGGCAGAATAATCAGTTGTTATGTATTTTTTTATTTCCTTTCCCTTTAGAAATTTTTCTAATGTACTAGTAAAGTAAGAAGCATACTTAACATGTTGATATCGCCCATTGAGTTCAAACAATTGATATGGAAGTGAATTATATGTAGTAGTTCCATCATCAATATTTTTATATATATAATATTTATGTTCTGCAACGCCTTTGCTTAGGTTATTAGAATAATTTTTTTTCATATCAAAATATCTAGCAATTTCTTCATTGCTAAATATTCCGGATGCAATGAATGTTTCGGCATATTCTAACATCAAAGACATAGCAATATATTCACAAAGCCCAGGTTTCTTAGAATTGTCTTGATATTCTATATAACCAAGTTTTGAAACTGAATCTTTTGCCTTAAATCATAAGGAATTGCTAATACCGACATTAAAATAAAAAAGATTGCTAACTTTTCCAGCTTTTGCTTTTATTTCGCCAGCACTTGCAGTTCCACGTTTTGTACGAAATTTATAATTAAAATATTCTTCTTTTTTAGCCTTGTTTTTTTCTGTATTCAGCTTAGTTACACTTAAATATATATGTTTTTGATTCTTAATAACTTCAACTATTTTTTCATCTAATTTCTGTTTAGAAACTAACCCAAAATAGTCGCCATCAACTTGATAATGTAATGAAAATCCGGGTATATAAACGACATTATTTTTATCAAATAATTCCTTATCAAAACTAGAATTTGCAATTTCATTAGTTTCATAATTTTCGGGAGTTATTATTAGATAATGATTAGTAAATTGTAAAAATAACAGTGGTTGATCGAAAATGTTTCGTAGAACTCTATGATATAAAAAATCCTGAGATGTATTAGTTTTTTTAAATAATTCTGCTTTTGATGCTTTAATAAAAAAATCTAATTGTTGTTGATTTAAAATAGTTTTATTTTGATCTGCTTTTATAACAATGTGTTCAAATAAGCCTATCATTTTTAATTTTCCTATTTTGTAGTATTAAATTTTAAAAGAGCAATTAACAATTTAAAACAAAAAGTATATAAATATATTTTTTTGGGAGTGCTCACAATTTGTGAGTCAAATTTTTTTCGTTATTTTACAAACTAAATTATACATCAAGTTTTTTAGAAATATAAAAAAAACTTGGTTTTTAAAATTTTTGTGGTATAATGCTAAAACAAATAAGAATTAATAATTTGGCTCTTTCAAAACTTAATATTTGCTTGCATCGAAAGTATTTTTTTTGTTTTTGTCTTTAAATTTGCTTCACTTTTTAATATTTTTTTGATTAAAAATATTAAAAAGTGCTATAATTTTAAAGCATTAAGCGCCATCATAGCTCAGTCGGTAGAGCACATCCATGGTAAGGATGGGGTCGCAGGTTCGATTCCTGTTGTTGGCACCATATCTTTTTGACCAATGATGCTAAAATAAAAGCATCTTTTTTAATTTTTTTTCAAATAAAATATTTGAAAAATTTAAAGGAATTGAATGAAATCTGCTACTGTCTTATTTGTTGGTGATATTTTTGGCGCGCCTGGTATAGAAATGTTTAAAAATCAACTTAATATTTTGAGAAAAAACTATAATTTTGACTTAATAATAGTTCAGGCTGAAAATATAACCGGCAGAAAAGGACTAAATAAAAGGGATTATTTATATTTAAAAGAGCTTGGTGTTGATATTTTTACTATTGGCAATCATGTTTGATCTAATCCTGAAATTGCTTTAATTATTGATAATCCAGATATCGTTAGGCCGCTAAACATTGACAAAGAATATAGTGGCAAAGGTACTACTACAATTTTAAAAAATGGAAAAACATTCAGAATAACTTCGCTTTTAGGTGTGGCGTTTAATAAGTTAGTCAAACCTTGAAATCACCAATTTGCTGATAATTTTTTTGATGCAATTGACAAAGTTATCGCCGAAGATGATGCTGATTTTCACATAGTTGATTTTCATGCTGAGACAACAAGTGAAAAAAATGTGCTTGGAATTTATCTAAATGGTAAAATTAATGCACTTTTAGGAACGCACACCCACGTTCAGACTTCTGATGCTAGAGAATTATCGCTTGGAACACTTTTTATAACTGATGTTGGAATGACAGGTCCTGCAAATGATGCAATTGGTGTAAAATTCCTTGATGTTTATAATAGAATTCGCTATAATAAAAGCACAAAATTTCAAACTTCGGACAATGATTGCCAATTTAATGCTGTTATTTTAGAAATAACTGATAATTTAAAAAACCAAAAAATTATACCAATCAATATTTATAAATAAATTTTTTGATGTATAATTTTTTGGTTTTTTAAAAATTTTATTTGAACTAATTACTTATGCGGAAATGGCATATTTCTGCGTCTTTAATCAAGTATTCTTTTCCCTCAAGACGAATTTTGCCTTTTTCTTTAAGTGCTTTTTCGCTTTTGAACTCAATAAAATCCTCATATGAAATAATTTCAACTCTTATGAATTTTTTAACAAAATCTGAGTGAATAATTCCGCTGCAATCAACTGCGGCTGTATTTTTCCTAAATATTCATGAGCGAACTTCTTTTTTTCCAACAGTAAAAAAAGTTCCTAAGTCAAGCAGTTTAAAACTATTAAGAACAAGAAAATCAAGAGATGACTTCTCAAGTCCAAATTCTTGTAAAAATAGTTGTTTTTCTTCCTGATCAAGTTGGGAAATTTCGTGTTCTAAGGCAACACAAATTGGGATTAAAATTGCATTTTCCTTTTCAAGATATTCTTTAAGCTCAGAAAAATATGGATTTTTTAAGGGATCGCTAACAGATTTTTGGTCAATGTTAGCAACATATAAAATTGGCTTTATACTTAAAAGTTGCCAATTTTTGATTATTTGACGCTCTTCATTATCTAAAGCCAAATCGCGTAAAGATTTGTCTTTTTGCAAATGATCTTTTGCTTTTTTAGCAAGTTCAAATTCAACTTTTGCTTGCTTGTCGCTTGTATTGTTGATTTTTTTACTAAGTCGGGCAATAATTGACTCAATTGAACTTAAATCGGCAAGAATTAGCTCTAAATTTATTGTTTGGATGTCAAAAATAGGATTTACTTGATTATTAACGTGAATTATTTTTGAATCATCAAAACAGCGCACAACATGAACTAGACAGTCAACATTTCGAATATTTTCAAGAAATTTATTACCTAATCCTTCGCCCAGTGAAGCTCCTTTTATTAAACCAGCAATATCGACAAAAGAGTAAGTCGAAAATACAATTTTATTTGGCTTAACAATATCGGCTAAATTAATTAGTCTTGGATCACGGATTTCGACAGTTGCAATGTTTGAGTCTATTGTTGCAAAAGGATAATTAGCAATTTCAACATTCATTTTTGTCAGTGCTGAAAAAAGCGACGATTTTCCGACATTAGGAAGTCCAATAAGACCTGCTTTTAGATTCATATTATATTTTTATAATTAAACTCGAGTTTTATCGTAGCTTCCACGGATTCTATCACCAACAAACGGAAGTAAAGCGACAAAACGCGCTCTTTTAATTGCTAGTGATAATTTACGTTGGTGTTTTGCGCAATTACCTGTAATTCTTGAAGGTTGAATTTTTCCAAAAGAGTTAATATAACGTTGAAGCACTTCAGTTGACTTATAGTCAATGTAAAAAAGTTTAGCTTCACAAAATTGGCACACCTTTTTCTTGAATTTTTTAGCGTATTTTTTGTTCATTTTTGCATTCCTTTTTAATTTTATTTGTTAGGATCAAGATCATCAATATCTCAGTCAGCAAATGGATCATTATCTTCACCAGTAATTTCAACATTAGTGTCATTAAAATTTACTGAAGGTTCTGAGGGTTCTGTCTGAAAAATAGTATCGTCATGAAATGATCTTTTATCATTTTGGGGAAGTTGAAAATCATCAAATAAAGGTTCAAAAGTAGGTTCACTAACTTTTTGAGCTAATTTTTGACGACGCTTTTCTAGCTGTTCTTTAGTTTCTAATAAATGAAAGTTATCAACATTTACCTCATAAGTAGTAAAATAATTTGTTGTATTTGACGTACTACGATAAGATTGTAAAGAACCTTCGATTGCTATCAAACTTCCTATGGTAATTAGTTTGTCGAGCGCTGTTGCATTTTGTCGTCAAGCAACTACGGGAATAAAATCAGTAATTGTAGGCGAATCTTGGCTATATTTTCGTCTATCAATTGCTAAATTAAATCGAATAAAATTAACATTTGACTTTGCTGTCATAAGTACAGGTTTAGATGAAACGCGTCCAATTAAAAAAATTCGATTCATAATTTTTTATAGTTTTTGCCTATTCTTTTTATTAATTAAAATAGGCAAAAACTATTGGGATTCCTGTGTTTTTTTAGCATTATCAACACCAGTTTCTACCTGTGCTGAAGAAGATGAAGTTTTTCCGCGTTGAGGTGAGTTAGCCTTATCTGATGACTGTTGGGCAAAACCTTGTTTTGCACCGCCTTGAGCATTAGGTCTAAAATTTCGACGTTGAAAAGGTTTATCAGTTTTTTCTGTCTGATTAGGTGAGTTTTGGTCTTGACGAGTTCGTGGAGCTGATTTAAAATTAGGTCGATCTGAATGATCACGTCTTGGATTTGTTCTTTTATGGCGATCGGAATTTTTTGGTTTTTGATTAAAACCTTTTTCAGAATCAAGATTAATTATTAAGTATCGTCAAATTGATTTGGTAATATTCGCACGGCGAACAAATTCTTCAATTAAATTAGCTGGCGAATCAAGATTAATTAAAAAATATTGTGCTGTTTTTGATTTTTTAATAGGGTAAGCAAGACTTGAATTTTCAAGTTTAACAAGTTTGTATGACGAATTTTGACTAAAAATGGCAGAAAGCAAATTTTCTAATATTGTTGCTTCTGCTTTTGGGTCTAAAATTGTCATAATTTCATATTTTGGCATATTAATTCTCCTTATGGGCTTGTGGGTTATAAAAATAACCAAGGATGTTTTACTAAATTTAAAACTAGTTTGAAATTATAGCATAAAAAACTGAAAAAATAAAAAAATTAACTAAAATAATTTAGTTAATTTTCCTTGGTCTAATTATATTATATATGGCGCGCCCGGAAGGAGTCGAACCCTCAACCTCTTGGGCCGTAACCAAACACTCTGTCCAATTGAGCTACGGGCGCATTACATTTTGGAGGCACCAACCGGACTCGAACCGGTACATCAAGGTGTTGCAGACCTATGCCTTACCATTTGGCTATGGTGCCATTGCCTAAAAACCATTAAATATAATTATAACATATTTTAGTTTTAAACAAAGAAATTTTTGATTTTTTTGTTTTTCTGAAAAATAGTTAGACTTAAAATATCAAACTATTTTTCAGAGTCTTGTTGTGCAAGAATTTGAGTTAAAAGCTTAATTAATTCTTGTTTTTTTAACTGTTCAAAACCAGAAATTTCTAATTTTTGGGCAATTTCATGTAATTGTGTTAAATTTAATTTTTCAAGTGCAATTTTTATTCTTTCTTCTTTTGTTTTAGGTTTGTTTTGAGCTTCTTGAGTTTGTGTGTTTTCAGGGTTATTTGCTTGCTGTGTATTCATTGGATTTTGGTGGCCTAAGTCAAAAACATTCATAAATTCAGAATATGCCTTAGGATCTTTTTTCATCTCATCAATACGTTTTTCAATAATGAATAATGTTCGTGAAAGCTTGAATATTGACTTAATTTTAAGAACTTTTGTCAAGAAAAATGGAATTAAAACAAAAATTAGGCCAATAAGAATTATTTGAATAGTTAATATTGCGACAAAATTTTGATTATTAAGGCTTAAATTTCCAATCATTACTATTGTTGAATTTATAATTGAAAGAGCAGCGGTAGAAAATGAAATGAACGTGAAAAAGAAGGAACGATCGCCAAGAGGTGCAAAATCTTTCGCTTTATATGATGTAAAAACAGAATATACATAAAAAAATAAGCTTGTAACAGTAAATAAAATTGACAAAATCGAAAAAATTCGACCAATATTTCTAATATCTAAGTCTAAAAAAAGTTGAACACTTAAAAAAACACCTAGCAAAAGGAGTAACAGCGGATAAGAAAAAATTCAAATTCGGTATTGCTTTTTTTCATTTTTTCACAACTCAGCAACTGATGGAACTTTATTTTTTCCAAATGGATTTTCTCAAACCATACACCCTCCAATATAAATTACTATAATATAATTATAAAATAATTTAGAATAATATTATAAAAAAGATGACATATTTAACTAAGTTTGGAATATTGATCTATATCCTTGTTTTGATAATTGTACCAAATTCGGTCAATTTTTGAAATTTTATCAATTTTTTTTGCAGTATCACTAATTTCTTTTGAGGTTAAAAGCGCGGTAAAAAAGGAGCAAAAGTCAGTGGCATATTTTTTAGTTCCCTGAAATTTATTAAGACCAACTATCATTGTGTAATTTTTGTTTTTTCAAAGCAGCCCACGAAAAAAATGTAAATTTTTAGTGTATGAAACTTCTTCCATAATTCAAGTTTTGAAATAATTTCCTTCAAGAAAAGATAAATAATAGTCTCAAACTAACAATTTAGCTTTGATTTGATTAAATAAGCTTCGATTTGTATGAATATTTCATTTTTGAAAACTAGTGAATTTTTCTGTTAATTTTCCGTTGTTAATAAGAGTTATTATTTTTCTTGTTGGTCAGTTTTTTAAAAATGGTATTTTTTTAAGCCCAATTCCGTGCGGAAAATCAAGTAAATTTGGCTTAATTGCAAAAACTTTTTCAATTTGGTTACACCAAATTGCTATTGTTCGATATTGTTCAACAACCTTTTGGTATCTTTGCAGATTTTCTTGAATTTTATTAACTCAATGATTAATTGGATCCATTTTACCCTTTTATTAAAATTTTAATAGTGCTTTTTTCAATAAAATTAAGTAAAAAAGAAATTTTGGGCATAAAAAGTAAAAAAATAATTATTTTTTTTACTTTTTATTAGCTTAGTCTGTTGTTGTAATTGTTTTTGTTTCAACAGGTAGACCTAAACCTGAAAGTTGACTTTGAAGTGCAGTGTTTTCGACATAAATTTTGTTAAAAGTGGCACTTTTCCTTGCAACATCAACAAATTTGGATAATTGACTAAAAGCATCACCAGAAAATGAAGTACCTGTTATATAAAGTGGAATATTTGAAAGGGTTTTTCCATTTTCATCTTTTATATAAATTCCCGGTTGTTGGATAGGTCCATTAACAAGTCTTGAAGTAAATTGGGAATTTTGAAAGTCGCTTGTGTCGACTTTATACACATAATTTGAACCTGTTGAGCCAGAATCGCTTATTTTTGAGGCACCAAAATATAAATATTGGAAAAGCAAATTTACATGACCAGGATTTTTTTGCGATTCAGCTTCAACTTCTCAACTTTGGAGTTTTTGGTTAAAAAGTCTCTCTGTTTTAGCAAAGTCAATGCCTTTTAGTGTCTTAATATTTTTAGATGAAGAAAAGTCAAGATGTAACGGATATCCACCTCGACCACCAAAAGTTCCTTGGAAAACACGTTGATTAATTTTTGAACTAAAAGCAATTTCAAGTCCCTCGTTAACTTTGTTAGTATCATCTCCTTCATCTCAACGGAGAGTATCAAAAATAATTGATCCAGCAACTTTTTCTCCATCTTGGAGATGCATATCACCTTTATTTATATAATCAAAAGAAATAAAGTCGACATTTTTTAGGGCATTAGGATTGATTGCTCAATTGCTTTCGTTGGTTCGTGAATTACTATAGAGTTCTAGTTCGCTTAGTTTGGTGAATTTTTCAAGTCCGCGAAGGCCATTAATTGCTTGGTGGTCATCTAAAAAGAGCGAAACTTTTTGCATTTGCGGTGGCAAAAGCTCTAAAATTTGTTTTATATTTTGGGTTTTATGCTTTGCTCCGACATTTTTAAGAACAATTGCCTTGATTGAATTGTCTTTATTAGCAGCATTTTTCATAATCTCAGCAAAAGCTTGAAAGGCTTTATCATCATCGGCATTTAGAACTAAAGTTTTAAATTCTGAAAGGCTACCAGCGGTATTTCCAGGCGCTCGAGTATATTTTATCAGTGAAATGCTACCGTTAGAAAATCCCTTATCTTTGGTAAGATTATTAATTTCCGAACTTACATCAGTGTCATTTCATCCTTCATATTTTAGAGAACCAATTTTAGTTCCATCATATCTTGTTCATTTTGAATCAACGGCGTTTAATCTTTTTTTATTATTTGCCCTAATTCCATTTACGACAATATTGACTTTTGGTTCTCATCCGTCGGTTGAAGGATCAGGAGTATAACCATCTTTTATCCATTGTAATTCTTGTTCTGTAAAAGGTTGGTCAAGTTGTCTTCGTTGCTCAATTACTTTTAAGTAATTTTGCTCGCGCTCAAGATAATTATTTGCAACTCAGCGAGTGTATTTATACCCCTCAAGATAGGATTGTAGGCTAACTTTTGGCTTACCATCTTCTCCAGTTGGCGCGTATTTTTTTCAATGCTCCTCAATAATTGAAATAACACGGTCTGCCTCAGCAACTTCGGCTTGATATTTATCTCTTTCACGCGTAACTTCAGCAATTTTTCGGTCTTGTTGTTGTCTTCACAAACCAAGGGCGCGTTGATAAGCTGCATCACCAAAATTAACAGAGCGTGAATTATTTCTATTTTGAACTTGTGGTTGACTTATTGGTCTTGAAGTTGAAATTGTTGGCCGTGAAGATATAGTCCTAGTTGGACTTTGGCGTGCAGGTGTTGTTCGAATAGGAATAGTTGATTCAACTGCTTGAATTCTTCTTATCGGTTTAGGGGCTACTTTTTCAGGTAAGGGGTTTATTTTTTCTACTTTTGGTGTTACGATTTGTGGTTTAACCGGATTTTCAATTTTCTCTTTAGGCGTTTCTATTTTTGGCGGAACAAAAACAGTATTTGCTACTGGTGAATTAAATCCAGTATCATTTGGCTGATTTTTTGAAATTATTGAAGGCACTTGAGTTGAATAACTAACTTCATTGGACAAAAAATCAAAATTAACTAATGATTGATTAATTGAATACAAACTTAAAGATAAGAATGTTGTTGCCATTGCTAAAATTACAACTTTTCGACGACGGGAAAAATATAGTTTCATACTTGCCTCCAAATTTTCCTATTTATTATAAATGTTTGAATTTAATAATACTTATAATAAATTTTACCAACTAAGTCTGACTTTAGTAGTAAATTTACACTTTTAGGAACAAAAAATCATATTAGCCACCCCTGAATTCGTTTTTAAATTTAGATATTATACACTAAAAAAACTAAAGTCCAAATTATTTTCCCGAGTTTTCCAGTTTGATGAAATAATCCTAAAAAAGCCTCCGGTTTTGGAAACTTTTTTAGCTTTTTTGGCAAACTCAAGAAAAATAACTATCAAGGCAAAAACACTAAATTTTAAATCTGACCATCACGAAAGAAAAATCTACTTATTAATCAAATAAAGCAAACTAAAAAAGCTAAAATTTTACCTTAAAAGCAAAATTATGAAATTTTTAAACTACTTTTCCCGAGTTTCCCAGTTTGATAAGGTAATTTTAAAAAGGTATCTGGTTTTAGGGGCTTTTTTAAGTTTTTTGGTAAAAGTTAATTACAATTTTTTTACTGATTAATTAACACATCATAGTAAAAATCATACCTATTTCAAATATTCGGATCACTAGGCACACCATCGCAATTTTTAAATATCATTTGCTAATCTAAAGTGTTAAATTTAACCCTTTGTCTTAATTTTTGCAACATCATTACTAAACCAACTTAGTTAATTTTTGTTTTTCATAATTTATAATTATACCATAAAATTACTTAAAATGCAATTAAATGATATTGATAAAAATTAAGGTTTCACGTTCAAAAAAGACTGATTTACGGGTGTTTTTTCATATTTTTATTTACTAAAAAGTGAATTTTTGTCTTAAAACTGGGAAACTCGGGATCTACTTATTAATCAAATAAAGCAAACTAAAAAAGCTAAAATTTTACCTTAAAAGCAAAATTATGAAATTTTTAAACTACTTTTTTAGTTTGAAACACTAACAAAAATCATAAAAAACAACTACTATTTAAACTCAATGTAAATAGAAAACTCGTTTTTACTTACATTGAGCCTAAAAAAATATATGAAGTTTTGAAAGAACAATAACTAAAAGCCCTAAATTTAAAGATTTCTAAACGGTTAAATTTAAGGCATTCCATCATATTTAAAAATATAATGGATAATTCGCGTTTTCTGATTTTCTAGACAAAAAACATAACCAATTCCTCCTTAATTCAATATCAAAATTTCTTAATTCATTCTTAGTGACTCTATTATAACAGAAATTTTTTTTAGACCAAGCATTTTTTTTTTTTTTGAAAAGGCTTAAACTTAAAATACTAAAAATTAAGATTTTAGGTTGATAAACCCGGATTTTTCGGTATCTTTTTGTATTTATATTCACTAAAAAGTCAATTTTAAAATAAAAAAAAAAAAAAAACTTTAGGGCAGGCCCTAAAGTTTGTATTAGATAAAAGATTTTTTATTTAATAATTTCAGTTACTGTTCCGGCACCAACAGTTCTTCCACCTTCGCGAATTGAGAATTTTGTTCCTTGCTCAACAGCGATAGGGGCAATAAGTTCAACAGTAAGGTCAACATTATCCCCAGGAATTACCATTTCACGGCCAGCTTCAAATTCAATTCCACCAGTAACATCAGTTGTACGGAAATAAAATTGAGGTTTGTAATTTTTGAAAAATGGAGTATGTCTTCCACCTTCTTCTTTTTTGAGCGCGTAAATTGCTGCTTTAAATTTAGTGTGGGGAATAATTGTTTTTGGTTTGGCAATAACCTGTCCACGTTCAATATCTTTACGGTCAACACCACGAAGAAGAACTCCAGCATTATCTCCAGCCATTGCAGATTGAAGGTTTTTGTTAAACATTTCAATTCCGGTTACAACTGTTTTTTTAGGTTCAGGACGGTAACCGACAATTTCAACCTCTTCATTTAGTTTAACTTGTCCTCTTTCAACTTTACCAGTAGCAACAGTTCCACGACCTGTAATGGTAAAGACGTCTTCAACTGCCATTAAGAATGGTTTGTCCATTTCACGAACTGGCGAGTCAATGTATGAGTCAACCGCATCCATTAGTTCAAGAACTTTAGCTTCTCATTCAGGTTTTCCTTCAAGAGCACCACGAGCTGAACCACGGATTATTGGAGTGTTGTCTCCGTCAAAATCATATGAAGAAAGAAGTTCACGAATTTCAACCTCAACAAGGTCAACCATTTCTTCTTCACCTTCAAGTAAGTCAATTTTGTTTAGGAAAACAACCATTTTTGGCACACCAACTTGTTTTGAAAGAAGAATGTGCTCACGAGTTTGTGGCATTGGACCATCTGTTGCAGCAACAACAAGAATGGCACCATCCATTTGCGCTGCTCCTGTGATCATATTTTTAATATAATCGGCGTGACCAGGGCAATCAACATGGGCATAGTGACGCTTGTCTGTGCTATATTCGATGTGGGCTGTATTGATTGTAATTCCACGCGCTTTTTCTTCAGGGGCTGCGTCAATAGAAGCATAATCTTTTGCTTCAGCTAGACCTTTTTTTGATAATACAGTTGAAATTGCCGCTGTTAGAGTGGTTTTTCCGTGGTCAACATGACCAATTGTCCCAATATTGATATGCTCTTTTGAACGGTCAAAATCTTTTTTTGCACCAGTTTTAACAACTGCCATATTTTTCCTTTCTTTTACTTGTTTTAAAACAAACTAAAAACCACCACTGAATAGCCTTGCAACTATTTCCTATCCTATTTAGTTAGTTTTAAGTGCTAGAAATTTTCAAAAATTCTCAATTTAATTTTCAAGGTTAATTATACCAAAAAATCGAAAATTATTTTGAGAATTTTTTATGTTTTTCATTTTATACCTTTTTGACAAATAATAACCTGAAATACAAAGAATAATTATATCACAAAAGTTAAATTATTTGAAAATAAAGTCATAAATTTGTTGGTAAGTCTCAACCGGAATAAATTTGATTGAATTTTTAACCTCATCAGGTAGATCAACAAGATTTTTCTCGTTTGACTGCGGGATAAAAATTGTTTTAATTCCGCTTTTATAGGCCCCAAGTGATTTTTCCTTTAGGCCGCCAATTCCAAGCACTTTTCCCCGCAGTGTGATTTCGCCTGTCATTGCAATATCGTGTGAAACTGGTTTTTGGCTTAGTGCTGAAATTATCGCGGTTGTAAAAGTTATTCCTGCAGACGGCCCGTCTTTTGGAACAGCACCTTCTGGAACGTGAATGTGAATTAGTGTGTTTTCAAAATCAAAGTCAATTCCAAAATCTTTAGCTTTAGATTGAACATATGACAGGGCAATTCGGGCTGACTCTTGCATTACATCTTTGAGCGAACCAGTTAGTTTAATATCACCTCGCCCCGGAATTGTGCTAACTTCAATTTGTAGAGTTGAACCACCAAGCGGAGAGTATCCTAGTCCATTGACAGTTCCAATTTGCGGACTGGCATCAACAGGATCGGGGTCAAATTTTTCAATTCCTAAAAGTTCACGGGCAAATTTGACATCAATTTTAAAGTTCTCAGCCAATGTGTTTTCAAGCAGTCTGACAATAATTTTTCTTGCAATTTTGTCAAAAACCCGTTTAAGCCCCCGGACACCAGCCTCGCGAGTATAGTAGCGAATGAGGTAGTCGATTGTCTCATCATCAATTGGGAAATATTTTGGGTCTAAGGAGTTTTCTTTTAGAACTGCAGGAATTAGGTGTGATTTTGCAATTTGTAGTTTTTCTAAAAATGTGTAAGATGAGAGCTCAATTATTTCAACCCGGTCAAGTAAAGGCTCAGGAATGTCATGAATTTCATTAGCTGTGGCAACAAAGAGAATTTGCGACAGGTCATATTCAAGTTCTAAGTAATGATCTTGGAAAAAACGGTTTTGTTCTGGATCTAAAACCTCAAGCATCGCAGCGGCCGGATCGCCTTTAAAATCTGAACCCATTTTGTCAATTTCATCAAGTAAAATCAACGGATTTGAAACGCCAGCTTTTTTGAGAGCCTGAATAATTTTTCCAGGGAGAGCTCCAACATATGTCCGACGGTGGCCTCTTATTTCAGCCTCGTCCCGGACACCTCCAAGCGAAATTTTAACAAATTCTTTGCCAATTGATTCAGCAATTGCCATTGCAATTGAAGTTTTTCCGGTTCCTGGAGGCCCGACAAGTGTTAAAATTGGAATTGAGTTAGTTCTTCCTTTTTGAACTTTAGAGCTGACAAAAAGATTTGAATCACAATAATCACCGTCAATTTTCTCAAGGGTTGGCTCTTGATTTGACTGTGAACGCCGGTGAATTAGGGCAGCAAGATATTCAATTATTCTTTTTTTAATTTCATCAAGTCCATAATGTGCTTCTTCAAGTTTTTGGCGAACATTTTGAATATCTAAAATGTCTTTTCTTACACGTCTTCAAGGTAGGGCAACTAGTAAATCAAGGTAATTTTTGGTGATATTAGACTCAGGTGAAGTCGCCATCATTGATTTTAAACGGTTAGCTTCACGTTTTATTGTTTTTGCAACTTCTTTCGGGAAAATTAATTTTCCAATTTCTGAGTGTAAAAGCTCTTCAATTTCATCTTCATAACGGGAATCTTCACCTAATTTTTTACGGATTGCCTTAATTTTTTCTTTGAGGATAAATTCTGTTTGTTGTTTGTCAAGGTTAGATTTGAGAATAACATTAATTTCATCCTCGAGGCGAATTTGTTCATTAAAGGTATGAACGTGCTCGTATAGTTTTTTAATTTTTGAGGCATAAGAATTTAGTGAAAATAAATGGTATTTTTGTTGATAATTAAGACTAACTGATGAAGATAAAGTGTTTGTCACACCTTTGATGAATTCATTTTTTTCAACTTCAGTGTTACTATTTTGAAATTTGTCAACAACCAAAAGAAGTTCACCTGGCATCTTAAAGTTTTTTGTTTTTCGCCCAAATTCAAGTAAATCATTAATTAAAGTTACGTGAATTTCACGATTTTTTATAATTTCGCGAGTTGATTTAATAGTTATTTGGTCAGCTTTTGTACTATTTGGATCAGTTATTAAATCGACAACTTGAACTTTTTCAAGAACAGTAAAATCTAAAATTACGGTTTGCCAATCGCTTTTATCAGGTCTAGTTTTTGCGCGATAACTTTGAACTCTAATTAGAGAAGCATATCTAGAAAGTTCATCAATGTCAACAATTTTTGGCGAAAAGTCATTTTCGATTTTGGGATCTACAGTTAGCTTTTCGTTTTCTGAAGTTTTAGACTTAGCAGCACCAGCAGCCCCTGACTTGTTTTGTTCAGCGGCTTTTTTGTCGAGTTGTTCATCGATAATTTCTTCTTCAAATAAATCTACTTCTTCATTTTCTTTACGGTAAACAATTAACAACTCTTTGTTTGTTAAAGTTGTCCGTGAAGTTGAATGGTAAATTTCCCTGAGAATCTTAATTGATTCAGGGTCGCTAAAACTAATAGTTTGCTGAGCGGTGTTTGGGAAATAAATATCCTCTGATGCAACTAAAAATCGGTATGAATGAACTGGCATAGTAAAAACTCCTCAAATGTCCTTTGATTGTTTATTTCAATTTTTTCTAGATAATTATATCACAAAAACTAAAAAAATTTTAACAACTCAAAAAAATTAGCAAAATTATAAATAAATATTTTTATTATAAGGAAGTTTGCTTATAAATTGCTTAGTTTAGCCTCTTATTTTTGTGAAAATGTTCAATAATCATGTAAATAGGAGAGGCTAAAACTGATTGGAAAGCAAAATTTGCAAGATTAAAGGGAATAAAAACACTAAAAATAAAAGACCAATAAGAAAAATTTTCGGTTCCTAAAAACTTTTTTTGAATATCATCCCACCCCTTATAAACTAGGTCAAGAGATACTGAACTTATTGCTTTAAAAAGTTTTAAATAAACTGGAAGAATCAAAACTCCGTTTAAAAAAGTCATCATCAAACTGGTTGTAAGGGTTGAGACAATTAGTGATAAAATAATGAACCTTTTTATTTTAGCGAAATTTTTAAAAATTTTGATAAAAAGATAACGAAAACCAAAAAATGAAAAAATGTATATAACTGAAGCTAAAAATAGTACAAAATGGCCAAAATAGATAATGTCAATCCCGCCAAAATGGTTAAAAATAAGTCAAGGACCGATTGCAAACCTAACCAAAAGGCATAAAAAACCCAACCAAAAACTACCCAGCAAGAATATTGGCACTAAAAAAAGGGTGGATAAGTCAAATTTTAGTCCAAGATTTTGAAAAAACGGTCAGGAAAAATAATTGTGTGAAAAAATAAAAAAAAGTAACGAAAGGCTAAATAAAATTCCAGTAATTGCAATTTTGAAATTATAGTTAGAATTTCACGAAATTGAAGTTTTCAACTCTAATCCCCAAAGAAACGATCACCGGCATCACCAATTCCAGGAATAATGTAACCTTTTTCATTAAGTTTTTCATCTTTCTGGCCAAAAAAGATACTTACTTGCGGGTATTTCTTGGCAATTTTATCAAGACCTTCTTGAACAGTTAAAATTGTGGCAATAATTATTTTGTCAAACCCTTTTTCAATAAGGTAATCAATCGTGCTAATTATCGAATTCCCTGTTGCTAAAATAGGATCTAAAATAATTGCAACTGAATTTTGGGTAGCTTTTGGCAAATTTAGATAGTAAGTTGTATTTGAAAGATCTAAGTTTCGCTTCATTCCTACGGGCGCAACTTTTGCATCAGGAACTAGATTCAAAAAAGGATCTAACATTGCAAATCCAGCGCGTAAAATTGGCACAAAAACAACAGAGTCGCTAATTTTTGTTCCTAAAAAAGGTTCATTAAAAATAGATGTGCCATTAAAATCTGTTGAATTAAGTTTGGCTAAAACAGGGAAGGCAAGTAAATAAGAAATTTTCTCAATTGCTGCCCGGAAATCAACTAAAGAAATATTTTGCCTTATTTTAGCAATTTCGCTAGCAATTATAGGATGACTAACATTTACTTGCATAATTTTTTCCTTTAAATTTAAATTTAAAATTAAAATTAACTTTGAAATTTGAATTTTTTAAATTATAACATAATTTAAAAAATTCAAAAACTAATATTCAGATTTTTTATCGTCTAAATTTTCGACAATACTTACAGACTTAGAAGTCCCAAAACGAGTAGCACCTAATTTATAATATGTTTTAATATCTTCAATTGAGGAAATCCCGCCTGCTGCTTTTATTTGTAAGTTTTTACTTTTATTAGCACTCATTATTTCAATGTCTTGAACAGTCGCGCCGCGGTAAGAAAATCCTGTTGAGGTTTTAATAAAATCTGCATTTGATTTGCTTACAATTTTAGTAGCCTCGGCAATTTCATTTGCTGATAAAAGTGCAGTTTCGACTATAACTTTCAGAATTTTTGTTCCAATTTCTTTTTTTATTAGGTTAATTTCATTGATAACAAAGTCAAATTCTTTTTCCTTAAATTTGCCAATATTCATTACCATATCAATTTCATCAGCCCCGTGCATTATTGCAAGACTGGCTTCTTTTTGCTTTACAGCGCTAACTTGATTTCCAAGCGGGAAGCCAATTACAGTGACAATTTTAATATCAGTGTCTTTTAGTTCTTGTTTTGCTAACTTAACTCAAGTAGGTGCGATGCAAATAGCACCAAAATTGTATTTTTTTGCCTCAGCAATTAGGTTTTTGATATCTTGAGAAGTTGTCTGGGCTTTTAAAATTGTGTGATCGATTAATTTATTGAAATTCATAAATCTCCTTTTAAAATAAAAAATATGTTTTTAAATTAGGTTAATTTAAAAACATATTTTCAACTTCTGGCTCAGGTTTAATTGAGAAAGTTTTTGCAATTAAATCCTGAATTTTGCTCAAGTCAATCGGATTAGAAGAATAAAGGCTAAAAATTAACTGATCGTCTTGAACATATGTTCCAGATTCAACTTCTAGACAAATTCCGGCTTCATAGTCGATTTTTTGGTTTAATTTAGTACGACCTCCGCCTAAAAATGCAACAATTTTTCCAAAATTTATTGCATTTTCCCATTTTATATATCCACTTTGTGGTGCAAAAATTTGTTCCTTATATGCTGGAATTCAAAAGTTTGAAGACTGAATTGTTGCCGGATTTCCACCTTGGGCTACTACCATTTTTAAGAAAATTTCATTTGGAAGTTCAGACTCAATAATTTTGGTAACTTTTTCACGGGCTTTTTCAATTTTTAGCTTTTCAATTTCAGAAAGTGTTTGGGCCACTAATTCTTTTGCAAAATCAGCAAGTTGGGACTGTTGACCTTGAAGAATCGCCAATGATTCAATAATTTCATTTTTGTTCCCGATCATTCGTCCAAGTGGGGCATCCATGTTGGTAATTTTAACAATAGTTTTTTTCCCAAATCTTTTTCCGAGCATTTTGATTTTACTTGCTAATTTTTTTGCCTGTCCAAGATCAGTCATAAAAGCGCCACTTCCACATTTTACATCAATTAAAATAACATCTGTGTCAGTAGCAATTTTTTTTGACATTATCGAGCTTGCAATTAACGGAATTGACGAAACTGTTCCACTAACATCACGAAGCGCGTAAATTTTTTTATCAGCAGGAACAATTGCATTTGACTGTGCGGTAATTGCTATTCCAATTTTTTGAACTTGATCTAAAAAACTAGCTTCAGTTAGTTGAGTTTGAAATCCAGGAATTGACTCAAGTTTGTCGATTGTTCCACCAGTAAATCCAAGACCTCTTCCAGACATTTTGGCCACTTTGTAGCCAAGAGCGGCAAAAATTGGTCCTATTATTAGTGATATTTTATCACCAACACCGCCTGTTGAGTGCTTGTCAATTTTAACTCCGTTAATTTTTCTGAGATTTATTGTCTTACCTGATGCAATAATTTCGCGAGTAAAGAAATAAAGCTCATCATCATCAAGGCCGTTAATTAAAATTGCCATTAAAAAAGAAGAAAACTGGTAGTCGGCAATTAGCCCAGACAGAAATCCATTAATCATGAAATGAATTTCTTCTTCGCTTAAATGTTCTTTTTTGACTTTTTTTTCAATAATTTCAAATAAATTCATATTTTATAGTGCTCCAAGGGCAATTTCAATCATTTCTTCAAATTTTTCTTGTCTTGCTAAAGGATCAAGTGAAGTTTTGGTAATTAAACTATCAGAAATTGTAAGAATTGAAGCTGCCTTTTTTTGCAAGTGATTAGCTATTGTAAAAAGAGCAAAAGATTCCATTTCTACTGCTTGTGCTCTTGAAAGTTGGATTGTTTTTGATAAATCGCGGGTAGAGTAAAAAACATCAGTTGAGTGAATATTTGTATAAACCGGACTCAAACCTAATTTTTCAGCACTATGAAATAAATTAGCCACAAGTTCCAAATCAGGGTAGGTTAAATGAGATTGACCTTGTCCTAAAAGTGCCGGAAATGAACAAGAATCTGATCAGGCTGATTTTGCAATAACAAGGTCAAAAATTTCAAGATCCTTATCATAAGAGCCAGCTGATCCAATCCGAATTATTTTCTCAACATCATAAAACTTAAACAGTTCATAGGCATAAATACCAATAGAACCAGAACCCATCCCTGAGGCAGCGATAGTTACTTCTTTGTCTTTATATTTGCCGGTAAAAATTAAGTTATTACGGACTTTTGAAACAAGTTTTGCGTCGGTTAAGAAATTTTTAGCAATAAACTCTGCTCGAAGTGGATCTCCGGGCATTAATACAACTGGCGCAATTTCATGTTTCTTAGCTTCAATATGTGGTGTCATGATTCTCCTCTTAGGCATATTATAATATAAAAAAGCATTTTGGCTATTAAATTTTTGCAAATGTTAAAAATGATTTCTAAACAGCATAACATTTTGCGCAAATTCGAAACTTAATTCAAAAAAGACTAAAGCATGAACCAAAAACTAATGAAAAACTATAATAAATAATCCCGTACAACAAGAAATTAACCAAATTGAAAATAATTAAAAATGAAAAAGCTAAAGAAACTGCAATTAAAAAGGGTTTACCTTTTTTCTGCGAAAAATTGCACAAATCTTTTTGAAATCTTTTGTCATTAAATATACTATTTTTTCAATAAATTGGACTAATTTTTGGCAAAAACAGCAAAAAAAGCAACAAAAAAAACAAAAAACTAGCAAGACCACTAAGGCCTACAAAAATCGCAAAGGTGAAGTTTTGAAAGAACCAAAAGTAGAAAAAATTTTCTACAACAGAAAGGACCAAACCTAAAAGAGACAAAAAGTAGCTAATTTTCGCCAATAAAAGCAAAACATTAGTATTTTTTAACATCCTTTGACTTATCCTCTCTGCCAATTTTAGCATCTTTTAGTAAAAAACCAAGAAAAAAGTAAAAACAAGCAAGTTTTCTTATTTCCTTTGGATTTTAAAGTTTTTCTTTAATTTTAGGGGGGCCTTTAGTTGCTTGAATTTTGCAAGTTAGAAGCCTGATCTGCGGCCGGTTTTTCTGTATTTTCCAGATTTTCTGACTCTTGTTGGTCGCTTGAATTTTGCAAGTCAGAAATCTGATCTAGGCCGGGTTTTTCTGTATTTTCCAGATTTTCTGACTCTTGTTGGTTGCCCTGCTCAGCTCTGGCCATTTCTTTTTGCCTGTCAAGTTCTAACATTTTCATGATCACATCAGGATCGTCTTTTACATCAAAAAAGAAGTTTGAAGGTAAAAAGTCATCTTGATTATTTTGGTTGGTTTGGTTTTGCTCACTAGTTTCAAAAAAGCTCTCAGCATTTTGGCCTGGCTCAGGTGCTGGCATTTCAGAGTCAATTTTGAGTTCTTTTTGACCCAGAAGTTCAAGTTGTTCTTGGTTCATTCTTAGCAAAATATTACGTTTTTCGTCAAGGGGCATATCTTCTTTGAGATTAACAAGTTTATTGTTGGCAATTTGTCAGAGTTCAAATCCGCCGCTAGCATCGAGTCTTTGAATGTTATTATTTTTGAGTTGTTCGTAAATAAATTCAGGCTGGGATTCTTTTTCAATTTGTTTTGCATAAGCAATTCGGTCTTCATTAGTTGCAATTAGCTGGGCAACAATGTGATCTGGGGTGTCAGATGGATAAGAAATTGCACTACCATCAGAAAGAATTGCCTGGACATATTCGATTTTTTCGGCATTAGAATTATTAAAAAGGCCAACAATTGCCTGATAAGCTGACTCGGAAATTAAAATGTTAAATTTAGAAGTAGCCTGTTCGGTAAAAATTTGGTAAGGATTTTTTTGGGAATACTGGACTAAATTTGCCGAAGAGCGAAGTTTGTCGATTGTGTCAATATGATTTTGTCATTGATTATCAAGGACAGATAAAATTATGTGCCGCTCGGAGTCAAAATAGTTTTGGCCAATATTTTCTTTTAAGGTTGGCTGGAGAGTTTCAAAATAAATTTTATTTAGTTCCTGGACTAAAAAGTTGCTGAGTTCTTCAAAAGGGTATTTTTCAAGTCCGCTTTGGCCAAAGTCATAGCGAGTTATTCTTGAAAGGTTGTCGTTTAAAAAATCAACTAAATTTTTATAGTGAATTTCTTGGTTTGGCAGCAAAATAAAGTCATAACCTAAAATAACTTCAACAGTTCTAATGATCATCTTTTTAATATAGTGATCAAAATTATCAATTTGGAGCAAAATATCACGCTGAGTATAAATTAAATCACGTTGCTGGCGAATAACATCATCATAACTCAGCACGGTTTTTCGCATATCAAAGTTAAAGCCTTCAATTTTTTTCTGGGCTGCTAGTAAAACTGAGTGAATATATTTTCCTTTGATTGCTCCTGCAGTTAGGCCGTATGTGTCAAAAATTTGTTCAAAATTGGAAAAACGGCGCAATAACTGGTCTTGAAGGGAAATAAAAAACCTTGAGACACCAATATCACCTTGACGACCTGCCCGACCACGAAGTTGGTTGTCAATTCTTCTTGATTCAGCCTTGTCCGTTCCTAAAATATAAAGTCCGCCAAGGTCAATAACTCCAGGTTCAAGAATAATATCTGTTCCCCGCCCGGCCATATTTGTTGCGATTGTTATTGCATTTTTACGGCCAGCTTTTGCGATAATTTCAGCCTCAAGTTGGTTTTGTTTTGCATTTAAAACTGTATGAAACAGCCCTTTTTGGTTAAGCATTTCTGATAAGGTCTCAGAGTCAACAACTTGGGAGGTTCCAATTAAGATTGGCTGGCCAGTTTTATGAACTCTTTGGACTTCGGCAATAATTGCTTTATTTTTTTGTTCAATTGTGGCAAAAATTTCATCTTTTTCATCGCGGCGCGCCAGTGGTTTATTTGTTGGAATAACATTGACACGCATATTGTAAACATCGATAAATTCTTGTTCTTCGGTTTTTGCAGTTCCGGTCATTCCTGAGAGTTTTTTAAAAAGACGAAAAAAATTTTGGTAAGTAATTGTTGCTAAGGTTTTTGTCTCAGGTTCAATTTCGATTCCTTCTTTTGCCTGAAGGGCTTGCTGGAGACCTTCAGAATAAGATCTTCCGGCCATAATTCGCCCGGTAAATTGGTCAACAAGCTCGATTTTACCGTCTTGGACAATATACTCAACGTCTTTTTTCATTACCTTATTGGCACGAAGAGCATTTTGAATTCGGTGAACAAGCTCAGAGTTTTCAATTTCATAAAGGTTGCGCAAACCAAAAAAAGCATTAGCTTTGTCAATACCTTTGTCATTCAATTTAATACCTTTTGTTTCTTGGTCGATATAAAAATCTTCATTTACAAGTGTATTTACAAATTGGTTGGCAGATAAATATTGCGCTGGAAGGTTGGATTTTCCACCACTAATAATCAAAGGAGTTTTAGCCTCGTCAATTAAAATTGAGTCAATTTCATCAATAAGGCAAAAATTTAGTCCCCTTTGAACTTTTTCAGCAGCACTATAGACCATGTTATCACGCAAATAGTCAAATCCTAATTCTGAATGAATTGAGTAGGTAATATCTGCAGCGTACATCATTCTTTTAGTTTCAGGATCCATTTGGGCTTTATTAATTCCAACAGAAAGACCTAAAAAATTATAGACTTTACCATTATCTTCAGCGTCCCGCTCAGATAGATATTCATTGACAGTTGAGACAATAACTCCTTGGCCTGAGAGTGCATTAAGATAAACTGGCGCAATTGAGGCAATTGTCTTACCTTCTCCAGTTTTCATTTCAGCAACTGAACCCATGTCAAGAATTAGTCCACCAAGAATTTGGACATCATATGGCGTTTTTCCAAGGATTCTTTTTGTTGCCTCGCGAGCTACGGCAAAAGCATCAACCCGAATATCTTTGAGTTTTTCACCATTTGCAAGCCGCTTTTTTAGAACATTTGTCTGATTAGCAAGATCCTGATCGGTCATTGAACCATAATAACCGCGCTTTTGGTTAATCTGCTTTAAAAGACGGTATGCAAGCCGTAGTTCTGAAGAAGTCTTAAAAAAATTGATAACCTTTTTCATTAGATTAGTTTCCTTCCTTAATTTATTAACTCATTCTTTTTAACCGTTAAATATTATACCACTTTTTTAATATAATATATAATTTATTTTTATTTTATTTATTAGGAGCGTTTTTGGCTTGGTCAGTCTTGGTTTTGGTCTTACTAATGGCGCAGAAAATGCCTTAATTTTAGCATATTTTTGAATAAAAAGGAAAAAATAATTTTCTTTTTGGTATAATTTTACTATTTATGAAAATTATAGTTTAAAAAAATAGGAGAAATTCATTTATTAGTCAAAAAAATAATTTATAATATATTTGGAAATTCAAACAACCTGCAAAAAAAAAAAAAAAAGGATAATTAAGTATTTCAAAAATAAAAAAAATTAATTTTTTTTGGTATAATTTTTTACATTATGAAAAAAGAAATTCGCAACAAAGTATTAATAGTTTTAGCGGGACTTAGTTTCATCGGAATTACAGCCGGAGTTGGTATTGGTCTGCAACGATCAGCTCTTAGCTCGTCTTACCTTTCACAATTTGATAATGATAAGTCCGAAACGAAATTAAACCCGCCAATAAACGATGCTGATTTGGTCGCTGCCATCAGCAATTTTAGTCTAAAACCCGAATGAAGCAAAATTTCAGCTTCACAGGCATTTAAATTACACAACGATAAATTATATGCCTTTAAATTAAGTCAAGCAGTTGATTTTTCAAAAGTTGATAATAAATTTTCTAATTTATTTTTCGATATTCAAGTAACTGAAGAAACAAAGGTTGAGTCAAATTCAATTAAGAACTTGACTGTTTTTGTTTTTGATAAAAAAACAAAAAAAGAAGTAGCAAGTCGTGCTTTTACTGCTAATCTTTCTGGCTTTAGTGCAATTGCCAAAGAAGATTTTCTTGAAAATTTCATTGCTGAGTCTTCAAAATATAATCTTGACAAGTCACAACTAACTAAAAAGTTTGCTTCAGATTCAATTTTTCCTTCAGCTTTTGCCCTTAAATTTCAAGATCAATTACTAACTAATCTTCGTAAGATTTCTCCTGAAATTTTTGAAGCTATAACTAAAACTCCAGATGGCGTTGCTGCTGGAGTAGCAACTCAGTTTCAGCAAGATTCTTCAGGCGGAGGAGGAAATGGTCAAGGATCAGGTGGAGCAGGCGGAGCATCTGGTGACGGCGCTTCAGCCGGAGCAGGTACTGGAGCCCAAAATGGATCAGCACAACCAGACGCAGATGGTTCTTCTCCTGAAGCCCCTAAAGTTGAAGCAACCCCTGAGACCCCTGAAGTTCCTTTAGTTTCTAAATTAAAACCAACAAATCCTAATCTTGAACTTGCACTTAAACAAACTTTAGAATCATTTGGTGGACTTGAATTAATTGCCGCTTCTGGTCTTCAGAGTTTAATTCCAAATGAGTATACTTTATTACCAGTTACTTCTGAAAAATCACTAGTTAAAATTGATATTGACGATGCAAAAGGTACTGCAAAAATTTGACTAAAATTATTGGATAAATCAAACAAAGAAAAATTAATTGGACTAGAAATTACCGGTCTTAGTTCAGTTGAGTCAATTAAAGATAAAATATTTGCAAAAATAAATAAAAATCAAAATAAATATATTAGTCTAAAACCACAAGTTGCGGAATATTTTAGAAAAAATCCTAATCAAAGTATTGCTAAATTAATTTCAGATTATCAAACCAAAAGTTCAGCTGCAGATTCAAAAGTAGCTGAGGTTCTTAAAAAATATCTAGAAAGTCCTGATTTAATTAAAAAAGCAATCAAGAGTGAGTCTTCTGGAACTGAAACTAAGCCTGCTGAAACTGCACCAGCAGCTCCAGCACAACCTGAGGTTCAAGCTGAAGAAGGAACTAAAAGCGAATTTGAAAAAAAATTAGTTGAACTTAGCACAAAAGATTCAAAAGCAACCGAAGCAATTAAAACTTATCTAAAAGACGAATATAACATTGATCTTAAGACAGATTCAGCTTCAACCCAACCTACCGCTGTTCAGGCAAGTGTTGCTGCAGTTTCATCTGCTGACCAAGTTCAAGTACAAGAACAACAACCTCAACAGCAGCAACCTCAACAACAGATGCAACAAGAAACTCAGTCTCAAGAACAACCTAAACAAGACACTCCTGAGGACATAGCTAAAAAAGATAAAGACTTTTACGCTCCTTATTTTGAAATTTATAATTATCAATTGCCAACTACTCAGTCTGAAGGTATATCTGCTTTAGTTACCCCAGATCAATTAGATTTTTGATTTGAAACTAAAGATAACCTTAAAGTTGATGATTATAATTTTGATTTTTCATTAGATCAAAATCAAGATGAGAAAAGCACAGATAAAACTCTAAAACTTAATGTTAATTTTGAAGCTGATTCTAATTTCAAATTAGAAGTTAGTCCTGAAAATGTTCCATTTTTAGATGTGTCTAAAGATATTGTTAAAGAGTCGGAAGTTCAAAGTACTGAGTCTAAAATGGTAAAGGTTGCTATTGAAGTAACTCCTAGTGCTCCAGAAAAAGATCATTCTTCATTTAGATTTACTGGTTGAACATTCCCAATTACAATTAACACAGAAGGATCAAAAGTTCAAAATGAACTTGAAAAACTAGTTGGTAATAACCACCAAGGAACTTTAAATAATACACTTCCTTATCTATTGTTCCAAAGTGATCTTGATTCTATTTTCAAAACTGCAAAGCTTGATTCATGATTTAGTATTTCAGATACTGAAAAAAATAATGCCAAGGCTTATTTAAAATCAACACTAAATCCAATTACTAACGAAATCAGTTTGCAAAAACCTAAAGTTGAAGCTACCCCAGCTCCGGCACCGGCTAATCCAGCTCCGGCACCGGCTCCGGCAAATCCAGGTACAGGTACAGCTGCAACTCCAGCACCAGGCACATCTACAACCCCAGGTTCAGACACATCAGGTTCAACTTCTGGCTCAACTTCAGATAATTCTTCTAGCTCAAGCTCAACTTCATCTTCTAGTTCAAGTTCATCTTCAAGCTCAGGTTCAAGCTCAGCTGCAACAGCTGCCGCAGCAACTTCTTCATCTTCAGTAACAAATGCAGCAACAGCTTTCCAAGATCCAGCAACTCCAGCTCCGAAAAAAGAACAAACTTTTGCTTTTGGTGATTATTTAATTAATTATCTTGATAAGTTTGAAAAATTCAATAAAGCTCAAGGGCAAAAATTAGCAATATCAAGTCAATATGACGAAAAAAATCGTTCATATAACTTTGTTTTTGAAGTTCTTGACAGTGATAATGACACAATAGCTTCATCAACATTCGGACTTGTTGGTGTTAATAAAAATAATACTGCTCTTAAAACATCACTTGCTTATGGTCCAGATGTCTTTATTGACGGAAGTTCTGGTCTTGATTTTCATGCCCATGAAGGTCAGACAAAATCAATTTTAACTAATGTTAGTTCAACAAAAACATCCTTCCAATATAAAGTAAATAATTTTACTGACAATCCTGAACTTGATAAGTTACTTAAAGAAAATGGATTTTACAACCAAAGAGCAACTGACGGAAAAGGTATAACAATTAAGCAACCGCTTGTTTATGATTTTGACAACCAAGGTTCTGTTTATGAATTTGATGGTAACACCAAAGGATTTATTAAAACACGTGGACGTCAGGTTGAAAAATCAACTCTGCAAGAAGGTGTAATGTATTTTGTCTTCAAACCTGAAAACATTATTGCTAAAACAGATCAACTAGTAGATCAATCATATAAATTATTATCAACCGCCCCAGAAGCGCGAAATGGTTCTTTTGGAGCAAGTTATCTTGAATTATTTAGAACTCATCATGATAATAGTAGCAACAGAATTTCACAACCACTAAACATAGGTTGAAGAATTGAAAAAGCTCGTTCATTAGCAATTGATAAAAATCAAATATCAACAACCGAACATAATTACCAAACAAAAGGGTTGGTTGTTTTCCGTGATGCCGATCCAGTAAGTAAACAAGATCCATCTAAACTTTATGATTATACAAAAGAAAAAACTGAAAATTTAAATGGTGACGGTGAAGATACTACTGACAAAATCACTGAGTCTAAGGCATTGTTTGGAACTGATAGCTCAACTGGAACTGGTGGTGTAGCCGCTACAGGTGCCCAACAACCAGACATTAAACCTGAAGTCGTAAATGAAGTATTTAAAAAATTCATTGAGTCTAAAGGTGTCGACTCTTCTACCCAAGGTCAAGGTCAAATTTATCAAGATGGTATTTGATTTAATCACACAAGACCAAGTCAAAATGTTTCACTTGAGTCATTCCTAAATAAAACTTGAATTTTAGAAGTTCGTATTGATAAATCATCCGTTACATTTAGTCTAATTGCCCAAAGAGAGCCAAATCAAGAGCCATATGTTTGAACAAGTCAACTACAGTCAATTTATAAAGACGCTAAACAGAATATTAATCCTGATACCCCAATTGGTGTAATGTTTGGTCGTGGAATTGATTATTCCCAAATTGGTGATCGAATAATTAGTGAGCTTGATTCTTCAGGCAAAGATCGTGAAGGAATAACATTTAAAGCTCTTGCAGTCTTTAAAGGTGAAAAAATGGCCAAAGATGACAAAGCTCGTCTTGAAATCCGTAAAGCCTTTATTGATCAATATTTTAAATAATCAATAATTAATTAACATTTGTTAATAATAAATATTAATATATTTAAATTAAGTCTTTAGTTATTTAAATAGCTAACTTAAATTAAAAAAGTATACTAAAAAAACCTGGAGGGGTTTTATGCAAAAGAATAAGGCAAAAATATTAATTGGTAGTGCCGCTGCAATTGTACTAATGTCGACGGTCTTTGGAACTGTCGCCGGACTTGCTGCTAAAACCAGATACCGTGGAGTTAATCCTACCCAAGGTGTTGTTAGTCAGCTCGGCCTAATTGATTCAGTAAGTTTTAAACCAAGCGTTGCTCACTTTACGAGCGATTATAAAACTGTTAAACAAGCACTTTTAGGGGACAAAACTTTTAATGCCAGTAGTAGCGAATTTAGCGATTTTGCTTCAAAATTCAATTTTTTAACTAACAATGGCCGTAGTGTCTTAGCAATTCCTAACAAATACAAAGTTGTTATTGAAAAATTTGAAGCCCAAGATGAACAACAACGCTTTTTCCTTTCATTTCATTTGGAAGAAACTCTTGAAGACAAAAATGTTGCCCGCTCAGCAACAAAATCAATTTACCTTTCGGTAGTTGATGCCCCAAAAGCTGCTTTGGCTCAATTTAGCGATATTGTTGACTCAAATTTTGCTAATTTGACTCCTAGTCCTCTTTCTCATTTTTCATCAACCTCAGTTAGACCTTTAGCCCTAACTCGTGCTGATGATTTTGCAAAAACATTGAATCAATTTGAGACATTAGAGGAATTTGAGTCTCATTTAAGTAAATTTTTTGATATTCAGGCAATTAAGGCAAAAATTCGTCTTGAAGCCCAAGGTTTTGGCTTTGCTAAAGGTGACTTAGAAGAACCTTTTGTATTTAGTTTTGTTAAAAATCCACAAAACACCAATGAATGAGCTACAAGTCTAAATCAACAAGTCCCTGCGGTGCGTTTATATTTAAAAACTGAATTCGGGTCTCAGGCAAAAGCTACTTTAGCTGACTATAAACATAAAGATGACTCACTGTTAACTTCAATTGATTTAATGGCAAGTGATAAGTCTACTTTATTTGCTAATACAAAAGACCTAAGCGATCAACTCGATGTTAATTTACTTGATGCTTCTGATTATTATATTGATCCAGATAAGCCTCAGGTTGACTCAACAACCGGAGTTTTACTTCCTTCTCAACTTAGTTTGTTCGATCGTGATTTATTAAGACAACCTTCTAATAAGCCAGTTGATAAATTTTCTTTGTTTCGTTATGATGCAATTAATTTTTACAAACAACTTCAAGAACTTGTAAGTAAGCCATCTGCAATTAAAGATATAGTTGATGCTAGCTTAACTCGCGGACTAACTTTTTCTTTTGGTAAATATGATTTACTTTTTGATAATTTACGCGAGCATCTTGATTATGACTTTTTAGTTTCCAGTGCTAAAATCCGTCAAAATTCCGTTTCAAAAAAATTATTTATTGAACTGCCAATCAAAATTAAGCTTAAGTCTTCAATTTTAGGCGACACAGAGCAAAATATTAAAACTATTTTGGAAAAAACTGTAAGTTTTAAACTTGATAATTTCCGTGATCAAAGTATCGAGGATGCCCTAAGCAGCCTTTATCCTGAACTTAGTCAGCAACTAAAAGACTTAAAAGATGCCCAAAGCACCCAAGATGCCGCCCAACAACTAGCTGCTACTTCGCCAATTCAGTCTCAGTGGACTAGTCAAACCCTAGGTGCAACCAAAGAAAATCCCTATGATATTAGGCAAGGTGCTCCAAAGTCTTATTTACTTTCAAAATACGAAATTAAGCAACTAATCGACCAAGGAGACTATAAAAAACTAATTAGTCTCTTGAGTGATCCAAATTCTTACAATATTGACTTTAAATTAGGTTCAACTCTACAAGCCCAAAATATTCAAGTTCCAAGCGAAACAGAAATAGCCAATTTAAATGCAACAATTGACTCAGCTCAGGCTTTAAAAAATGCTGATATTTATTCAGTTTCAACTTCGGCATTTAAAAATCGTGCTTCTTTATTTGCTTATTTCCGTTACCTTTTATCATTAGAACCTAAAGAGGCAATCAAAAAACTTGTTAATATTGGAACCCAAATGGGTCTTGAATTTGAAGGTTATCAAGACTTACCGTTAAATCCAACCTTAGAGGACCTAGCAAAAGTAAAAATTAAAACTAAATTTGACAACTTCCACCACGACCAAGATTTTCTAAGTGAGCAAGATGCCGAAGAAAACCAAGACGGATCTGTGGGAACAAAATTTGGTCTCAAACTTCTTGATTTTAATGGTTATTTTGCTAATGACATTACAAGTCCAAATCAAGGAATGGCTTTATTTTTACCAGCAAGTTTAGATTCTAGTTCAGTTCAGTCAACTACAGGTGCTGGTTCAACTACAACCCAAACCTCTCAAGACTGAAAAGAAGAAATTGCTAAAAAACTTGCTAGTGATAAAAATCAGTTAGCAAGTCTACCTTTTGCAATTTGAGACAGAATTATTGGCCAAGAAAAACAACAAGAAAAAGATCAAAAACTAACATACAAAATTCTTAAAAATTACCAAGAAGCAATTAAAATTGCTAAACAACCAGCTTTTTGAAATACTTTAGATTCTGACAATAAATCTCAAGTTCCTTTTAAAGATCAGAATTTTAGTAAAATCTCAAGTCTTAGTGATTTAGTTTTTGCCTTTTATACTCAGGCAGCCTTAGCTAATAATTGAAATGAATATCAAGACTCAGGAGCACGCCCTTCAATTAAATTTGAAATTGAAGAAGATGGTGCAACCTCTAAAGATCAAGGTAATATACTTGGTCTAAAAATTAAATATGTTGTTGGCTTTGATGATAATGCTGGTAAATTTGTTGATGATGTAATTTCTTCAAGCCCGCAGACAATTTTTGTCCGCACTTCAGGTAAGTCGGAAGCAGAAGTAAAACAAAAAAATAATTTAGACCAAATGGTTGAAGATGCCCCACTTTCAAGTCAGTCCTTAATTCTTGATGCTGAAAAATTTGGTCATTTACAAATTCTTGCTAATTCAATTTATGACAAGAAAAAACCAGCTCCAGAGCCAGAAGCTCCAAAAAATCCAGATAATATCCGCTGAATTGACGACAAAGTTCCAGGCCTACCTCGTCCAGAGGTAAAAAGACCTGAGATCAATCAAGATGAATTTTTCAAAGGCAAACTAAGACCAGTTGCCGTTGAGGTCTCAACCTTCTCTTCTCTAGACGAGAGTCCTTATTTTGCGACTCCTTTCCAAGACAGTCCCCAGACTAGTCAAGGTTCAGATTCAACATCTGAGAGTTCAAATCAAGACTTACAGACTCTAAAACAAAAACTCGAAATTCTTTTAGGACAGCAATTTAGTAATTATTTTAATAATCTTGATCCAAACATTAGTTTTGAAATTGAATCAGTAAAGCAAATCTCACCGGAGGTCTACAGCGTTAGTCTTTCATTAGTAAAAAATGTTGTTGACGGAAATACAACAACACGGGTAAAATCAGATAAAAGCCTAAGTCTAATAGTCCACAAACAACAAGACAACATTCCTGAACTAGCAAAGACTCCGG
>NZ_JAWPGQ010000006.1:0-84064 GCF_033343935.1 Mesomycoplasma ovipneumoniae | reverse complement strand
AACCAAAAGCCCTAAATTTAAAGATTTCTAAACGGGTAAATTTAAAGCATTCCATCATATTTAAAAACATGATGGATAATTCGCAATATTTGATTTTTTAGCCAAAAAACATAACTAATTCCCCCTTAATTCAATATCAAATTTATTAATTCATTTTTAGTGAAACTTATTATAACATAATTTTATTTTAGACCAAGCATTTTTTTTTTTTTTTTGTAAAAGGTTAATTTCAAAACTATAAAAATTAAGACTTTAGCCTCCAAAAAACACGGATTTACCGATGTTTTTGCACATTTATATTCAATAAAAAGTGAATTTTTGCCATTAAACTGACAAACCCAGTATTTAAGCAAAAATCAACTAATTTTTGCCTTTTAAAACAAACAAAAATTCCTAAAGAATTAAGCCTTGAACAACTTTAAATCTTTAGGAATTTATAATAAATAACAGAGAGATTTTACAAATTTATCTAAAATTTAGTCTTAATTATACAAGTAAAATCCAAAAATTAGAATTGCTCAAATTTTAGCAATTTAATTACGGGTTTACGATAACTTAGTCAAGAAATTATTAAATAAATTACTGAAATAGAAGCGAACATTATAAGTCATATTATTATAAGTAAAGCCCCAACTTGGCTTAGTGAGGGTAGTAAAATGTTTTGACCAATTATTGCGGTATAAATTTTTCCCATTGACGGAATGAAAACAACTGAATTAATAAACAAAATAAAGAGGGAAATTATAATAATATTTAGTCAATGGTAAAAGAAAATTTGTCAAGTTTTAGCATTTAGCGCCTTAAGAATTCCAATTAATTTCATTTTTGAATCACTCAGGTTTTTAGCATAAAAGACTGTCTGAATTAGCAAAATTACAATAAATAAAACTAAAATAGCACCAATAACTATATTTGTAAATGATTGTGTATTTAATATTGATTTTGTTATGCCACCTAGAGACGATTGGATTTCAAATTCTTTGTTGTTTTTAGCAAAGTTTTCAATATTAGTCGCTAAATCATCATCAATATTAAAATACAGTTTCAATACTCAAGGGTCAATTTTTTCTGGCTTATTGTTGTCAAGATTTTCATTTGGCCCGCTCATTTTTTGGACAGGTTTGGCTAGTTCAAAAAATTTATGATGTAAAAAGCTAAAATTTAGTCTATCTAAAGTAGACAAACTACTTATACCAACTACTTTTAGATCTACGGCTGTGTTTCGAAAACTTGATACACTAATTTTTTGATTGTTTGGTTGTTCTATATTAAATTTTGTTGCCAGCGATTTTGAAATTATTACTTCATCTTTGTTTTGAATGTTTCTGCCTACTAAATTTTTGTTGTCAAAAATAAATCTATTTTTAAAAAAATCACTTTCATCAATATAGTCAACAGAAGAATCAAACTCTACTTTATCGCCATAAGTGAAAGTAACCTTAGGAAAGTTAAAAATAGGAACAATCTTTACAATTTTTGGGTTATTTTCTTGAAGTTTTGTGATTTCATTAGTAGAAAATGTGTTTATTTCTGCATTTGATTTTTTGGTTATTACAACCGAATCTAATTGATATTCAATTGTGTTTTGCAAATTAGTACTGCTAATATTTAAATTTAAGACTCCAAATAATAATGTTCCAAAAAAACTGGTTAAAAAAAGCAATAAAAATAAAATACTTGAAGTAATTTTTGATTTAAAATCTGTAATTGTTAATAAAAAACCTGTCTTAAATTCCTGTTTAATTTTCGAAAGTTTTGAATTTTTAGTAGTTTTTTGATAGTTTAAATCGCTGTTTTTAGCAATTAATGATTGATTTTGGCTATTTTTGTCGAAAATTTCCTCAGTAATTTTGTTTTTTTCAATATAAACAATTTTGTCAGCATATTTTTTTGCTAAATCAAGGTTGTGACTGACTACTAAAATAGTTTTATTTTTGGCAATATTAGTTAAATTTTCAAATACAATTTTTGCATTTTCAATATCTAAATTTCTTGTTGGTTCATCAAGTAATATAAAACTACTATCACGTGAAAGTGAACGTAAAATTGCAATTCTTTGCCTTTCGCCCCCAGATAAATTATTTACTTTTTGCTCAAGTTGTTCAGTTTTTATCGACATTAAATTTGCATTTTGATTCAGTGCATTTTTGTCTAAAAGTTTATTTATTACATTATTTCCTATTAAAATATTGTCATTAGATGTAATTTTTTCAATTAAATTAAAATCTTGAAAAACAACATCAACTAATGGTTTTTTAATTTCAGAACCATTTTCATCAAAAAAAGAAATGTTTCCACTGTCTTTTTTTGTAAAACCGGCAATTAAATTAATAAGAGTTGTTTTACCAATTCCTGATTCACCAACTACAAAAGTTACTTTGTTCGATGGAATTTCAAGATTTAGTGAACTAAAAATAAATCTATCATCAATTTTTTTTGTTAAATTTTGAATTTTTATCATTTTTCCTCAGGCCTAAAATTAAAAAACTTGTAAATCTTTTTTATATTATCTTAATAAAGTTGCCACATCTTTTCGATATGTTTTATAAGAAATTAATAGGTAAATAAATGACATAGATACAAAACTAATCAACCAAGTTAAAACAAAAATTACGACAATTTGCGAATAATCTGGCTGAAATAAGTTTTGATTCAGAACTATTTTGTAAATTTCCGGGATAATCAAAGTGGATAAAATTATACCTACAAAAAATACAAAAACACTAATAATTATCAAATTTAATCAATGGTACATGAAAATTTCTAGCGTTTTACCACCTAGTGATTTTAAAACTGCTATTGATTTTTTCTTAAAGTTAGAAAGATTTACAGCATAAACGCTAATAAAAATCAGTAAAGTAATACCAAGAACAATAATTGAAGCAAAAATAATCGAAATCAAAGTAAATTGGGAGGCAAATAAAGTGTGCCTTACTTCATCAATCCCTCCAGAGGTTGAATAATAACGTTCGACACCAGATTTACCATATTTATCCATAAAATCTTGAACGTTATTATAAAGATTTTCATGATTAAAAAAGACTAAAAATTCACTAGGATGTACTTGGCTGAAAAAATTTTCAATTTCACTGTTAAAAATTACTATATTCTCTGGTTCTTCAGAAGTATTATTAGTAGTGTTATCGACATCAAAGATACCAACAACTTTAAAAATATAATAACTGCGAAAAGTAGTATTAATTTCTATTAGTTTTCCAATTTTATTAGTAATATTAGAGCTAACTGCAATTTCGTCGAATGATTGAGGTAAATTACCTTTAGTTAAATTTATTGAATTTGCCTGGCTTGAATTTTGATAAAAAGATTTGGTAATAGTCGGATCAATAATTGTTGTATTGTCATTTGTTCCTGAAGTGCGAGAGTCAAGAGAATAATAATTATCTGGCAAAATATCGAATCTATTAAAATTTTTGGATCTTTCTTTATACCCCTTTTCAAATGTTGTCTTTAATTTATTTGTATGGATTAAAGACAACAAAGGTTGATCAAAACTTTTTTCTTCAATTACTCCAACAATTTTTACTTCTTCAAAATGCTTAGAAAAAGAAATTTTTATTTTTTTCCTATTGGGTTTGTGATTTGAAGTTGATTAATAATTTTCTCAGATAAAATAACTTCGTCTTGATTAGATATAAAATTATTATTAAATTTTTGGCTTTTAATAATGTCAGCGAATCTATTTTTAAAAAAATCCGACTCATCAACGGTGAAAATTGGGCCTGTTGAAACTTTTTTATCATCATAACTGAATTCAAATGATTGTAAATGAGTATATATTGGTATTATTTTCTCTATTTTTGGGTTTTCTTTTTTAAGTTTCTCTAATTCATTAATATTTAAGGAAGAAAGCCCCTTTTCGCTTACGTTTAAGGTGTCTAAATTATATTGAACAACGTTGTCAAAATTAATATTTTTAGCAGAAATATTTAAGTTAACAAATAAAACTACACCAAAAATCATTGCTAAAAATGAAACTAAAACAAGAATAAAAGTAGTAATTTTCGATCTAAAATCAGCAAAAGACAAAAGTAAGGCGACTTTTGCTTTTTGGTAAAAAGATGGTTTTTTATATACTTTATTTTCAGAATTTACTGAAAAATTATTGGCAGATTTTTGTAGATTTTTTTGGGGTTTATCTTTATTTTCTATTGATTGAATATTTTCATTTTCTACATAAATAATTTGATCAGCATATTTTTTTGCAAGCTCCAAATTATGACTTACAACTAAAACAGTCTTATTTTGTGATATTTTAACTAACAAATCAAGCAATGCAATTGAGTTTTCTTTATCCAAATTCCCTGTAGGCTCGTCAAGTAAAATAAAGTCGGCATTTCTTGATGAACTTCTTAAAAATGCAGCTCTTTGCTTTTCACCGCCTGATAAATTCTTAGCTAATCGATTTAATTTTTGACTATTTATGTTAATTGCACTAGCTTCGTTTTCAATTTGGTTATTTTCAACATAACGATTTAGAATATGATTTGCAATTAAAATATTATTTTTAATTGAAAGTGATTCTATCAAATTAAAATCTTGGAAAACAACGTCCACCAAAGGATTTTCAATTTCACTACTATTTTTAAAAAAAGAAATTTTTCCACTATCCTTTTTTGTAAAGCCAGCAATTAAGTTAATCAGGGTGGTTTTCCCAATCCCTGATTTTCCAATAATAAAGGTTATTTTATTTGAAGGAATCTCGAGATTTATTGAATTAAAAATAATTTTATTGTTAAATTTTTTTGATAAATTTTGAATTTTTATCATCTAAATAAACCTCTTGATTGCAATTAAATGATTCAATAGGAACTTTGCTCATATTTTTCGAGGTAATTAATAAGGCTTTTAGTATAAAAATCAATACATACCGACATATTGGCACTAATATTGAGTTCACTGTTGTTATTTTTTAATATTTGCGTTTGTTTTTTAGGTTTTAGCAGCTATTGTGAATATCGAAAAGTATGCAATTATTAAGCCAGTAATTTAGATCTTACTTTGTTCATGATCAACCTCGCACATTAAATTTAATTAATAAAAAAATTATAACAAATTTTTAGTTTTTTGAATACATTTTTTTATTAAATGAAATAAAATTTAAAAAAATAAAAAATCAAATATTTTTAAAATAAATTACACAAAAAATTTGAACATTAGCTTTTTTATCAATGATTTTGACAGGAGGCTTTTATTTATGTTTTCTGAAATTTGAACTTAAAAAATGTGAAAATAATTTAGCTCATATGAAGGCTTGGTTTTTATATGAAAAGTGACTTTAAAGTCTTGAATTTTTATCAAATCAATGAATGAACTTATTTTTTGATAAGTAATAGTTACATTTTCAACATTTTAGCGTTAAACATTGAGTAATTCTAGCTGCAAAGTGACATGAGAATTTAATACGAGTGTTTAAAAACAAATTAACACACTAATTTAAATTGAAATATATAGGTTTTTTAATTTTTTGTTATATAATTATATAATTAATAAATTAAAACTCTCATAAAATAGGAAAAATAATGTACAGAAAAAAAGCAAAAACCAACCCAATATTTTTATTCGGGGTTGGTATTTTTTCACTTGTTGTTGCCTCTTGTTCAACTTCAAACTCAAATTCATTTCAAAATTACACCGATCCAAATAAAAGTCTTCAAAAAAATCAGGTAGATAATTTTTTTCTTCAGTATCCTAATTTTCCTGAAACTATTAAAAATAAAATAAAAGATTCCTTAAATATTTCCTCACAAAATTTCTCAAATTCAGAATATATGCCCAAACTTTCTCAATTTGTAGAACAATACTCATCAGTATTAGATTTGTTTGGAAAATTCGAGTCGAATTTTAAATCTAAGACAATTGATAAGTCTTTTAGTGTTAACGAGGACAAATACAATAATTTAAAAAGTGAAATTGAATCGTTTAATCAAAAAATTCTAAATTCATCTAATTTTGAAACTAAATTGGATGAATTTTTAACCAAAATAGGTGAATTAAACGCCGAAATTACTAAAACCAACGAGACCCTTAGCCAGGAACTTTCAACTTTTAGTTGATTTAACACAGTTTTAAAACACGCAAACCTTGTTAATCTTAAAGCCTTAAGTTCACAAATTAACGACAAAATTACCACTTTATATAAAAATGATAATAAACAAGAAATTGAAAATTTCACCTCAAATTTACTCATTTTGGAAAATATTATCACCCAAATTAAATCAATAAAAAATGAATATTCAACTGAGAAAAATGAAGCTTTCAATAATTTAATTACAAATTTTAATTCAAATATAAATTCTGATAACTTAATTAACAATGTCACTGATTCAATTGAAAATCTTAAAAATATCCAAACTAATTTAGAAAAAATTGTTAATGAGTCAGCAGGAAAAAACGAAAAACTACAAGAATTAAAGAAAACTGCTATTTTAGATGTTGAGAATGCCACTAATTTATCTGAAACAGTTCAAAGTAATTTTAAAGAAAAAATAAATAAGTCAATTACTGAATCACAAGTTACTCAAATTAAGGAATTTATTTCAGAATTAGAACGTGTTGCATCGCTTCTATCTTCATTGAAAACTGAAAAAGCAAAGCTAGAAAATGAGCCTAATTATTTAAATTCTGAAAATAAAACAGAATTAGATGAACTAATGAGTTCGCTAAATTTTTTAGATGAACAAAATAAACTTGTATTAAATGATGATATTTCCACTAATACAAATTATTTTTTATCTAATGTTTTAACAGTTAATGAAAATGTAAAATCAGAAATAGCACGTCTTAATGGTGATGCAAAACTAAGCGAAGCTAAAAAAACTTTGGAAAATCAATTATTAGCGAACAAATTTAGTCCAGATTTTATTTCTAATATTAAAACACTGGCAAATTCAAAAAAATTAGTTTCTGATATTAAACATATAAGTTCTAGTGTTTTAAAATTAGCAGATTCACTTGATTTGTATAATGTTGAAGTCAAAAATTTTGAATTATTGTTGAAAAACTCAAGCACATCTACAACAAGTAAGCAACAACTTGAAGAAAAAAATAACAAAATTAAAGAAAAATTAGACCAAAATCTCCGATTCAATCAATTTGACAATGAAAATTTGACCACATTTGCTGATGAATTTGCTAATTTAGTCAGTTCATTTTCACAAACAATTTTAGATTCAAAAACGCAAAATGAGCAAATTGTGCAAGAAAAACCACCAGCAAAAGTCGCACAAAATTTATCAGATTTTAAACAGCAAGCTCAAAATGCCCTAAAAATTAGTCTTGATGACCAAGGGCTTGACCGTCATAGTATAAAAAAATATCTTACTTCTGCTTCTTTTAACCTTCAAAATGCAAATCTTTGGTTAAAACAACCACAAAATGATGAAATAAATTTCAAATTATTAGACTTATCATTAGATAATAACAACAGAAATATTTTAGTCCTTAAATATGAGGCGACTTCAAGAAAAAACCCTTCACATTCAACAACTTTATCCACCCAACTTTCAATTTCTAATAATGATACTGACTTAAATGCGATAATTTCTTCATTAAAAATAGATTTTCTTGATGACTATTTTGATATTTACTATAATTCGTTCCTTGATTTTGAAGAAGAAAATTTCCTTAAGCAAGATGTAAAAAAATTTATTTCAGAAAATTTTTCCCAATCAAAACAAACAATCGGAAATTTTTTCCATGTTTCATTACTGGACCAACCTGAATTAACTTTTACCAGTGATAATAAAATATCTTTAAAATTAGAAATTAAATTCAATAACCAAGTTATTAAAACAGTCACTGTTACATCCAAGAATCAAGTTAAGTTTAAAGAAAAAGATAACTTGCCAGTAAAAATTGGATATACTCAAGAGTTTAAAAACACCAGTTTTTATAATCAAACCTACCTTACTGATCCTGAATATGTTGATTATGATTTTTCAAGATCAAATAATCATTTAGATTATTTTTGGCAAATTGAGGAACCTTCGGGTGCTGGTGGGGTCGGAAGTTATTGATTTTATAAATATTTATTAAAACCAACTTTAGAAACACTGCAAAAAACAGGGCAAATTGATAAAAATAAAAAATTTAAAACTTTCGATCAAAATCCGAGAGTTGTAAAAGTTTCAGAAATTGGTTCAGAAGACCCAACACAACAAAATGAATTAAGTAAGGCTGACCTGGACAAAATTTTTGATAAAATTTTAAAAGATAAACATTTTTTTAACTATGAAATTCCTAGAAATGCGACAATTTCCTTTTCAACTTTTGATGTAAATAATGAAAAAAGAAGAGTTTTAACCTCAAGTACCACTCAAAGTATCTCCTTAAAGTTATTAATAAAAAATGGTCAACACACTAGAGAAGAAATTGTACAATTTGCGCCTAAAGATTACTTAAAACCGATTTTATCACCGCGTGATAAAGCTGATTTATCGTTAATTGAAAAAATTTTAAGCGATTCTACCGGTAAAGAATTATTTAAAAACACAAAAATTAACAATATCGATAATACCCATGGTCAAATTTCACTAGCCGGAAAAACGAATTCAGAAATAATTGACTCACTTAACAAGCTTTATACATTTGCTAAAATTGGGAAATTTGAAATTTTTGCAAAAGATGTTATTTCTACAGACATTTTAAAAGGTCAGGCAAAAATTTTCTTTTGGTACAAATATAATGGCCTAGAATATCCGCTAATTGTTGAAGGAACTACACGTACTGATGTTTTCAAAACTGAAAAAGCCATTAATTTTTCAAATTGACTGCCAGCAACTTACAGCGATATTAAGCCTAAAAATGGGTCTAATTTCACCAGTGAAGATTTTTTACCAATTTCAGAAGAAACAGGTCAAAGGGATAGTCATGGCAGACTAGTTGTAAAACCTAACGATATTTCCAATGATGATAAATCAATAATTGATCAAATTAACAGTCGCCACTTTGATTATCGTAGAGTAACCGGTGAATTTTATAAAAAAGAAAAAATAGACATAAAATATAGACTAATTGACCCAGCAGATATTGTTGAACAAAAAGCTGAATCAAAGTTAAATTATTTACTTGAAATTAAAACTAAAAATGATAGCGTTAGAAATAAAGATTTAGATAACTTTAAAAATAAAGAAGTCAAACTTGAAGGTGAAGATAAAAAAAGTGGGAAAAATAGTGAAAAATTACCAATAATTGTCGAAAAGCAAATATTTTTTGATAGCGATCCTCAAGTTACACTTGATACTTCAAAAATTTTAAAGGATTATTTTGTCTATTATTATGATGTTAAAACCACTAATATATCAGGCGAAATGACTTTTAAACTTGGTTTTATTAACAAAAAAAATACAAATATCCGCTATAGTTCTAGGAAAGACATAAAATTACAAAACTTAGAAAACGATTATAAAAATAAACTTTACCCTGAAGTAATTCTAAATAAAATCAAATATTCTGATTTTGTTCGCAAAAATACTAGTTCACTTACAAGAAGTGTGTTAAATAACAATGATTTTCAAAATCTTTTTGAAATCAAAGAAGAAGCTCTTAAGTACAATAATTTTAAAATCTCAAAGGAAAATTTACAATTTCTTGAGACAAAAAAACATAATAATAAATTATATTTCCGTCTAAAATACGTTAATGGGTCTTATATTGTTGAAGGTGAAACTTGATATTTTTTAACAAATGTTAATAGTCAAAATAATCACACCAATATAGATTTAGACACACAAAAGCCATTAGTTACTTTATTTGAATCTCAAAATGAAGTAACTAGAAGTCGTGAAATTGAACCTTATTATAAAGATTTATATTGAAATTACGATAATTCTACAAAAACAGCTAAATGAACACTAAAAGAAAAATATTTTTCTGAAACATTTTTAAAGAATAATCCTAAAAACCGGAAAATAAATCTGCAATTATTTGGAAATGCTTTAGTTCAAAATACCCGAAGACTTACCCGAATTAGCGGCGGAATGGACTTGCTTGAAAACAAACCAACTAAAGGCGGTTATGATTTTGTTTTTGACTTTGAAAAATTAGCAAAGGGCGAAATAATAGCAATTACTGAAGAAACCAAAAATGTATTCTTTGAAAATCCAGGGAAAAAATTTGAGAATTTTAAATTTACTTTAAGTGCTCAATATATCAAAGATCAAGGTATTGAATTTAAATTATGACTAAATGATGCAAAACTTGGTCTAATAGTTGATAATGTTCTTAACCATGTTGAAAAAGGTGCTGACTTCTATAATAGCTCAAGATTTGACACTTTTGATCCAAAAAAAGCCTTTATTTTACATAAAGCTGGTGCAAGAGTTCATATTGAATACACAAACGCCCTTGAAAATGAAGATTTTGGTTCTAAAACAAATCAGTTTGATTATAAAAATATTGACTACACTAATGAAGAACAACCAATTTCATTTTTCACCAATTCAGATGCTTACAATTTACAAAAATATAATCCAAACCAAAACGTTCCTTATAAATTACATGAAGGATATTTACAAGATTTAGACTTTTTACATAAATCTTGAGATACTAAAAAGTTCCCACTTGCAAAAAATTTATTAGCTAGAACCTTTGGCTTTAGTTTTGGAAGTGCAACTATGCTTGCAAAAGTAAATGATGACCCAGATGATGGTAAATTTTACATAATCACAAATAATCACGTCGAAGGTGGCGCAAATTTTGATTTAAATACCCTTTTTGGTAAAGATTTAACTCATTCTTTATCAAACAGTCGCTACATGGCTATTGCAAGTAAATATTATTCTAATTCAATTGATGGCGGTTATAGCTATTGAGGTGGGCCAAACGCGGTCAAAAATGTTCCTGCTTGGATAGTTTGAACCGGTATTAAACAACCGGATGTAAATGGAAAAAATGCAAAAAATGTTGACATAACTGTTCTAATTGTTGATATTAAACCTTTAATTAAAGCAGCTTATGAAAGTGGTGAGTTCCAAAAAGCAGCCTGATTATTGAATTGATATAAATTACCTAACTTAAAATTAAATTCAAACGGTCAAACAGATTTAACATTTTTTGGTCAAAATGTTAAACATTTTGGAATGAATGGATTCCCTTATGCAAAACAAAGTGGTTATATAATTAACAGGGCTAATTCAGATCAACAAAATGTTACTATTTTAAATCAAAAAGGTTATACTCCATCATATTTTAATGCCGGGAATTCCGGAACTGGAGTATTAGGTTCAAATGATGAGTATATTTCAACAATTAATGGAGGTTCGCCACTTACATTTTTACAAAGTTGGAATTATTCAACAGCAAGTCATAATTATTTTGGAATAAATTGACAAAATGAAAAACCGCTCGAACTAAAAAGTAAATATAGTTTGTCTTCAATGATAATGAGACTTAATGCTCAAAATCCGCGTGAATACAGTCTTCCTTGGTTTTTCAAGGATTTTGAAAAGTAAAATAACTTTAAAGTCACAAAAATTAGCTTATTAATTTAGTCTATTTATTTAAACTTTTCTATTTTTGTTGATTTTATTGACATTAAAACTAAAAGGTTCAAAATCCCGAGTTTCCCAGTTTAATGAATAATCTTAAAAAGTGTCCTGGTTTATTTGGGCACTTTTTAACTTTTTTGACAAACTCAGAAAAATAACTATCAAAGCAAAAACACTAAATTTTAAATCTAGCCATCACGAAAGAAAAAATTTACTACTAAGCAAACTAAAAAAGCTAAAATTTTAGCTGAAAAAGCAAAATTTGAAATTTTTAAACTACCTTTTTTAGTTCAAAACACTGACAAAAACCATAAAAAAACAACTACTATTTAAGCTCAATGTAAATAGAAAGCTCGTTTTTACTTACATTGAGCCTAAAAAAATATGTGAAGTTTTGAAAGAGCCATAATCAAAAGCCATAAATTTGTAGATTTCTGAACGGTCAAATTTAAGGCATACCATTATATTTAAAAACATAATGGAAAAGTCGCATTTTCAGATTTTTTTATGACAAAAACATTCTTAATTCCTCCTTAATTCTAATTTCAAAATTTATTAACTATTCTTAATTGATACTTATTATAACACAATTTTATTTTTGACCAAACATTTTTTTTTTTTTTTTTGCAAAAGGTCAATTTTAAAACAATAAAAATTAAGATTTTAGGTCAAAAAACCCGAATTTACCGGTATTTTTGTGCATTTATATTAACTAAAAAGTGAATTTTTGCCATCAAACTGTCAAACTCAGGGAAATTCAGTCGAATAAGTCTTCCTTGATTTTTCAAGGATTTTGAAAAATAAAATAATTTTAAATCCAAAATTAGTTGATCAATCTAGTCCATTTATTCAAATTTTTTTATTTTTGCTGATTTTATTGACATTAAAATTAAAAAGTTAATAATCCATTTAGTCTAAAAAAGTCGCAAAAATTTGAAAAAAATACTAAAAAAAAGAGTAAAATTTACTTTTAAAAGGTAAAATGAAGTAAATTTTACTTTTTTATTTAATAAAATAATAAAAAAACACCATTGTAGTGCTATAATTTTAAATATTTGATTAAAAACCACATAGAGGAAAAATATATATGCCTAAAAATACTAATAGATTAGCAATAGCACTTACCGCTGTTGGCGGTGTTGCTATTTTTGCAACAACTATTGGGCTTGTAACTCGAATTCGCTATACAGGAGAAAATCCCCGAGCTGAATTAGAAAGTTTAGTTTCGCGAGTCCAAAATGTTGCCTTTAAATCTGATGTCTTTGATGATTCTACCACATATAGCCAAATAAAATCACAACTTTTTGACCAAAGTGGAAAATTATTAGCTGGCACAGATTTAAATAAATTTATATCTTTTTACACACAGGTTAATTCCAAACTACGTAAATTTGAGCCAACTTTTGCACCAAATAAGCCATTTTTAGAATTTATTGACTTAATTCCAAATGATAATGATCAAAGTTTTGAGCTCCGTTTTCGTGCAAAGCACCAAGTTGACAATAATCACACCGCATTTTCAACAATTATCTCAAAAAAAGTTTCTTACGCACAACGTTCACAATTTGCTCTTGCTGAATTTAATTCAAACTTAGAAAAAATAACCAAAAGTTTCAAAGAAAATATCCAAAATCTAAGAAGACAAGATTTTAGCTCAAGTGTTATAAATCCAAGTTTAACTGACCAAAAAATTGCATCTTTAACTCGTGCAGAAGATTTTGCCGCTGATATTAATAAATCTGGAACTGAAGCAGAGGCTGTTGAGAAAATAAGTCAATATTTCCCTGATTTTCAAAAATTAATTAATGAATTAAACTTTGATAAAAATAATTTTTTCCCTTTCAGACAAGGAACAATTTACAATTTTAGTTTAGAAAAACATCCTGGAACAAATAATTTTATTTCAGTTGGTCCAAATTCAGTTCCAAGTTTTTTAGTTAAGGCTGAATTAAGTGATGATGCAAAATTTGAACTTAAAAATTTCAATATTGAAGATGCCCAATTGCTTGAAAAAATTGATTTAGTGCCTCAGGCTAGTTCAAGTTCTGAGTCAAGTCAGGGTGAAGAAACTGCTGAAAAACAAGCTAAACAACCGACTTATTTTGCTGATGTAGACGATATTTTGTCTAAAATTTCACTTAGAAAACTACAGTTTACTGATTTTAAGGTTGGGACTCATCAAGTTACTGACACTCAAGTTTCAACTCAAGCTAGCTTAGTAAGTTCTGGAAGTCCTGAAGTTAGACAATTAGTTCAAGTTGCCACCGATCCTACCCAAAGTCAACCTCAGGCTCAAACAAGGGAAGCTGGTGGAACAGGGCAACAAACCGGGCAACAAGCAAGCACAGGAGCAACTGACTCAAACACAGGAACAAATGGGTCAACATCAGAATCAACTGGAACAGGTGGAGTTGCAGCTACAGGAGAAGCAGCCTCAGGAGACGGCTCTGGATCAGGCGCAGCGCAGCAACCTGATGCACAAACTAATACTGAACAACCTGCAGAAACTCCAGCTCAACCTGAAGACAAAACAAAGGAATTAGTCAAATATCTTGAAATTTCAACTCGCACTGTAAATGATTTTTTCGCTAGTTTTAATAAAAAAATATATTCTTCTATTAGAGAAAAATCTAAAGAAGTAGTAGATAAAATAAATTCTGAATTATTAATTAAGCCAATTTCCCTTGATTTTGGTGATTTTAATAAATATTTTGACAAAAAACAACCTCAAGGCGTTGATTTTTATTTAGATCTATCAAAAGCACAAGAAAAAGATGGTGTGAATACAGACAATTCAAATCTTGAAATTCCAGTTGTAATTAATCTTTATTCAAGTTTTTTTGGTGACTCAGAAAACAAACTTTTAGGATCTAAAACTTCAGTTTTTGAAATTCCTAATTTCAAGAAGGTTACAGCAGGAACAGTAGGAACAGGCACAACAAATATTGAATCTAATTTAGATACAGAGCGAAAAACATTCTATAATCTTGACGGTTTACCTACAACATCTGCTCAAGTAACCGCTGTTTCTCAACCAACTTCAGTTACTGTTTCAACATCAGGGACACAAACTACCACAACAAATAAACAAATTAGAATCGGTTCAACAACAGCTTATATTTCTAAAACTGAACTAGAAAATTTAATTGGAACTACTCAAACTAGTGGAACTGGTGGCGAGGGAACCGAGCAAACAGATCAATCAAAAGCTCCTAAATTTGAAGAAATTAGGAAAATTATTGGAAATCCTTTCCAATATGCCTATGATTTTGATGCAAATGAATCAATGCTAAAAGCTTGAGTTGGACAGCAAAAATTCCCTAAACTCGAAGATTTTGCTAATTTTACGGAAAATAATTTCATTGCATCAGAGTACAAAATAAAATCATTAAAATCTGATAAATTCTTCAAAAATGAATATGATGTTGCTTCCTTTTATGCGTATTTAATCCAAATGGAACCTGCTCAGGTTTTAAATTATCTCTTTGAAATTGCTAAAGCAAATGGTTTAGTTGATAAAAATGCTTCAATTAATCTAAATGATATAAAAGATGACAATATTTTCAAAATTGCCTCAGACGTTAAGTTTAAGACAACTGAAAAAGTTTATTCACTTGATTTTAACAACCAGTTTTTAGGTTTTGATTCTCGTGGTTGAATTTCTAATCTATTTTTACCAAAAAGTGTTTGGGAAAAAACAAACACTTTAATTAATGACAGTGATATTTTTAACGAATTAAACAAATATTCACCTGTAAAAGTTGAAACAAGTTCAGGTTCTATTTCAGGAGCATCAACAACTAGTTCAGGAACAAGTGATGATCTTTATAAAACATTGCAAGAAGCTGCTAAAAAAATTAAAGAAAATCTGAAAACACAAAGTTCTTCAATTCTAAAAGCTGGAGCTGATAGTAGTTCTGGCGGAGGTGGCGGAGGTGCTTCAACTACCACTTCAACCGAACCAACTTCAATTGAAGCTGAAACCAAAAAATTCTTCAGTGAAAAAACACAATCACTTAGCACTTTAAAAGATTTATTGCTAGCATTTTACTTTAAAGCTAAAGAATTAACCAACTTTAATGCTTGATCAAAATTAGGTAATGATCTAGACTATAAAATTGTTTTTGAAAAAAAGTCAGATTCAGGTTCAACTTCATCAGGTAATAGCGAAACTATCACCGCACCTTCTGGACTTGAGGACTATAAATTAACCTATTATTACAAAGTTTTTGACAAAAAAACTGGTGCTGATAAATATCAAACTCCAAAAATTGAATTAAATTTATGAGTTAATAAACAAGATACTCAAAGAACTGAAAAAGATGAATTAAATAAAGCTGTTTTAAGTATTCCGCCATCATTTTCGCTATTTTACCTCAAAAAAGCGGAGTTTGAAAAGCTCAAAAAAGATGGAACTACTGACAATAAAAGTTTTGAAGAAACTAAAGCATTCAAAGAAATTCAAGCAAAAATTCAAGAAAACAATAAAGATCTCAAACTCTCAGTTGTCTCAATAGATGAAGATAAAATCAGTCCGCAAAAATTTAAAGTTGTGAATTTGCAAATCGAAAAAACTACACCAGCTGGCGAAGGTTCTGCAACTTCTCAGCCAGTTAAATCAAGTCTTAGTTTCCAAGTTAGAATTGCACTAGACGATTTAGAACAAAAATAAGAAAATTTCTACCATTTTAAAGGAGAAAAAATGTTAAATAAAGAAAATAAATCAAAAAGTATAAAAACAATAATTTCCACAGGTTTTTCGATCACCGCAATTCTTACAACAATCGTTGCAGTTCCTATTGGTTTAACAATTTTTGAGAGTTCATATAGTTCACAAATTTTTGGAAACGTTGATAAAAATGAAGTTGTCAATTTAAAAACTCAGTCTACCTTTAGCGAAGAAGATTTTATTAATGCCCTTAATAATCTAAAATTACATGACCAGTACAAAAATTTATCAGCAAAAACAGCCCTTTCACTGGCTAAAAATCCTTCATATGCATTTAATTTTTTAAATGCATATGACTTTACTCCAATAACTAAGCACAATTTTCGGGTAGTTTTAGACATTGAAAAAGCAAGTCCTTCAGGCACTGAAGTAAAAAATGTCGTAGTTTATGCTCATTCAGATCAATTCAAACTTACTTATTCAAAACAAACTGACCTCAAAGGCTTTGCCCAAAGTGATAAGGCTGATGGAGATTTAGTTGGATTCCAAATTGATCTTGAAAAGTCAAAACTAGAACTTACTGGTACAAAAAACTCCAATTTAGTAGCCTCAGAAGTTGCTTTTAAATTGGACAATGACTTTCAAGCTTTTTATAAAAGAACACGTTCAAAATCACAAGCTTTTTCTGATGCTCTGTTCCAAAATGGACTGGCTTATAATTTAGTTAATACTTTAGGCCTGCCTTCAATTTTGGAAAAAGGTTATGTTTTGTCACCAAAAACAGTTGAAAACCAAAAAGCTAAACAAGAAAAAATAGTTATGGTTGGAGATTCAGACAACAAAAGAGTTGACAGTCTAATGAAAGTTGAAAACTTAGTTTTCAAAAATCTTAATGATCAAGTCGGAACTCTTTCAATTTCTTTTGAGCTAAAAGATCCAAGTGGGAAACTTATCAAAGAATTTGACTTTCCAATTTTAGGAATTAAAAAATTAAGTGATGATGTAAAAACTGTCGAGCAAAAAATTCTTGCACAATTTAGCGATTTTGTTCAGTTAAAACCCTTAGTTCAAATTGCACTTGTTAAAGATAATCTAAGTTTGGCCCAAATCGTCTACAAAACTGATAATAACCCCGTTAATCTCGCCACAGTCTTGAGCAAAATTACGCAAAACTCACAACAAATTGGACGACAGAGCCAAGTTTCAACCCAACTTTTCCAAGATCCAGGGCAAAATTCACAAGCTAATAATGCCAAAGTTGACATAAACCGTCAAGATTTAAGTGCTTTTTTCAATTTAAAGTCTGAAAAATTCCAAGTTCTTGGACTTGATGGTTATTTTGTTAAAATTAACAACATTAAATTAGCAGAAAATTTAACCCAAGCACAAAAAGATAAACTTGTACAAGAAAATAAAGTTTCTTTTGAAGTTGATTTTCAAATAGAAAAACAACTAAATATAGAAGCTCCTTATCTTGAAAGTGAATTTGTTAAGTCAAATTATCCAAAAGTTCTTGAATCTTCACTTGCAAGTTTAGGAAAAGGAAATGATTCTAAATTTGTTTTAGTTGATCTTGGTTCTTCAAAATCTAATGTTGAAGTTCAACTTGATTATGATGAAAATCAGCGAAAAGTTCTAAATGCTGTTCTAGAACAAAATTCAGAAGTTGACTTTACAAATTTAGACAAAATTGACCCACAAGATCCAAAGTTTGAAAACTTTAATCCTCTAGCTAAAACTTTTGAATTCAAAGAAAATCCTAACGGTCCGAAATTAACTTTAGAATATGTTAAATCTTTAGTGTCAGAAGTTGTTGAAGATGCTAAAAAACAAAAAACTTTTACTGAAGTAGCTAAAAAACTTTTCATTTTAGATTTAGGAATGGAGCCAGAAAGTGCCAGCGCTCTCCAAAAATATATAGACGCAAACAAACCAAGATTCGAACCAACTACAAAGAGTGATAGCGAAAAACCAGCAGAAGGTGGGAAAAAAGCTGATGAAGAAGGAGAGAAAAAACCAGAAGAAGGTGCAGTACCTGGAAGCCAACCAGCAGCATCTCAACCACCAGCTGGCACTCAAGCCTCTGGAGCTGATTCAGCTTCTGGTGCTAGTTCAGCTTCGCCTGCTCCAGCTTCACCTCCCGCCGAAGCTGCCACTACCTCAACAAACGCAGTCCAAACTACCTCATCAACAACAACATTCCAAGACGATCCTGCTAAAAATAAAGATGATTCAACTACTAAAACTGAAACAAACGAAGTTTCAACTTTTAAAGGTTTAGGTGTTGAACTTTGAGCATTTTTACAAAAATCTAATTATTCTGCACTTGGTCAAACTGATTATCAAGCAGAAGTAGTTACAAAATCAAATAGTCAAATTGATGTAATTCTTACTTTTGGTCCAAAAACTGAAACAGAGCAAAAAGATTCAAATCCTAAAGCTATTTTCTCAATTACACAATTAGAAAATGATGTTGATTATGATGTTTTAAGAAGTTATAATCCAACAGTATTTTTTGATTTTCGCCAAAATCAAAAAACAGATGGAAGTGATAAAATTACAAAAATACAACCACTTAACCGTGGCGATGTAACAATTGATCTTGAAAAAGATAAAGAAAATGTTGCAACTAAAGATGGATTATTAGTAAAAAAAGCTGTTGAAATTAAAGAGGTTCCGGCAAGTCCACAGGAAGCAGCGGCTGCAGAAGCAGCGGCAACTACTGAAACAACAACTCCTACAACCACAACTACAACTACTGATACTTCCAAGAAACAAATTCTTGAATCTGGTGTAATATTTTTAGCTTTCCAACCGCATAATATTAAAGACAATAAAAAACATTATTTAATCGCATCTGGCGAAGGTAAAGGTATTTTTATTAAGAAAACCAAACTAGGTGATGGAAAAACTGAGAAATTTGCCTTAGGTCTTGATGAAAATCCGGGTTCTAATGGAGGCGGAAAAGTTGACTCAATTGTCGCTTTAATTTCTGGAGTTGATGGAGAAGCCGACACACGACTTCAATTTGAAGAACCAACTTCTAGTTCTAGTTCTAGTTCTGGCGGTGGTGGTGGTTCAAATAATGGGTCTACTGCTGAAGCAAAAAATATAATTCAACTAGTTTTTGGAGTGCCCGCTCCTGATCCTTTCAGACAAACTAATGTAAATAAAGAAGAAGCCGATGACTTTGACTTTATTAAAGATGGAGATTTAATTTTCTTAACTTTAATAAAAAATCAAAATAAATGGACAATTTGACTTACTTCATCAAAAGCAAAAAACCCTTACAGTCAAAGAATTTCTAGTACTTTAGACCTAACTTTAGGAGGTCATTTTGATCATAGTAAAAATTTAACCTGAACTCATTTAGGTCCTAAAGTTGAAACAACTTCTACAACTGCATCTGGCGGAACTGAAACTCAAACTGCCACAACTGAAACTGCATCTCCAACAAAAATCTTATTCAAAGGTTTTGCAGTTTACGACTCACCTACTTTAGCAACAAATGTTGAGACAGTCTCAACCTTAAATAATCTTTTTATTAAAAAATTCATTAAATAATTTTTTAATAAAGCAATGGAAAAATTAAAAAAGTAAACTTTTAAAGACAAAAGTTTACTTTTTTGTATTAATAACAATAGTTTATATTAAAATATAAAATAAATATTATAATTATTATATTATGCAAAAAAACATAAATCCTTTTTATTCTGGAATTAGACTAATAGATCTTCCACAACCGGTTTTAATTACTCTATCTGTTATTTTCTTTGTTCTTGCGATAGTTTCAATTTCACTTCACAAATATACAAGAAAAAAAATTCAACAATACAAAGAACTTCAAATGGAAGATTGAAAAAGAGAAAATCCGGGTAAAAAACATTTTACTTATGAGCAGACAAAAATGTTTTTACCTGCTTGACAAAGAGCAAAATATAATGCCCATATTTTTTTGTGCGTAATTTTTGTTGTTGGCGGTTTTGTTTTTGCATTTGGCAACACCTTAACAACTTTATAAGTCTAATTTTGTTGTTTTTGTCTTTAAAATTATTTTTTCTTAGTTTTTTCCAAAAGCTTCAAAACAAATAAAAAAATTTTTAATCTATTCGCCCCCCCAAATTCAAAAAAATCCTATGAATTCAAAGGGTTTTTTTTAATTTTTTGTGTCAAAAAAATAAAAAAAATTTTTTAAAAAAATAAATTTTCTTTATTTGCTTTTTCTTTTGGTAAAATTATATTCCATTTAATTTTTTAATTATTTAAAGAGCTATTTAGAGGTGGAAAAATGAGTCAAGAAAACAACAATTTAAAAATTAAACAAAAAAATGATTATTATAACCTTTCAGTTTCGCCTCTGGAATATGCCTATAATAATTTTTCAGGCAAAATGCGGTCAGTAAACTGAAATGTCATCAATGATCCTAAAGATTTAGAAGTTTGAACCCGTGTAGTTCAAAATTTCTGAATTCCAGAAAAAATTCCGCTTTCAAATGATTTAGAATCATGAAGAAGTCTGTCACCAGAATGACAACAACTTGTAACCCGAACTTTTACTGGTCTAACTTTGCTTGATACAATTCAGGCAACAATTGGTGATGTAGCCCAAATTGGTCATTCTCTGACCGATCACGAGCAAGTTATATATGCTAATTTTGCCTTTATGGTAGGAGTTCATGCTCGTTCTTATGGTTCGATTTTTTCAACTTTTTGTTCAAGTGAAGAAATTGAAGAGGCACACAATTGAGTAATAAATAATGAAAAATTACAAAAAAGAGCAAGAATTCTAATCCCTTTTTATGTTGGAAAAGATCCTTTAAAATCAAAAGTTGCTGCCGCACTAATGCCTGGTTTTCTACTTTATGGCGGTTTTTATCTTCCTTTTTACCTTTCTTCAAGATCAAAACTGCCAAATACTTCTGATATAATTCGTTTAATTTTACGCGACAAAGTGATCCACAATTATTATTCAGGCTATAAATATCAAAGAAAAGTTGAAAAACTAAGCCCTGAAAAACAAAAAGAAATGAAAGACTTTGTTTTTGATTTACTTTATAAATTAATCGACTTAGAAAAAGATTATTTATATGACTTATATTCTGAAGTTGGAATTGCTGAATCTGCAATAAAATTTAGTCTTTATAATGCTGGCAAATTTTTACAAAATTTAGGATATGACTCACCTTTTACAAAAGAAGAAACTGAAATTGAACCTGAAGTTTTTAGCCAATTATCAGCTCGGGCAGACGAGAATCATGACTTTTTCTCAGGAAATGGTTCTTCTTATGTAATGGCCCTTGCCGAAGAAACTGAAGATGAAGACTGGGAGTTTTAAAATGGAAAACAACAAAAAACCCTATGAATTAGGCGATTATTCTAAACCTAAAGGTGAAATTTTTCTTGTTTATTTCTCTTCAATTTCAAATAATACTCACCGTTTTATTGAAAAACTTGGCTTTAAAAATCAAAGAATTCCAATTGACATTGACTCGCAAATTCAAGTTAATCAAGATTATGTACTTTTTTGTCCTACTTACAGCGGCGGAAAAGGTGATACAAGCGGTTCGGTACCAAAGCCGGTAATAAAATTTTTAAATAATGAACAAAACCGTAAATTTTGTAAAGGAGTTATTGCTTCTGGAAACACTAATTTTGGCGATACATACGCTCTTGCTGGACCGGTTTTGTCAAAAAAATTGAATGTCCCTTTTTTATATCACTTTGAGCTTTTAGGGACTTCTGACGATGTTATTAATGTTAAGACAATATTAAATAATTTTTGGGAAAAATAAATGAAAACACACGATAAAAATCATGCTTTTAGTTCTAGTAGTTCTGAAAGTTATATTAGCCTAAATGCAAAGGCCAAATTATTTTCAAAAAATCCAGATGCATATAAATTTGATATTTTAGCCGGGCAAAAATATATTAGCGAACATATTGAGCCTCGATTTAAAGTATTTAATTCGTTCAAAGACCGAATTAATTTTTTGCTAAGCCAAAATTATTATGACCCTAAAGTCATAAATCAATATTCATTTGAACAACTTGAGGAATTAAATCAAAAAGCTTGAAGTTATAATCATTTTTTCCCTTCATTTATGGGTGCTTTTAAATTTTATTCTTCATATGCCCTAAAATCTGATGATAATTTAACATATTTAGAACATTTTCCTGACCGGGCTTTGTTAAATAGTTTATTTTTGGCTAACGGAAATTTTGAAGATGCCAAAGCCATTCTTGAGCAAATAATGTTAGGCAGATTTCAACCAGCTACCCCAACTTTTTTAAATGCAGGAAAACTAAGAAGAGGAGAGTTTGTTTCTTGCTATTTAATCAGAGTTGAAGACAATATGGAATCAATTTCGCGGGCAATTACAACATCTTTACAACTTTCAAAGCGTGGTGGCGGAGTTAGTGTTTTGTTGACAAATTTACGCGAACTAGGGGCGCCAATTAAAAACATTGAAAATCAAGCAACAGGTGTAATTCCTGTCATGAAAATACTTGAAGACTCTTTTTCGTATGCAAACCAACTAGGACAACGCCAAGGAGCTGGGGCTGTTTATTTAAATGTTCACCATCCTGATATTTTGTCTTTCCTTGATACAAAAAGGGAAAATGCTGATGAAAAAATCAGAATTAAATCACTGTCTCTAGGAGTTATAATCCCAAATATAACACTGACCTTGGCCAAAAACAACGAGCAAATGGCACTTTTTTCTGTCTATGACACCGAAAAGTTTTACAAAAAACCTTTTAGTGACATTTCAATCAGTCAAGAATACTACAAAATGTTAGATAATCCCCAAATTAAAAAAACCTTTATTTCAGCAAGAAAATTATTTCAGACAATTGCTGAACTACAATTTGAAAGCGGTTATCCTTATATTTTATTTGAAGACACTGTTAATGATGCAAATGCTCATCCTGATCGGGTTGTAATGTCAAATTTATGTTCAGAAATTACTCAACCTTCAACTCCAAGTTCTTATTTTCCTGACTTAAGTTTTAAAGAAATTGGCCAAGATATTTGCTGTAATTTAGGTTCGCTAAATATTGACAAAGCCATGGAATCAGGTAAGGATTTTCAAAAAATGGTTCACTATTCAATTGTCGGACTTGATAGTGTTTCAAGAAATTCTGATCTTTCAGTTGCCCCTTCAATTCAAAAAGGGAATAATTTAAATCACGCAATTGGACTTGGAGCTATGAATTTACACGGTTTTTTAGCCAAAAATCAAATAATGTATGACTCAGAAGAAGCCCTTGACTTTACAAATATTTTCTTTTATTGTCTAGCTTTTTCTGCTTTTAAGTCCTCTTTAGAATTGGCGAAAAAATTTGGGCCTTTTGCTGGTTTTGAAAAAACCACATTTGCCACCGGCAAATATTTTGAAAAATATACAAAAGTTGATAGCTCAACTTTTGTACCAAAAACCGCTAGAATTCAGCAACTTTTTGAAGACTATCAAGTTGCAATTCCGTCCCGTCAAGACTGGATTGAACTGGTAGAGCAAATTAAAATTCACGGAATTGCAAATTCACATTTAATGGCAATTGCTCCAACTGGGTCAATTTCTTATCTTAATTCTTGTACGCCTTCACTCCAGCCGGTTGTTGCCCCTGTTGAAGTTAGAAAAGAAGGGAAATTAGGAAGAATTTATGTTCCTTCATATCAATTAGGCCCAAAAACATATGACTTTTATCAAAAAGGAGCATACGAACTTGGACCAATTCCAATTATTAACATCGTTGCCGAAGCCCAAAAACACGTGGACCAGTCAATTTCAATGACATTGTTTTTAACTGACAAAGCAACAACTAGAGATTTAAATAAAGCATATATTCATGCCTTTAAAAAAGGTTGCAAGTCAATTTATTATGTAAGAATTCGCCAAGATGTCCTTGAAGATTCAGAAAACTATGAATTTTGCGAGTCTTGTGCCGTTTAATTTTTCAAAATAAAATTATTTTGAAAAATTATTGTCTAATATTGATTTTTAATTCTTTCAAGATTTTTATTGTACTTTTCTAAATAAGCTTGAGTTACTTGATCAATATTTCAGTTCAAAATTTCAATAAAGCCAAGGAAATATTCAAACAAATTAACAAGAGTTTCTTTTTCCTTTTTATGCAAAAAATCAGCGGCTAAAATAAAGACTTTTTTAAATTGTTCGTTAATATCTTTGTTCTCAACAAATTTTGTTTCAAAAACTTGTTGGCTTTGAAAATGAATTCCGGCTGAAACAAGAAAATGGATTGCATCAACAAATTCTTCAATAGTTTTATCAAAATTAGACTTTTTGTTAATTTTTCAATATTTAAAGCTTTCAATTTCATTTGCAAATTCAGCAATTTCGACTATCGCAGCAATTATTACCTTATCTTGCCATTGCTGATCAACCTTTGTAATTAAATCATTACCATAACTATATTCAGCAAAAAGTTTATCTAAAATTTTTTGTTTTTCAAAAATTAGTTTTAAATCAACAATCATATTACTTCACACAAAAAATATATAATTAATAAATGTATAATTATATATTTTTTTGTTTATTTTTCAAAGAAAAAAAATTATTTTGCTTTTTCCAGAGTTTCCTGGTTTGATGGCAGAAATTCACTTTTTAGCGGATAAAAATATATAAAAATAACAGTAAATCCGTGTTTTTTTAGCTAAAGCCTTAATTTTTATTATTTTAAAATCAGCCTTTTGTAAAAAAAAAAAAAAAATGCTTGGTCTAGAAAAAAATTCTGTTATAATTAGAGTCACTTAAGAATAATTAATAAATTTGATATTGAATTAAGGGAGAATTAGTTATGTTTTTGTCATAAAAAAAATCAGAAAATGCGAATTATCCATTATGTTTTTAAATATAATGGAATGCCTTAAATTTACCCGTTTAGAAATCTTTAAATTTAGGGCTTTTGGTTATTGTTCTTTCAAAACTTCATATATTTTTTTAGGCTCAATTTAAGTAAAAACGAGTTTTCTATTTGCATTGAGCTTAAATAGTAGTTGTTTTTTTCTTTCGCGAGTGTTAGATTTAAAATTTAGTGTTTTTGCTTTGATAGTTATTTTTCCTTTGTTTGCTAAAAAGTTAAAAAAGTGCCCAAAAAACAGACACTTTTTTAAGATTATCTCATCAAACTGGGAAACTCGCAAAAAAAATTATTCTGGTTTTTTTGAATTATTTAAAATAGTTTTTCGAGCATTTTCAGGCAAAGATTTGCCATATTCAAAGTAATGGCCAATTTCCTTAAAGGCATTTTTATTTATTTTTAATTTTTCAAATTCTTCTGGTTCGAGACTTAATTTTATTGGCTGATTTTTCTCAATTTTTTCAACAAAATCAGGATCAGGTACAAATGCTGAAGAAATTCCGACAAAATCAGAAAATTGAATAGCTTCGACTGTTTTTTCTAAGGAATTTATTGAACCACTAGCGATAACCGGGATTTTTCCTTGTAATTTTTCATAAACTACATCGGAAATTAAGCGGTTAAAATTATTTGATTTTGAACGAACTTTGTCACGAAAAACGTCAAAACCCCAACCGGCAATTGCAATGTAAGAAATTTTTATCCCCCTTTTTTCGATTAAATCTAAGAAATCTAGGAAATTTTCGACTGTGTAACCTAAATTATCGCCTCTTCGTTCCTCAGGTGTTGCCCGGTAACCTAACAAAAAATTAGGATTTTTTGATTTTAAAATAGTTTTTTGTACCTTTTCTAATATTTCTACTAAAAACCGAGATCTATTTTCAATATTTTGACAGCCATATTTATCATTTCGCTTGTTAGTATAATGTGAGAAAAATTCTTGCGGTAATAATTTTTGGGCTGAAGAAATTTCAACCCCATCAAAACCAGCCTTAATTGCCCTTAGACAAGCATCTGCATATTGGCTAACAATTTTTTGAATTTGTTTTTGTGTAAGACGAAAAACCTTGTATTTTACAGGATAATTTCGCTTTTCAGCACTAGGTCCATAGCAAAAACCATCTTTTTCAACTTTTGAAACAGAGTGAGAACCAGCATGAATTAATTGCAAAATTGCGATACTTCCCTTTGATTTTATTGCTTTTGCAAGTTTTGCTAGACCTTCAATATCGCTGTCATTTTCGATACTATGACCATATTTGAACAAACTACCTGATTTACAAACATAAACTCCGCCTGTAATTGTCATTGGTGCACTATGGGCTCTTGCGCTAAAAAAATCTAAATCTGCTTGGCAAACTTGCCCCATTTCAGAAAGATTAAGATTAATTGGGCTAAAAACAAATCGGTTTTTTAATGTGAAATTACCAATTTGATATGGTTTAAAAAGTTTGTTTTTCATATTTAGTTTAAAAGTAAGTTACAAATTTCTTCTTCATCAACTTTTTGGCTAAAATAATCATCCAATTTTGCATCTTTTAGCCGATTTAATAGTTGATCTTGAGTTAATTTTGTCCCAATTAAGAAATTTTCTAACTCTAAAAGCGATTTTTTCGGGAAAAAATCGCCTGAAATTTTAATTTTGCTAATTTTTCCTTCATCAATTTCTAACGAAAATGTAATTGTTCCAACTTTTGTTCTAATTGATCTGTTGAACGAATAATTTGGGCTAAGTCCTCAAACAAAATCCCAATTTTTGTATTTTTCAGTAACCATTTTGTCAATTTGGACTCAATCACTATCAGTAAGTTCGTATTTTTTAAACTCTTTTTCTGAATTTACTTTCAAAAATTCAGTCAAAAATAAGTCTTTCATTTCAAAAACTGAAAAATTTTGGTATTCTTGTGAAAGCTTATTTTTTAAATTAGTTACCCGTTGAGAAACAGATTTTATTCCTTTTGCTTCAATTTTTTTCTGGTTTGGAGTTAGAATTTTGCCAATAAAATCAAAATCTACATCATATAAAAGTGAAAAACCTGCATAAATTCTATCATTTACAAGCGACATTGCCGCACCAGAAACTTTTTTTCCTTCAATTTGAAGGTCATTTTTTCCACTAAATTGCACATTTTTTATCCCTAAGTTTTGCAAAACTTTAATAACAGGATCGTAAAATTGTGCATAATTTCCGAGTAAATTTTTATTTTTTTCATATGGGAATGAAAAACAAAAATTTACACCATTTCTATCTAAATAAATTGCGCCACCACCGGTGTCGCGTCTAACAACTTCAATATTTTTTTGCTTTAAAAGCTCAAGGTTAACTTCAACACTTGGATTTTGGAAATAACCAATTTGGACATGTGGATCACAAATATAAGGAAAAACAATTGTTTCATCTAGTTTTAAGTTTTTGATTGCTCAATATTGAATAGCGAGCAAAATTGCACCGTCAAAAACTCAGTTTCCATTGCGTTTTGGTTCGATTAAGTACATTTTTATTCCTGTTCTGTTATTTTTTGTAGAAGTAATTTAATATCCTCATGAAAAAAATAGGATTTTTCAAGAATATCCTTGTTAGTACGGTATTTTTTCTGATTTATAACTAGATATTTTGCATTTTTAAATTTTTTTGTCATCTCTTGAAAAGGCAATTTAATCAATTGCGGGGTCGTAAATCCAACCCCTATTTCAAGAAAAACTAAGTTTTTATCTTTATTTTGTTCAATAAAATTATTGTAATTTGCTTTTTGATTGTCGAAGTTTTGATCTTCAACCATTCCTTTAAACGAAATTCTTTTGTTTATTTCTAAAAAGGCATTACATTCTGGGCATTTGGGCAATAAATTATAGTCAACCTTCATATTTTTTTGATTTTGTACCATTTTTAAAATCAATTCATCATCTTGGTATAAAAAATTTTTACACATTTTTGAGCATTGCATTAAATTATATTTACCCTGGATGTAAAAAATTTTTTGATTGTCAAATCCTGATTTTTCAAAAAAACTATCAGAATTTGTGGTTATTATAAAAAAATTTTTATTTTCTAAAATTTTTTTCAAATTCAAAAAACTTTCTGATTCTTTAAGATCTAAAAAATTAACTTTCGCAAATCTACTATGAAAAGCTCAGTATGTTTCTCATGATCCAAAATCATAAAGCGAAGCCTGAAGCATATCTAAAAAATGGTATTTTTCGATAAAATCTTTAAAATTATCGCTGAATTTTGATCCATAATAATTATTTCCATCTGCACTTGTTAGTCCTGAACCAACTCCAACAACAATTGCATCAACTGAATCAAGGATTTTCTTGATTTTTATCGCTTGATCTAGAATACTAAAAGTCCTCAAGTTCATCAAATTCACTTTGGTCTATATCTTTTGCTTTAAAAAGTCAATTTTTATCTGACTCATGCGAATTCAAAATTTTTGGATCCTTTTCAGCTAATTGATTTAGTTCAATAATTCTACATTTTAATGGTGTTTTTATTGAAAAAACAGTTTTTGACGCTTCAATTTTAGCAACAACATCATCTTTTTCTAGTTGTTTTTTATTGGTAAATTTTAAAAATCCGATTGTTCCAAGATCATCTTGTAATTCGGCCGTTAAATAGATAGTAAAAATTTCATTTTTTTGTTCAATTATCAAGAAATTAGCAATTTTTTTCATAGCAATCCTCTTAAATTTTTTGTTAATATCTAAAATGATATTACCACAAAAAAGCAACTAATGGCAAAAAATCTATAAATATAAATAAATCACTTCAAAAATTGGATAAATTAGTATATTAATTTCAAAAAAATCATGAATACTGCGTCAAATTGAAAGAATAGAAAATCACATTTAAAAACAAAATTATAAACAGTCACTACTTTTTTATAAAATTATAAAAAATTATTGTAGATAAAATTAAAATTTAGCATGGCTCTAATTAAATAATTTTTACTTTCTTAGCTAATTATAGACATTAATTAAAAAAATAATTTGGAATGGAAAAATATTTTCCGAAAATGGTATAATAGTAAAAGTTTTAAAAAAAAACATTATTAACAATTATCATTATTATTTTTCAGAAAGGTACAATCATGACTATTTCAAAATTAAAAAAAATTTTAGGCTTCGCATTTATTAGCCTTATTCCTGCAACATTTTTTTCCTATAGTAGCGTCCACAACAACATAAATTTAACAAACGAAAAATCACAACCTCAATTATTTTCATATTATAAACTAGACAAAGTATTAAGAGCAACAAAAGCAAAGCGTATTTTAGATGAACTTCGCGAATCAAATCACAAGGGACTATCTAAAAACAATGATTACAACGGTTACTTTGATCCAGATGATTTTAATCCAGAAGAACTTGATTTTGAAGAAAATCACAAAATCCGAACAACCGATCAAGGAGAATTAGAAATTCTTATTAAGGGTGTTAAACAAGTTGTATATTGGGGCGGATTATTTTGGCAAGATAAAGCTGCGTGATTAGGAAGAGCGGAAATTCAGTACACCAAAAACAGAAATTTTTCCAATTATTATAATTATTACTATAATTACAAACCAGATGAAATTAATTTAAAGACGCATGCTTGAATTTCTGGACTAGCTACCCCGTCTTTTGTAATAAATGGTAAGGTAGCTTATTCTACTAAAAAAAAGGGAAGTAGCTGCTGAAATTGGTGCATCAGCAAAATTTGAATTTAATTCCTATGAATTAATAGAAGCTTTTGAAAAAAGAAATGCTAATAGACTAGTAATGAATTATCAAGGTGTTGGATGGAATTACAAAATATCAGATTTTGGTCAATATGCAACCGGATTAGTGATAGATGACTATGAATATACTTCAATCGCAACAAATAACCCGCTGATTCGCGACAAAAATTCAAATTACGGATCCTCCATATTCCCGCATTATATGGATAAAAGAAGTAAATTTTAATAATGATAAAAATAGAAAAATTAACTAAAAAAATTGATAATAAATTTATTTTTAATAATTTAAATCTGGAAATTCCTTTAAACAAAATTACATTTGTAATTGGAAGATCTGGAATTGGAAAATCCACGCTAATTAATTTAATTGCCGGATTTACAAAAAAAGACAGTGGAAAAATCTCCTTTTTTGACAAAGATGGTTCTGAATTGGAAAAACCATTAGTTGATGTTGTTTTTCAAGACTTTAATTTAATTGAGTCATTAAGTATAAAAAATAATATTTTAATAGCAAATCACATTTTGAATCGCGAATCAGATGATTTAGAAATACAACAAGCCGCGAATTCCATTGGTATTGAAACCAATAAATTAGATCAGATAGCGAAAAACTTATCAGGTGGTGAAAAACAACGTACAGCATTTTTAAGAAGTCTATCAAGAAAAAGTGATTTTATTTTGCTTGATGAGCCAACTGGTAATTTGGACCATGAAAATTCCATTGCTTTACTCGATTTATTAGTTAAAGCTTCTGAAAGTAAAACAATTTTAATTGTTAGTCATGATTTAGAATTAGCAAACCAATATGCCGATCAAATTATTAATTTAGAAGATTTATCCGTTAATGTTATAGAAAATAATAAACAAATTAATATTGAATGAAAAAATAAACACTCAAACCTAATATCAAACCAGGTCTATAAAAAGCCTGGTTTGATACAAAAATTTAAAGTAGCTTTATTGCTTGTGCTCGCGGATTTTAAATCAAAAATTACGAGTTTTATTTTAGTTTTAGTAACATTTTTTGCTTTAATTTTTAGCATGGTTATTTTCATGAACTTACATGTTTCAGCAAAAAATATAGTCACTGACACGCTTGCCCAATCAAATTTTGACGCCATTAGAATTCGCGAAAAGGATATTATTTCTTTAGCCCCTGAAGAAATCGACCAACTTAAAAAGGATAACCCCAAAATAAAACACACTAGTTTACTATATAGTAGTCTTAAAGATTATACATTCATCTATAATGATAATGTTTCTCTCGAGAATCGCTCTATTCGATCAACTGATGAATCTGATTTTTTTAAAAACAGATTTAGCTCATTTAGTAAAGATGGAAATTTTAGTAATAGGTTTATTACCAATCCAAATGAAGTTATCCTCTCACAAAAATTAATTGAAGAATTAGAAATTGATAATCCAATTGGAAAAACAATTAAAATTGTTCACCTTAATTCATTAAATTTAGGGCAAAACCTTGAAGATTTAAATCCCTTTTCTGAATCAGCAACAATTGTGGGAATTTTAGATAAGTCTCTTGATGATGGTAACAATTTTTCGCTTGTTCACATAGATAAACTAAAGTCAGTTTATCAAAAATCAAAACCAACTGAAAAAGAAAGTAAATTTGATCAATTTGAGTTTTTACCTGATGATTATTTTTCATTAGACTTTGAAAAGTATGTTTTTAGTAGGCCAACAACCGTAGAAACTGACGAGACACTTGCAAAACCCAATAAAATACATAAGTCTTTCTATGAGAATTCAAATCAAGCCAATTCAATAAACTTGAAAAATGGTACATTGCCTAAAAATTTTAATGAAATAGCAGTTAGCTCGAATATAACTGACAAAACAGGAAAACTTTTAAAAATTTCTAACAATAAAAATACTTTAATTTTTAAAGTTGTTGGAGTTTTTGATCCTGAAAAAGATGACGAAAATATTGCTATTTTTAACAATAATATTGAAAAATATTCCAACGAATTACTTCCAATAGCTGCTGTGGTTTATTTTGATCATGATAATTTATATAATAATATTACTGAATTTTTAAATAAATATAGTAAACTGGGCGTTAGTCGTTATTACTCGACAAATGGCGGCCCGGATCAAATTCTAAATCGAGCAATTTCCTCTCAATATACTTTGTTATTAATTATTTTTGTGTCAATAATAATTTTTGGAATAAGTTTGTTAATTTTTGTGTCATTATATGCAACAAATCTTTCTAAATTCAAGAAAAAATCAATTGGTATTCTAAAGTCTCTTGGTGGAAAAACATCACAAATTTTCTTGTATCATTGATTAAATTTGGTAATACTTTCTGCTTTTGTTTTCGTTTTTGGTATTATATTTTCAATTTCTTTTGTGCCTTTAATTTATGGTGCAATTTCACATCAAAATTCAATTTTTCCTGATTATCAGCAAATTAGCGTTATTTTTATAATTATCTGGTTTGCTAGTTTCCTTATTTTATCAATCATATATTCATTAATTTCTTATATAACTTATAAAAAAGATATTGTGGCATTATTAAAATAATTTTTAAAAATTATTAAAATTATATTTTTTTATCAAAAGTCTTAATTTTATTATGTTGAATAAGAAGAATACAGCAAACTCGGAGCAAAATGATAAAAATTGAAAATTTAACGAAAAAGATTGATAAGAAAATCATTTTCAATAATCTAAATCTTGATATACCTTCAAAACAAATAACGTTTATAATTGGTAAATCAGGGATCGGTAAAACCACGCTAATTAACTTAATTGCCGGTTTTACTAAAAAAGACAGTGGAAAAATCTCTTTTTTGGATGAAAATGGTTCTGAAATTAAAAAACCATTAGTCGATGTTGTTTTTCAGGACTTTAATTTAATCACTAATATTTCATCAGAAAATAACATTTTAATTGCAAATAATGTAATAAATAGAGTTTTAGACCCAAAGGAATTAGAACAACAGTCTAAATACGTGTTGATTGAAAATCAACAATTAAAACAAAAAGTAAATAATTTATCTGGTGGCGAAAAACAAAGAATAGCAATTCTCCGCTCACTTTCAAGAGATAGTGATTTTATTTTGCTTGACGAACCAACCGGAAATTTAGATTTTGAAAACGGTGTTTCTGTATTTGAAAATCTAAAAAATATTGCAAAAAATAAAACAATATTAGTGGTCAGCCACAATTTAGAATTTGCAAAAAAATATGCCGACAAGATCGTTCGCATTGAAAAAGGAAAAATTTCCGAAGAAAATATTGACAGAACTGAACAAAATTTAGCAATTAACAATGAAAAAAGTAGTCAGTTAGTTTCTTTTAAGAGTTCCTCCTATTCAAAAATTGCAAAAATTAAGCAAGAATTAAAAACAGGTTTATTGCTTACTCTGTCAGACTATAAATCAAAATTAGTTTCAACTATTTTATTTGTAATACTTTTTCTAACAAGTATTTTTGGGACATTATTATTTGGTGTTTTAAATTTAAATATTTTTGCTTCTAATTCTCTTAAAGTTAATGAATTGCAACTTGATTCTGTTTTAATTAGCAAAAAATCAGAGAGAGATGTGGCAACCTTCACACATAATGACATTAATAATCTCAGAGAAAAAAATAAATCAATAAAAAAAATTATTCCTTTCTTTACTTTCCCATCATTAGGTTTTGAATATAATGACAAAAGAAAGCTTGGAGCACATATTGATTACATTGATGAAAGTGAATTTTTTAAAAATAGGTTCAATTTTGATCAAAAAAATTTAATAGGAAGAAACATTGAAAACATAGATGAAATTATAATTTCAAAAGAAGTGGCTACAGAATTAGATATCAAAGAACCAAAAGAACAAGAAATTGCTGTCTTAACTGGCCCCAAAGATAAAAAAACATTAAAAGTTGTTGGAATAAATAATTTGCTTAATGCAAAAAACTTAAACCTAAGTTTTTTGCATCATAAATTCGGTGAAGATATCGAATTACAAAAAAGCAAAAACAGGGAACCAGACAATTCGCAAACCAGTCAGACCAACAAAATAGAACCCATTATTTTAAGGTTGTATTTTGAAAATGATAATTTGGAAAATAATATTGATAATTTTATTGAAAATAATAAAGAGTATAATGTTGACTCCTCATTAAAAGGTGTATCAAAATTAACTTATAATTTACAAAATTTTATAAATATAATTGTAGGAGCAATTTTAATTGTTTTTATAGCAATTCTATTAATACAAACGATTTTTTATACAAAAAATCTAACTGATTCAAAAGTAAAATTAATTGGAATCCTAAAGGCGCTTCGCGCTAAGACATGGCAGATTTTTCTTTACCATTGATTAAATATAATTATAATTTCATTTCTAATTTTAGTCATTAACTTATCAGTGTCTCTCCCCTTAATTCCAAAAATTTACATGCAAATACTCGGTCAAGAAGCCATATATCCTTCGATTTCACAAATAGTAATGTTAATTTTCATAATATGAATAGCAATGTTTTTTATAATTTCCTTTATTTACTTATTGATTTCATGGATTAATTATAGAAAACCTGTCACAAAATTGCTAAAATTCGATCAATTTTAACGATCACTTTTTAAAAATAGATAATTTACTACCAAATATTTTTTTTCAAAATATTTGGTTTTTTATTTTTTTAGAGCGGAGATAGGCACCGAAAACGGATATTTTAACATAGGGCTTAATTTTGCTGAGACAAATCAAAAAAAAGTGTCTGAATTTTTTAAATTAATACACTAATTTAAACCAAAAATTTTCCCGATTTTTTTAGTTTTATTTTGTTTCAATCGCCTTAATAGCCGAAAAATGGTAAAATATTACAAAATACAACTAAAAAGGCCTAAAATATGAATCAAAATACACTTCTAGAAAAATACAAAAAACAAATTGAGGAAATTTCCTCAAAAGAGCTAAATCCTGACCAAAAAAATTTAGCAATTCAAATTTTAGAAAAATTTGAACCAAATAAACTTGAATATGTTTTCCAGTTTATTTCTCAACGAATCAAAACTGGATTTCGTTTTGATGCAGCTCCTGAATCTGATTCCGATTTAGTCGCAATTTTGCAAAAAGATGAAGAAAAATCTTTTATTTTAGACAAAAGTCAATCTGAAGAAAACACTTTAATAATTGGTGAAAATTATGATGCTCTTAAAAATCTTGTAGTTCTCGAGAGAGAGAGAGAGAGAGAGAGAGACCGCGGCCGGGTATGATGTAATTTACATTGATCCACCTTATAATACCCAGGCTAGTTTTGATGAAGGTAACCATATTGCAAACGATAAAGAAAATATTTTACCTTCAAAATTTATTTATCGAGATAAATATTCACGAAATGGTTGGCTAAATTTATTAAACGAACGACTAAATTTAGCCAAAAAACTTTTAAAAGAAGATGGTCTAATTTTTGTCTCAATTGATGATAATCAACACGCCTACTTAAAAGTTTTAATGGATGAAATTTTTGGTGAGGAAAATTTTGTTGCTAATTTGGTTTGGCAAAAGAAAAACGAAGGATCAGCTGCAGATTCCAAATTTTTAAAAGTTCTAACGGAGCATGTATTAGCTTACTCAAAAAACATTCAACATTTAACGACAAATATTTATGTCCAAAATATTAATGACGGCTCATATAAATTTTCTGATGAATATATTCAGGAAAGAGGAAAATATAGGCTGGTCCAACTCGATTTTGCGTCATTAACTTGATCTAAAGGACTTGATTATCCGATTGAATACAATGGAAAAATTTATTATGCTGGCGGTAGCCAAGAAAAGTGACAAGCCAGGCATCAGGGAAACCACGCTGTTAAAGATTGGCGATGGCGTTGAGCTAGGCAAAAATTAGATTGAGGAATCAAAAATGGCTTTATTGTTTTCAAGAATGAAAGGGTTTATTCAAAACAGTATCAATTTGTTGACAACAATAACCAAAAAATTGAAAGAGTTTCGAAATTTTCTAATTTAATATTATTAGCCCAAGGAACTGAAGGTACCCAGGAGCAAAAAAATATTTTTCCAACAAAGGTTTTTGATCATCCCAAACCAATTGAATTAATTAAGTATTTAATTAATATTCATCCCAATAAAAATGCAAAAATTCTTGATTTTTTTGCTGGAAGTGGAACAACCGGTCATGCAGTTTGAGAATTAAATCGCCAAGATGGTGGAAACAGAATTTTTACTTTAGTCACAAACAATCAAAATAATATTGCAACAGATGTAACATACGAACGACTTTACCGAATTTCAAATGGAAAAGGTACCAAAAATCAAGAGTTTGAGTGAGCCAAAAAAAACAAACCTTATTTGCAAAACCTGAAAGTTTTTGACATTTGTTATTATAATACTCAAATTTTTGATTCAAAAAGTGGACTTAATGATTTGGTTAATTTACTTTTAAAACTTTTTAAAGATTTTGATATTAAAGTTGACCTAAATCATATAGATACTAAAAATACCAGGTATGTTGAACTTTTAAATCATCTTTTAGCCCTAAAACCACAAGCAAAAAATAAATAAAATTTGCTTGTAAAAAAATTTTTAATTAAATTTGAATAGATAAGTAAAAATTTAAGGCAATTAGTACAAAAAAATCTAGATTTTCACTCATTTTTTGAATATTTTTTTAAAAAAATCAAGAAAAATTTTTGATCATATCACCATCATTAACGATGAAATGTCGAAAAAGAAAAACAAATTGTTGTCATATGATCATTTTTAACATAGCAAAAAATCAAAATTTACCCATTTTTTTAAGTTTTATTCTCTTTCCATCCCCTTAATAGCTGAAAAATGATAAAATATTACAAAATAAAACTAAAAAGGCCCAAAATATGAATCAAAATAATCTCCTAGAAAAATACAAAAAACAAATCGAGGAAATTTCCTCAAAAGAGCTAAATTCAGACCAAAAAAATTTAGCAATCCAAATTTTAAAAAAATTTGAACCAAGTAAACTTGAATATATTTTTCAGTTTATTTCTCAGCGCATCAAAACCGGCTTTCGTTTCGATGCAGCCCCCGAATCTAATTCAGATCTAGTTGCAATTTTACAAAAAAATGAAAATTTATCATTTGTTTTAGATAAAAGCCAATCTGAAGAAAATACTTTAATAATTGGTGAAAATTACGATGCTCTTAAAAATCTTTTAGTTCTCGAGAGAGAGAGAGAGAGAGAGAGACCGCGCCGGGTATGATGTAATTTATATTGATCCACCTTATAATACTCAAGCTAGTTTTAATGAAGGTAATCAGATTGCAAATGACAAGGAAAATATTTTACCTTCAAAATTTATTTATCGAGATAAATATTCACGAAATGGCTGACTAAATTTACTAAATGAAAGACTAAATTTAGCCAAAAAACTTTTAAAAGAAGATGGTCTAATTTTTGTCTCAATTGATGATAATCAACACGCCTATCTAAAAGTTTTAATGGATGAAATTTTTGGTGAGGAAAATTTTGTTACAAATATTGTGTGAGTCAAAAAAAATAGTCCAGGTGGAAACACTAGTTTTGATTATAAAATAACACAAAACACAGAATATATTCTTACCTACGCTAAAAATTTAAACAAATGCAAGTTCAATTACCAAAAACATGATGAAAAAACTCTTAAAAAATTAGGTTATACGCTTAAAGATAAATATTTCGAGCAAAAAGGTTATTATAAATTAATTGACCTTCATCATACATCCTCTACTGGCGCATTTAAATATATAAAGTCTTTAGATTATCCTATTATTGCCCCAGATGGTACCAGTTTTACTTTATATTTAAATAAAAACAGCCCAGAATCAGCATGCTATACTTGAGGAAAAGACACTTTTGTCGAAGGCGAAAAACACGGATTTATTGAAATTGTGAAAAATTCTCGTGGCAACTGAGTCGCTAAACGCAAACAGTATCAAAATGTTAAATTTAATCCTAAAACTAAAAAAATTGAACAAATTCAAGCTGGTTTACCATTTAAAAATATTATTAGTGATTTTTATTCACTAAATGGAGGCCTAGAACTTAAAGAAATCTTTAATAGTAAAAATATCTTCGATTTTCCCAAACCAGTTGAACTAATTGGTCATTTAATTAATATTCATCCCAATAAAAATGCAAGAGTTCTTGATTTTTTTGCCGGCAGTGGGACAACTGGTCACGCAGTTTGGAATTTAAACCGCCAAGATGGAGGGGAAAGAACTTTTACTTTGGTAACCAACAATCAAAATAATATTGCAACAGATGTAACATACGAACGACTTTTCCGAGTTTCAAACGGCAAAGGAACCAAAAATGAAGAATTTAACTGAAGCAAAAATAACAAGCCTTACTTGGAAAATTTAAAGGTTTTTGACATTTGTTATTATAATACTCAAATTTTTGATTCAAAAAGTGGACTTAATGATTTGGTTAATTTACTTTTAAAACTTTTTAAAGATTTTGATATTAAAGTTGACCTAAATCATATAGATACTAAAAATACCAGGTATGTTGAACTTTTAAATCATCTTTTAGCACTAAAACCACAAGAAAAGGATGTATAAAATTATGAAATTAACGCAATCTCAACTTAAAGTTGTTGAGCAATTAGTTGAAAAAACAACTTCATATCTCACTACTAGCGAAGAAATTGAGACAAAATTACAGAATGATAAAAACCAAACAAATCCAGCAAAACTAAAAAATGCAATTTATTTTAAAGCCCCGACTGGATCCGGAAAAACTTTCATGATTCTGAACTATATTGATAAATTAATTCAATGAAATAAACAAGAAGCTGGTAAAGAATTAGTTTTTGTAATTGTAACATTATCAAGTGCTGAATTACCTAAACAAATGGAAGAAAGTTTTAATGAATATAAAATTTTTATAGAAAATTCAAATTTGAATATAGAGAGAATTGAAAGTCCTTCAAACTTGAAAAGAACGGCAAAAGTTGATAAAAACTATGAATTTTTTGCCACACCTGATTCAGTTTTTATTATGGGTGGGGCGTCTTTTAAAGAAAAATCTATTTTACGTGAACAAGGAGCAATTGAAGCATTTTTGTCCGAAATTAAACGAAAAGGGCAAATTCTTATTTATATAAGAGATGAGGCTCATATTGGTTCTGATATTAAAATTACTTCAAAGGAGAAATCTTTTGAAGAAAAAATGCAAAAAAATGCATCATTTATATTGAAAATGACAGCAACCCCAAAAACTGACTTGCCATTAGTTCAATTATCTGAAAAAGATTTAAGGAAAGATGATATTCGGCTTTTAAAAACTACAAAACATCATAATCTTGACTTAGAAACAGGTAAAGATTATGATGATGAAGAAATTTTGGAAATAGCTTGTAAAAAATTTAACGAAATCAAAAAACAATATAATGATAATATTAAAGAGCCTGGTTTAGTCGGTATTAACCCTGCAATGCTAATCCAAATTGACAATAGCAGTGAAAAAGATGCCCAAAAGGCACAAAAATTTGATGAAAATATTGACAAAATAATTAAAATACTCGAAAAGCATAATCTTAGTTGGGTCAAATATTTTGACCAAAATAAAAAAGAAAGTAATTTGCGTCAAAAATCTAATTTCGCATTACGCGATATTTCTAGAAATATGTCTTCAGTTGATGTAATAATTTTTAAAATTGGACCTGCAACAGGATGAAATATTCCAAGAGCATGCATGTTAGTTCAACTTAGAAATATTTCATCTTCTAATTTAAGTATTCAAACAATTGGAAGAATAAAAAGAAATCCTTGCCCTTTGTATGAAGATTTAAAACATAATTCCATCGCTCATGAATATTTTATCTATAGTAATGTCGACCCTAAAGATAAAAATGTGCTTAGACTTATTTTGAAGGAAGAATATAAAAATGACATATTTATATCAGGTCAAATCGAACTTCCTGGAACACCTGTTGAAAATAGAAGTAAAATAATTAATGAAGATCAATATTATAATAATTTTGAAAATGAATTTAACAAATACACCAATGACAAAAAAGCTAGTGATTTTTTTAACTACCATTTGGAAAAGTATGAAGAAGCTTATAATGCCAATAAATTCATTTCTATCGATACTGAAGAATATGGTTCAGCAAGATTGATTAAATCAAAAATTTCCAACATTATTGAATTAGAATTAGCAATTATTAGACTTAAAAACAATTTAAAAAAATATTTTACTTCTAAAATTGAAGACTTTTTTGCCCAAATGAAACAAAAATTTTTAGCAAATAAAAAAACAAATAAACAAATTTTAGATTTAATTATTTTGTTAAAATTTGGGCGAGAACTTGCTAAAATTTATAAAAAAACAATTAAAGACCAAGTTGAAAATGCTCAGTATAAACTTATTTTTGAAGATTTGCCTGAAGAAATTGAATTTAATAGTGCTGAAAATGATAAATTGGTAAAAACTAATGATTCTTCTTTTGGTTATGAAAAAATTGATGACAAAACATCAGAAGATAATCTTCCGTTAGATTCAAACGCAGAACAGTTTTTTGCAAAAGAACTAATAAGAATTAGTAAAGCAAAGCGGAATATTCATTTTTGAGCTAAAAACCCAATTCATACTAAATTAGGCTTTCAATATATTAATGGACATGAAATTGCAAAATCACATCCTGATTTTTTGGTTAGCAAAGATGGAAATTATTTTTATTTTGAAATCAAAAATTATAAAGATTTAGATCCTGAAAAAACCCAATTATTAATAAGCGGTTATAATCAATATTTCAAAAAAAATCAAATAAATAAAAAAAATTTAACTTTAGCTGTTTGTTGAGTTGATGTTGAACAAGGAGACCTTTATTTTGCTGGATCTTCTAATTTAAAAGAAATTCAAGATAAAATTGATTTTAATCAAATAACCGAAAGTGACATTAACAACATTGATAATAAAGAGTTTGAAGATAAAAGAAGAAAACTTGTGCCAATGCTTTTAACCGACATTATAAATTAAATAATAAAAATCTTTCTTAAAAGTCAAAAAAGCCTATAATTCATAGGTTTTTTTGTAGCTTTCAAACAAAAAATCTTAAATATTTTTTTGCTTTTCAAATATAAAATAAAGCCATTTTCAAATTTGAAAGTAATTTGAAAATGGCTAAATTTATTTAACTTTGTGTAGAAATTTATTTTTAGGTTATTTTTTAAAAAAGAGATAAAAACCTGAAATTATAAAGACAAAACCAAACACAATAAATATAAAAATTACAAGTCTAATTATCTCTTTTTTAAAATCTGATCATTTTTGATTGCGCTTCTTTTGATAGAATCAAAGAAAAATAGCAATCAAAAAGAGGAAAATGGCAATTAAAATTGAAAAAATTAAATATAAAATCATAAGATTTTATGATAATTCAAGGTAAAAAAGCACTTTTTGGATCATTTTTTCAATTCCTTTTTGATTAATTTTTCTAATATCATAACTTTTAGGATTTTCTTGAAAATATTTTTCAACTTCGTTAGAAAAATTAACTAAAAGGTCAGTGCCAACATTAATTTTGTTTATTCCAAAATTGATTGCTTTTTTAATTTCTTCTAGAGAAAGGCCGCTGGTTCCGTGCATAACAAGCGGGATTTTATAGTCTTTTTTAAAGTTTTTAACTAAATCTCAATCTAAATTAGCCTTTTTTTTGTAAATTCCGTGTGCGGTTCCAAAAGCAATTGCAAGAAGATCTGGCTCTGTTTTTTGGTAGAATTTTTTAACACTATCAATTTCAACAATTTGTTCAGTATTTTCTTGATGACCAATTTCTTTGCCGCCAATTTGGCCTATTTCTAGCTCAAGGAAAACATTTTTTTTATCAGCAATCGATTTAGCTTTTAGTGATTTTTCGATATTTTCATCAATTGGAAAATTTGAACCATCAAACATTGCAGAATTAAAGCCAAATTCAAGGTATTTTTCAAAAAGATTTAAATCATCACAGTGATCAAGGTGAAAAATAAATTTACCAGAGGAATTTTGAATTGCTGATAAAATCATAGGTGCTAAAATTTCAATGCGCGAATATTTTATTGCCCCTTGGCTTACCTGAATAATTAAAGGTTTTTGGGAAATTTCGCCGGCTTTAATTACGGCCAAAAGTGTTTCTAAATTTAAAACATTAAAAGCAAAAATTGCTTTATTTTTTGCATTTAGTTTCAAAAATACAGATCTTGGATCAATAAGTGCCATTATTTTCCTATTATTTTCCTATTATTTTGCGAACGTGATCAGCAACAAATTCAACATCAGTGCCAACTATAATTTGTAAACCTTTATTGCCAACACGAACGATTCCTCGACCACCAGCTGCAAGAATTTTTGCATCTAGCTGTTCATCTTTTTTATTATCTTTAACAATAAGTCGTAATCTGGATGCACAATTTGAGACTTCTTCAATGTTTTCTTTGCCGATAATTTCAATAAATTCTAGTGCCATTTTTTCATATTTGTCACTAACTTTATCAGTGTTTTTAGCTATATCTTCATTATGCGGGTCTATTTTTTTAGTGCTTTCAGTTTCTAAATTTTCACCATTAGTGCTTATTTCGGTTTCAATTTTGTCTTCACGACCTAAGGTTTTAATATCAAACTTTTTAATGAAAAAGTAAAAACTTGAGCCTTGAATTAAAAACATTATTGCTGAAAATGCCCAAATTCATAGTGGATTTGCTAAAATTCCACTAGTTTTTGCAAAAGCTCAAGAACGTGGGAAAGAGACAATATAGTCAATAAATCCGGCACTAAATCCAATTCCGATACTCATTCCAGTTCATGTCACGAACATATAAATTAATGAAGTAAGAAAAGCATTTAAAAGTCATAAAAGTGGTGAAATAAAAATAAAAGTAAAAATTAAAGGTTCATCAATTCCAGTAAGAAAACTTACAAGTGTTGCGCCTGCTAAAAAGGTAGTAATTGTTTTGCGATTTTCCCGTTTTGCGGCAAAAATCATTGCCACAGCAGCACCAGGAAGTCCACCTAAATATAATGGGAAAAATCCAGTTGTAAATCCACCAGAACCAATAATTCCGGTATTAAATGCAGTTATATCACCATTTACAGTGTGAATATCGCCAGCATTTGCAATAGTTTTTCCCACTGAATCAACAACAGGACTAATTAATACACCTTCAATTGGCAATTGGAATCAAACAAAAGTATTTAAAATATGATGAAGTCCAAAAGGCTGTAAAAGTCGATTAAGAAATGCATAAACTGAGACATAAAATCCCCGGGCATAGCGATTTGCACTCTGATCTGAAAGGGCTGAGCCAATTTTAATTAGTCCGTATTGAGCCCAAGGTCAAATAATTGCAAAAAATAAACCAAGCGGAATTATTGATAAAATTCCTAACATTGGCACAAATCTTCTACCACCAAAAAAGGAAAGTGTCTGTGGTAACTTAACGTTTTTGTACTTATTGTACAAAAACGCAACAACAATTCCGACAACAATACCGCCAATAACCCCTGAGTCTAACTGGTAGACGGGCTTGCCAGCTTTTAGGAAATACAAAAGTTGCGTCAGTCCTTTAAGTTCGCCTGATTCGGCCACTAAAACTTTTGAATAAATTGCCTCAGCAAGTTGATTTTGTTTTAAAAGTGCCGTCATTCCGTATCAGACAACAGCACCAACAAGCGCGGCTTCGCCGCGATTATCTTTGGCAAAACCAAACGAGATTCCGATTGCAAAAATAATTGCCAAATTATCAAAAACAATTCCACCTGGAGTTGAAATTAGTCGCCCGATAAATTTTTGTGCCTCGGGAATTCCGATAGAACCATTTGCCGAAGGATCTTGAATCAAGGCGCCAATTCTTAATAAAAGTGCAGCAATTGGCAAAACTGCAATTGGAAACATTAGTGATTTTCCAAGTCGTTGTAATTGGTTTAAAATCCGATTGAAAACCGAATTTTCTGATTTATGTGATTTTTGTTTTGGAGTAATTTTTTTAATTTTACCAGAAAATTTAACGGTCATTTAAACACCTTTTTTAGTAAAAAATTGCTTTATCAAGTGTTTCTTTTGATAATTTAGAGGCAGCTTCTTTGTCTAAAATAAAAATACAATTTGGATGCAACTGTAAAAAAGAAGCAGTAATTTCTGAATTAGGCTTGTCTTCTAACATTTGTTTTGTAACGTCAGCTTTATGCGCGCCAAAAGAAACCATAATTGCTTTTTTTGTGTGTTTTAAAATTGTTTGAATTCCCATTGTCATTGCTTGTTTTGGACACTGGTCAAAATTAGCAAATTTCCCTTTTTTCACCATATCAATAATTGTCTCATCTGTTAAATTAGTAACATGAGTACTTGAGTCAAAAGGTGTTCCAGGTTCATTATAGGCCATATGACCGTTAATTCCGATGCTGATATATTGTAAATCAATCGGATTTTCAGCAATTTTTTGCTCATAAAGTCTTACTTCTTGTTCCAAATCACTCGCTTTTGAGTTAGGAATATTGATCTGGGAGGCTGGAACATTAACATGATCAAATAAATTAGTTTTCATTTGTTTGATAAATGCCTCTGGATGATCTTGGTCAATTCCGACAAATTCATCAAGATTAAATGTTGTAATTTTATCCCAGGAAGTCCCGTTTTGCAGGTGGTCTTCAATTAAGTGTTTATAAGTTTCAATTGGTGAAACTCCGGTTGCAAAGCCTAAAACTGAATTAGGTTTTGTTCTGATTTGTTCAATAAAAAGGTCTGCACAATATTTGTGTAGGTCAGTTAATTTTTCAAAAATTAATATTTTCATTTTAATGTTCTCCAATTTAAAGTAGCAAATAAAAGTTGTTATTATTATTTGCTTAATTATAATTTTATCAAAACACGCAAAAAAAAAAAAAAAAGTATAAAAAAGTATAAAAATATAGTATATGAATTTCAGACAGATTCGAAAAAGGGTGTATCAAAATGAAACAATACAAATTTAGCGTTGAAGACAAATTTAAATACATCAAAATTGCTGAATTTAAAGTGTTAAAAATTGCAACTTTAGGTTTTTACCAAGAATTTCCTGAATTTGACAGTTTGATGGTAAAAATTCACTTTTAGTGAATACAAATATGCAAAAATAGCGGTAAATCCAGGTTTTTGAGGCTAAAATCTTAATTTTTATTATTTTAAAATTAATTTTTGCAAAAAAAAAAAAAAATGCTTGGTCTAAAATAAAATTATGTTATAATGACGTTTGCTTAAGAATAATTAATAAATTTTGATATTGAATTAAAGGGGACTTATTATGTTTTTGTCATAAAAAAATAAAAAATGCGAATTTTCCATTATATTTTTAAATATGATGGAATGCCATAAATTTCACCGCTTAGAAATTTATAAATTTATGGCTTTTGGTTATTGTTCTTTCAAAACTTCATATGTTTTTTTAGGCTCGATGTAAATAAAAACGAGTTTTCTATTCACATTGAGTTTAAATAGTACTTGTATTTTTTTATGATTTTTGTTATTTTACCATAAATTGATTTTTCAGTCTTTTAAAATAGGTAATTAACTTTTGCTAAAAAAGTTAAAAAAGTGCACAAGACTGGACACTAAATTAGTACAAAAAATTCAGGCAACTAGTTTTTTATCAGTGATTTTGATTGAGTATTTTTGGTAATTTTTCTACTAATTTATTAAATAATGATACAATTATTTAATAAATTCAAGTATTTTTAAAAATAGCTTAAAAATAAAGGTAAACTTCAAAAATGTTATACAAAAATTTAAGAATTATAAGTCATTTAGAAGAATTTTTTGGCTGAATTGAGTTAGATGAGAGCGGAACTATCGTTAATTTAGGGCGTGGAAATACTGATTTTGAAGGTATTGATTGCAAAAATAACATTTTGTTGCCAGCTTTTATCGATTCACACACTCATGGTGGTTATGGCTTTTCATTTGAGGATTTTTCTAATCCGGATTGAGAAAAAAATTTTCTAGAGTATAAAGAAAAATTACATAAATTTGAAGGTGTAGCGGCTATTTTTGGAACAACAGTCACTCAATCTTGGTCTAAAATTCAACAAAATTCTGAGTTTTTTATTTTTTTACTTAAAAAATATCCTCATTTTTTGCTAAATTGGTATTTAGAAGGGCCTTTTATTTCTGTTGAAAAAAAGGGTGCTCATGATGCAAATTTAATAATTCCGGCTAAAAATTTTCATTTTGAATTTTTAGCAAAAAAATTTGCTAAAAAAATTACAGTTGTAGTTGCCCCTGAAAGAAACTCAGCAAAATTAATTGATTTTTATCATAAATCCATTAATTTTGCAATTGGTCATTCAAATTGTTTTGACTTTGAAAAAGATCACGAATTAAAAAACTACCGTAGATTTACTCACTTTTTTAATGGTAGTTCTAACTTTGACCATAGAAGTCAATCGCTTACTAACCTAATTTTTGAATCAAAATTACCTAGAAATTTTCTAGTTGAGCTAATTACCGACGGACTTCATATTAGAAATTCAACATTAAAATTCACAATAAAAAATCTTAAAAAGGAAAATTGAATTGCTGTTTCAGATTCGCTTGCCCAAAAAGGACTTAAAGACGGATTTTATAATTTAGGAGATTTAGAAACTGAGAAAAAAGGCGATTTATTTTACTTGAAAAATTCACAACAAATCGCCGGAAGTGGTATGAGTTATCTTAGTATTCTCAAAAATTTAAAGCAAAATCTTAAACTTTCATGACAAGAAATTGTTTACTGCTCTTCGTATAATGTTGCAAAAGCCCACAATCTTTTAGATTATTTTGGGACAATCAAAGCTGGTCAAAAGGCAAATTTTGTTATAGTTGATGATGATTTTAATCTAAAAATGGTGGTAATTTTTGGTCAAATTTACACTCATTTTTAATTTTTTTGCTTAAACAATAAATTAAGAGATAAAAAACTTAAGTTTGAGTTAAGAATTTTTGAACTTTTTCTTTCTCAAAAATCAAAAAAACCTATGGATTCATAGGTTTTTTTGGCAAACTTTAATAAAAACTATTTTTTAATGTAAGAATCAATAAATGCATCAACTATTTCTTGACGAGCAAGAGAAGTTTTACCACTTGTAAAATCAGGGTGATCAAAAACGGCAAAAGCTTTTAATGTAATTGTAGATTGAGATTTTGCAGACTCAGGAGTTTGTTCTGCCACTGGTTCTTTTGTCACTGGTTCAGCTGGTTTTGCTTCAACTGGACCTATTTGGTCTCAATCTAAATTAAAGTAGTTTGGGAAAGGATTTCAAGTTTTCGAAGGGTCGATATTATAAATAACATCGCCAACTTCTTTGTAATTTTTAGGATCTTCAGCGTTGGAAGAATATAAACTTAGGGTTATTGAAAAAGGAGTTTTTATTATTTCTAATAAAAGATTTGCATCCTCTTCAATTAAATTTTTATTTTTTGTAACATCAGTTTCTTCTTTTGGTGAGTAAAAAGATTGGCTATAATAGACGTTATTTGCAGTGTCATTTATTGTTGGAACTGTTGGTTTGGGTGTTGTTTTGCCAAGAAAAATCTCGGTTTTTTCATACAACATTTTTGGAGGAATAGTAGGGAATAAAGCAAATCCGTCTCATGAATTATGCAAGTATAAAGAAGGTTTTAGTTGCGAATTAGTAGAACGGTTACTTCCTTGGGTTGTATTTGCCCTAGAAATTCCTGATGTAACTAGAACTTGTTGTTTGTCAAGAACTCTTAATAAATCAGTAGAACCACCAAACAATTGAGTATAGGCACTAATTCCGAGTTTTTTGCTCCCAAACTGTTGTTTTAAATAAACATAATTTGCAAGCTGTTTATAATCCATTCCAATGACATAAACTGGTTTTTCGCCCTCTTTTGTTTCAAGTTTTTGGATAAAAATTCCTTTTCCGTCTTTATCTGACAAAAGATAGTGTTGTTTTCCATCAGAAATACCTTTGGCGCTAAAAGCCAAATAAACCGCACCTGAATCAACACGTGAAAATGGTTTTAGAGTCACCTTTGGTTTAGATGCTTCGGTTTTAGTAGCCTCTGGTTTTGTAGCTACAGGCTTAGTGGCTTCTGTTTTTGTTGCCTCAGTTTTTGTCGCTACTGGTTTTGCTGTGTCCGTTTTTGTAACTTCAGTTTTAGTAGCCTCAGGTTTAGAATCTTCGGCTTGAATATCTTGAAATTTTAAAGGTTTTGTAAGCTCAAGACCATCAGCAGTTCTTCTTGCTTGTTCAGAGTGGAAAGCTAAATTTTTGTTTTCAGGGTCAAATAAATTAACTTTGCCATCTTTATCAGTATTTTCTAAACTAATTGGGTCTAAAAATAAGGAAGGATTATATTTTTTAATAATATCATAAGCTGATTTTTCAGAGTTAATAACATTATTAACAACAATTTGGGAAGAAGCAAGAACTTTTGAATCATCATTAGTTGAAACTAATTGAAAGTCAAAAACTAATTGGTGATCTTCTTTAACTTCAATTTGGTATTCAACTTTTGCATCATTAAGATTGTAAATTGAAGCTGTGTTTAGTGTTGTCCAAACATTAGTTCCAATTTTTTGAGCTGATTCAGGGGTTGGATTAGGAGCAGATTCAGTAGCTGAAGTTGAACCATTACCTGATGCTGTATTAGTATTTGAGTCACCGGTTGTACCTGAGCCATTAGTCGAATCAGTAGCTGGAGCTGAATCACCAGTTGAATTAGTAGTTGTATTTGATCCTTCTTCAGCAAAATTAGAAACATTTACAGATTGTGAGCTAATTGAGCTAGCTTTTGCTTTAGCTTCTTGTATTACTTTTTTAAGATCTTCTTTTGATTTTTTAATTTCCTTAGTTGTTGGGAATCTACCATTGTCAAGTAAAAATACATTTGTAACAACTTCATCGCTAGGATTTTCCAAGTTGTCAGCAGTTTTTGCTAGTTCAAAAAGTTGGTTAACTGTTTCTTTGATTTCATTAGTTGAAAGTGTTCTTGGTCCACTTTGATCTTTGAGGCTAAATTCTTGAACTGAATTTACTGATCCAAGAACTTGTCCTAAGGCTTGCTCGTATTTATTTAAATCAACAACAACATCAAGATAAACGGTTGTTTTTTGTTCTAATTGGCTGTCTTGACGGCTAAAGTTAATATCAAGTTCAAAGCGAACTTTTTTGTCTTTAAGAAGTTTTTGTTGGTCAGCTTGACTAATTTTGGTTGCATCAAAAAGTTTTGGTTCAATTTTGAGATCAAAAGTCCCAAATTTCGTTCTTGGACTTAATTGGCTTAAATCAATTTCAAAAAGTTCACTAACTGGTTTTTCAATAATACCGGCAGTATTTGTTCCTGATTTTTTATTGTATAAAAAATCAACTAATGTGGTTTTGTCTTTGATTAGTGCATCTTGAAGGACTTCTTTCATTTTAATGTTTCCACTGAAATGATTTTCAAGTCAAGTTGATAGAGTTGATTTGAACTCATCAGGATCAATTAAACCACGAATTTCAAGACTTAATTTTTTAGTTTTGTTATCTTTTTTATTAACTAAATTAACATCTAAAAATAATTTTTTATCTTTTTGTGTAAAAGATAATTGCTCTTTAGAATCAAGAACAACTTCCAGACTATAATCACTATCCAAGAAAATTGGCTCATCTAAAGAATTATAAAGACTAAGACTAGCCCCAGAAGTAGCCAGTGTGCTTTCAAGTTTTGAAAAATTATTGACAATTCTTGTTGATTTTTCGAAATTTGTTTTTAATTTATTTTCAAATTCTGCTTGTAAAAGATTACTTCTTGAGACATCAATAAAAGATTTTGACTCATCAACTTGAAATTTATCAAGATCACCGCTGGCTTGATCACTAGCTGCAAAACCTTTGAGTTCAATTTGTTTTGAATAAGTAATTTGTTCTTTTTCTGAACGGGCAAAAACTACAACATTTTTAATTGAATTACCATCAGCAACGGCATTTTCAAAATTAAAACTAATTTGGTAGTCTTTTGATTTTAGATCACCAAAATCAAAACCTGAGCTTAAATCAAATTGGTAAAGTCTACTTTTGGCTGCCGCAAGTGCAGTTTTTGCTGAAATATTAGCAATATTTGGATTTAGTTTTAAATTTGAGACAATTGTACTAAATTGTTCACTTGAAACGCTGGCTGTATTTGCAAGGGCTTGCTCTGTTGGACTTTCATTTAAAAATGAATAATAAGAATTATTATAGGCTTTTAGACCTACTGGGATCCCAATAACAGCGCTTAGTGCAATTGCTGATCCTAAAATTGTTGATACTAATCAAAAAGGCTTTTTTAATAGTTTCATTTTTTTCTCCTATTTTGAAAATTATTTAGCTGCTGCTACTGACAGTTGTTGCTGCTGTTGTTGAGGTGCTTGAGGCGTTTGTTGTCGCTGGGGTGGCGGTTTTAGATTCACTAATAGTAATTTTAACTCTTAGAGTTGATCTTTTTTGAGGGGTTGCTGTAGTTGTAGATGAACCTGAACTTGAACTAGTTTCATCTTTTACTAAAACAAAAAATAGTTCTTTAGTAGTTCTGCCAAATGAGTCTGAAATTGATTCAACTAGGGTTTTATAATTTTTATCTTTAAAATGAGTTTCGAGGTATTCTTCAACTTTTTTCCCTAATTCAGGAAGGTAACTTGTAAGGCTATTTGTGTCAGCTTTGCCTTGATTTTGTGCACCTTCTGCCTTTTTACCTTGGTTTGGAGTGCCTTCTGATTTTTTACCTTGATTTTGAGCTCCTTCAGCTTTTTTGCCTTGATTTTGTGCACCTTCTGCCTTTTTACCTTGGTTCTGTGCTCCCTCAGCTTTTTTCCCTTGATTTTGTGCACCTTCAGTTTTTTTAGGGAAAGTTAAATCTGAATATTTAGTTGAGTCAAGGCTGGTTTCTCTAAATTGGCTTTGAAGTTGAACAACGGCTCTATCTAGCTCGTCAATTTCTTTTCTATTGTTATAGGTAGTTTCATCTTCGAGTTCTACAAATACTTTTATTTCTGGAGTTTTAACGTTTAATATACTTCCGTCGATGGATTCGAGTTTGAAGCTAAATTTAACAGGTAAAACTTTTTCTTCTTTTTTACCTTGGTTCTGAGCGCCTTCTGCTTTTTTGCCTTGATTCTGTGACCCTTCTGCTTTTTTCCCTTGGTTCTGAGCGCCTTCGACTTTTTTAGCTTCTTCAGTTTCCTGTTCTTTTCCTACTTCTTCAATTTGTTTAGAAACTTCTTCTCTGTCTTGTTCAGCTTCCTTAACAAATTCAAGTGTATATTTTAAATTGTCATCAAGTTTTGCCCAAGACTTAAAGTTGTCAAACTGACCGGCTTTTAGAAAAAATGCTAATAAAACATCGCCAAATTTTTCAAATTTGGCATAATTTTCTGTATTAGTTCCAGTCCCATTTGATTCTTGAGTTGTCACTTTTTGAGTTTTTAAATACTCAAAAAGTGATGAGTCACCTTTTTTCTTTCCAAGCTCATTTTTAACACTTGTTGGCAAAACCAAAGTTCCATAAAAACCAATACCTTCGCTATCTCTTCATAAATTATTGAATGAAAGTTTTTTAATATCACCTGAAGAAGTTAAACTAATTTTATTTGCTTCTTCAAAAATATTGTCTTTAGAATCTAAAAGAGCTTGAGGTATTTGACTTGACTCATCAATAAGCCCTCATTTTTTGGAAAGTTCAAAAAGTGTTTCAAGGAAAGTTTTTCTGTCTTTTGTTAGTAAATCTTGGAAATAACTAGCAACTTGGTGTCCGTCACGGAAAAAATTACGAGACTCAATACTTGAAACTCCGGCGTTTCTAGTTGATTGAGTCCCGTCTTTGGTCATTCTTTGAATGTCTGATAAACTTGGGTGTTTAATTTTTCCAACTCAAGAATCTAATAAAGAAATATAAGGCCCAAAGTCTAAATCGTAATTACGTTCTAAAATATTGCGAATTTCATTGGTTTTTGGGCTGGTTCCAAAAAGAGCTTCAATTTCTTCTTTTGCAACTTTGCGTGAAGATGATTTGATTCCTGCACCATATTGATCAAAAACTGCCTGTTTTTGTTTGTTTTCTTTTCCAAGTCCTTCCAAAAAGCGTGTTTTGAAAATATCGTTATTTAACTGTCCTAAGCTTTCTAATTGTTTAAGTCCGCTAATCTCAAGAGTTCCAGTTTTTTGACTAATTTCGAGTGGAGAATTGCTTGGCATGAAAAATTGGCTATTAACTGAAATTGAATAAGGAATTAAAACTTTTGTTTTATCGCTTGCATCAATTTTTGCTTCTAAAGGATCAAATGAAACTTTAAGAGCTTGACTTGAGTTGTGATTTTTAAATTTTTGGCCAAAGTTACCAAAACTAAAAGCAAGTTTTTTGTCTTTTAAAAGATCTAAAATTTCTGACTTTAGACTTTCAGAGCGCTGAGCTGGATCGCTAAAAAATCCAGATTTAATTTGGGCTAAAAATTCAACAGCCAATTTGTCGTCCATGTCTGATTTAAAGTCAGTTTTTGTTAAATTTTTCAAACTTAAATTATCAAAAAAATCTGAATAATTTAAAAAATAAGAACTTTTATCGTTTTTTTCTAATTTAATTGCATTTACAACGGTAGAAAAGCTTGAACTTGAGTCAAGCATTTGTCTAGCGCTTGAAGTAAGATTTGCCTCTAAAAAAAATGAAGGAACTTGATTTTGAAGGCTAATAAATTGACCGGTTGACTTATCGCGGGCAAAATCAAAATTAAAAATTGTATCCATTGAATTTGGAAGTTTATTTTCCTGTGAGTTTTTAAGACTAGCTAATAAATTATTAAGCGAAGGAAAATAAGAGCTAATTTTCTCACCAAATTCTTTTGAGTCTTTTGCTTTATTTAGGTCATGTTGAAAATCAACTGGTCTAATTGTGCTAGGATCTGTTGGATTTGAAGTTGCTGAATTTTGCTCAGCAAAATTTGCGGTTCTAGCAGAAATTAAATTTTGAACTTGTTGATTAAGTCTGCTAGTAATTTTTTGTAAGGAAAAATTAAATTCGGCAATTAAAATAGTTGATTCCTTGACAAAAGAAACAACTTGTTCATAAATGTCAGATTTGGCAACATCGCCATTTTGTAATTTTTGGCTAGCTTGAAATTTGACTTTAAAATTTTGGTTAGCATCATCTGGGAGAATTTCTAGAATTTGGTAGCTAATTTTTGCATCAGAAAATTCTGAGTCAGAAAAGTCTAATTTTTCTAAATTCCCACCCTTTTTTTCAAAAAAAGAAAAGGATTCAAGAGCATTTTCGGCATTTTTAATTTTATTGCTTTCATCTAAAAGCGCTGATTTTACGTCTTTATAATCCGAATCAGCATTAAAAGCATTTAAATTAAAGGCCAAATTTGAAACACGAGATGCAAACTGATTTACTTGAGTTCTTGGATTTTCAGAATTATATTTTATATTTACTGTAAGACCGATTGTAAGGCCGACAATACCAGCTCCGATAAGTCCCGAAACCCCCCCCGCTAGCAAAAGGGTTTTGGATTTTGATGATTTATTCATAGAAACCTCCTATGTTGTACTAAAAATAAAAAAATAAATAGTTTAAATTATAAACTAATTTTATTTTCATAATTATACATAGTAATTATACTAATTTTCAATTAAAAAAAAAAAAAAAAGGAGCTGAGTTTGTCGGTTTGATGGCGAAAATTCACTTTTTAGTGAATCTAAATACGCAAAAATACCGGTAAAACAGTGTTTTTGACCTAAAATCTTAATTTTTATTATTTTAAATTAACGTTTGCAAAAAAAAAAAAAATGCTTGGTCAAAAATAAAATTATGTTATAATAAATCTCACTAAGAATAATTAATAAATTTGATATTGAATTAAGGAGGAATTAGTTATGTTTTTTGTCGTATTAAAATAAGATAATGCGAATTATCCATTATATTTTTAGATATGATGGAATGCCTTAAATTTGACCGTTTAGAAATCTACAAATTTATGGCTTTTAATTATGGCTCTTTCAAAACTTCACATATTTTTTTAGGCTCAATTTAAATAAAAACGAGTTTTCTATTTGCATTGAGTTTAAATAGTAGTTGTATTTTTTTATGATTTTTGCTGTTTAGTTCATCTGGGAAACTCGAAAAAAAGAATAAAGACTAGAAAAATTACTTCTAGCTTTTATCTCTTTTTTTATAATATGCAAAAATTAAACGTCAATTTTTGCATATTGGGCATTTTCTTCGATAAAAATTTTACGCAAAGTTACGTCTGTACCCATTAAGGAGTCAAAAATTTGTGCTACTTCTTGGATATTATGAATTTGAACTTGAGTCATTCGACGAGTTTTTGGATCCATTGTTGTTTCTCAAAGTTGTTCAGGATTCATTTCTCCAAGACCTTTGTATCTTTGGATATTAAATTTAGGATTTTCGCCACTAATTTTACTTAAAATAGCCTCTTTTTCTGCATCATTATAGGCATATTCGATCTTTTTATTGTAAGAAATTTTGTATAGCGGTGGAATTGCAATATAAACAAAACCATATTCAATTAACTTTTTAAAATAACGGAACAAAAATGTCAAAAGTAACGAGCGAATATGAGATCCATCTGAATCAGCGTCAGTCATTATTATAATTTTTTGGTATCTAATTTTACTAATATTAAATTCAGGACCAACTCCAGTACCAAAAGCGGTGATCATTGAAATAATTTCCTCATTGCGTAAAACTTTTTCAAGTTGAAAACGTTGTGAGTTAATCACTTTTCCTCGCAAAGGTAAAATTGCTTGAAAATTACGATCGCGACCCATTTTGGCACTCCCGCCAGCTGAGTTTCCCTCAACTATATATAATTCAGCGATTTGGGGATCTTTTGTTGAACAATCAGCAAGTTTTCCTGGAAGTGTTCCTACATCAAAGGCTGATTTACGCTTTACTGCTTCGCGAGCAGATTTAGCAGCCCGAGCTGCTTTTTGGGCTAGTAGATTTCTTTTAATAATTTTGTCGGCATTTTCTGGATTTTCAGCTAAAAACCGTTCAAGAGTAGCACTTAGAGTTCTGTTTACAAGTGGACGAACTTCTTTGTTATTTAGTTTTGCTTTTGTTTGACCCTCAAAAATAGGATTTGTATGCTTAACCGAAATAATTGCAATTAGACCGTCTTTTATATCTTGTTTATCGAATTTATCTGCTTCAGATTTAATAAATTTATTATTAATTGCATAATTATTTAGAATTCTTAAAAGTGAGTCTGATAGTCCCAGTTCGTGAGTTCCGCCTTCAATATTGTGAATATTATTTGTATATGATTTGATTTGCTCGTGATCTTCACTTATATAGTTTAAGGCAACTTCGATTTTGATAATTTCATCATTATGCTCAAATTCACCTTCAGCATAAATGATTTTGTCACTAACTTTTTCAAAATCCTTGCTAAGATCAGAAACATAATCACGAATTCCGCCATTGTAGCAAAAACTTTGATTAAATCCATTTCTCTTGTCAATAATTACAAACTCGATTCCTTGAGTCAAGTAGGCTGTGTTTTTAATACGATTTACGATTGTTAAAAGTTGAAAATTATTTTTTTCCAAAATTTCAAAGTCGGGCTGAAAAATAATAGTTGTTCCTGTTTCATTTTTTTCCAAGTCAGCAATTGGACTTAAATCACCAAGTTTTTGGCCGCCATTTACATATTCTTGAAACCACAACTTGCCTTCACGTTTAATATAAACTTTTAAATTTTTAGCTAAGGCATTGACAACTGAGGCACCAACTCCATGTAGTCCGCCCGAAACTTTATAGGATTTTCCATCAAATTTTCCACCTGAATGAAGAACGGTAAAAACAACTTCAGCAGCAGAAACACCATGTTTTGGGTGAATTCCAACCGGAATTCCACGCCCGTTATCCTCAATACTTATTGTATTATCATCTATAATTGTTAAGGTAATTTTAGATGCAAAACCAGCAAGAGCTTCATCAACAGCATTGTCAACAACTTCTCAAACTAAATGGTGTAATTCGTTAATTCCAGTTCCACCAATATACATTCCAGGACGTTTGCGAACAGCTTCTAGACCTTCTAAAACAACAATATTTTCAGCTTGATAATCTTTTGACATTATATTTTTTCTCCGACAAGTTACGTTAAAATTTTACCATAAAAAGCAAAAAACGTAAGTGTTTTAACTTATTTTTTAATTAATAATTTTGAAAAATAAGTTAAAAAATAAGAAAAAATACTATCAAAATCAGTTTAAAAATTTAAGTTTACCTATAAAAAGAGGTTGTCAAAATTAATGCTAAACATACCACTTTTTATTTCAAAAGTTTGTAAAAATCTTGTATAAATATATAAAATCACTGAATTTTTCAGTGCTTAGACCAAAAAATTCAATAATTTTATCAGCGGAAATTCCTAAATTTAAATGCAAAGAAACATAGTCAAAATAAGGGTCATTGTGCCTAATTCATTCAAAATCAATAAAATAAAGATCTGTTTTAGAGACGATAATATTTTTAAACTGTAAATCGTTATGACAAATAACTTGAGGATCAAATTGATATTTTTGAACTAGTTTTTTGTATTTTTCATCGTTAATCTCGTCAATTTGTCAATCAAATTTAGTAATTTTTTGATTTTTTTGTTGATGAAACTTTGAAAGTTCAGTGAATAACTTTTCAATATAAAAATCTAAGTTTTCTGAATCTAAAATTTGTCCTTCAATCCATTTTTTAATGTAATTTCCATTTTGGTAAAAAAGAAAATTTGGATCATTTTGAATGAAATTTTCTTCATTTTGTCAATCAACAAAATTATTTTTTGCTATTCGAATTTGTACTTTTTGGCCTTGATAAAAAGCTATAAAAGTACAATTATGTAAACCACAATAAATCAAAGTTGGATTTTTTATCGATGCACTAATATTTGGAGGAAAAACGCTGAAATTCATAGGTTTTTTGATTAATCGAGAAAAAATTATTTATTTTAATTATTGTCAGACTCGCTTAATTCAAGGTCAAAATAAACCATTGTATGATCTGAAATTCCCCTAATTCTATCTACATCTTTTGGATTCCCAGTTTTATCTTTCGTTGGTCTCTTATCTTGCTGTCGCATTTGGTCATATTTTCCTAAATCGACTATATTTTTCTCAAAAATTGGAAATAAGTCGTATTTTTGTGCATTTTTTGTCTTTAAATCGCCTTTATAAAAAATTTTATCAAAAGAATTTGTATATTCACCAAATTTTTTAGAAGATAAGGTTGTTTTTTCATCTTTATCTAGAAGTAATTGGTATGATTCTAATGTTGACTTAAATAATTGTTCGGTGTTTTTACCATAAATATTTGTGTCACCCATGAAGATTATCTCATTATTTAGACCATCTTTTTTGTCAATTTCAGTTAAAACATTAGCTAAATCACGAGCTTCACCCGCTTCTTGTTCGCCTTGTTTAGAAGCTTTAGAATCAGCCTTTTCATTACGCTTTTTATATGGACCTGGGGCATCAAAATGACCAACTGCTAAAGTAAAATCATTTTTAATATTAGTTTTAGTTTGAAATTTAACAGCCGCAACGGGTCGAGCCCATTCCTTTAAATTTATACCTTCTTGAATTAAGTAAGGATTGGAATTTGTCGCAAAATTTATTGTTTCAAGAAGTGAGGACTTATATAAAAAAGTGTATTTTTCTTGTTGGTTTACTTTACCATACTTGCCAGTAGTTATTTGTTTTCAACCAGCGTCGGGGTTTAATTTCTCAAGTTCGTTTACAATATCAGTCCCATCACCAGTTGACTCGATTTCGGCAAGTCCAACAACATCACTTCCAGAAGAATTTATAACAGTAGCAAGAGCATAAGTTTTGGCACTGTTTGGTTTTGTTGTTTTGTTTGTGTAATCTTTAACGTTTCAAAAACCTACGCGAATTGATTGGCTATTATCATTTTGCATATTTTTTTCAGGTTCTTGACTTTGGTCTTGCTTTTGAGTCTTGTCGATCGAGGTGGACAAGTCTTTTTCTACATTATTTTCAGGTTCTGGAGTTTTTTCTTGATTTAGGTCTTGCTTTTTAGTCTCTTCAACCGAAGTGGAAAAATCTTTTTCTTGATTTTTTTCAGGTTCTGGAGTTTTTTCTTGATTTAGGTCTTGCTTTTGAGCTTCATTAACCGTAGTAGACAAGTCTGTTTTTACATTTTTTTCAGGTTCTTGACTTTGTTCTTGATTTAGGTCTTGTTTTTGAGCCTCATTGGTCGAGGTGGACAAGTCTGTTTCTACATTTTTTCCAGATTCTTGGCTTTTTTCTGGATTTAGATCTTGCTTTTTAGTCTCGTCGATCGAGGTGGACAAGTCTTTTTCTACATTATTTTCAGGTTCTTGGCTTTTTTCTTGATTTAGGTCTTTCTTTTTAGTCTCTTCAACCGAATCGGACAAGTCTTTTTCTACATTCTTTTCAGGTTCTTGCGTGTTTTCTTGATTTAGGTCTTGTTTTTGAGTCTCATCAACCGAAGCAGACAAGTCTTTTCTAGGCGATGTTTGACTACTTTTATTTATAATAACTCCCTTTCCAGTTTGTTCTCCGGTAGATGTACTATAAATATAATATCCACCAGCGCCAACAGCTGTCGCCGATCCTGCAAAAAGAAGTGGGAATAAAATAGCTTTTTTCATTTTAGATTAAATTTGTGTTAATCAATTTTCCTTTTAGATAATTCAATTAGAGCATCACTAACTTTTTTAACTCAAGTTCGTTTAAAATTTCTAGTAAATCAGGACAAATTTTGATATTTAAACTCTCAAAAATATCAAAATTAAATTTAGCACCGTAATTTAATCTAATAAAATGTTTAAAAAACACTATTTTGTCCCTTTTTTCCTCATTTGTTTTGACAATTTTGCACTAATTTTATCAAGATTTTTCAAAATGTTATCTACATTTTTATATTTTTCTACTAATTTATTGTTTTAGAAACAATAATATTTTTAAACTGTAAATCATTATGACAAATTACTTGAGAATCAAATTGATATTTTTGAACTAGTTTTTTCTATTTTTCATCGTAATTTCGACAATTTGTCAATTAAATTTACTAATTTTTTAATTTTTGTGGTGAAACTTTGAAGGTTCAGTGAATAACTTTTTAATATAAAAATCCAGGTTTTCTGGATGTAAAATTTGTCCTTCAATCCATTTTTTAATATTTTCCCCTTTGGTAAAAAAGAAAATTTGGATCATTTTGAATGAAATTTTTTTCATTTTGTCAATCAACAAAATTATTTTTTGCTATTCGAATTTGTACTTTTTGGACTTAATAAAAAGCAATAAAAGTACAATTATGTAAACCACAATAAACTAAAGTTGGATTTTTTATTAATGACTAACATTTTGAGGAAAAACGCTGAAATTCATAAGCTTTTTTGATTAATTGGGGAAAAAATTATCTATTTTAGTCTTTGTCAGATTCGCTTAATTCAAGATCAAAATAAACCATTGTATGGTCTGAAATCGCCCTAATTCTATTTATATCTTTTGGATCTCCGACTTTATACTTTGTTGATCTATTATCTTGTTTTCGCATTTTGTCATATTTTTCTAAATCGACTATTTTTTTCTCAAAAATTGAATACAGGTCGTATTTTTGTGCGTTTTTTGTCTTTAAATCACCTTTATAAAAAATTTTGTCATAAGAATTTGCATATTCACCAAAATCTTTAGAAGATAAACTTGTTTTTTCATCTTTATTAAGGAGCGATTGGTATGACTCTAATGTTGACTTAAATAATTTTTCGGTGTTTTCACCACGAATATTTGTATCACCCATGAAGATTATTTCATTATTTTGGCCATCTTTTTTGTCAATTTCAGTTAAAACATTCGCTAAATCACGAGCTTCATTTGCTTCTTGTTCACCTTGACCAGGAGCTTCAGAATCAGCTTTTTCATTACGACTTTTACTTTTATTGCCCGGCGCATCAAAATGACCAACTGCTAAAGTAAAATCATTTTTAATATTAGTTTTAGTTTTAAATTTAACAGCCGCGACCGGTCGAGCTCATGTTAAATTTGTACCGTTTTGAATTAAGTATGGATTAGAACTTCCTTCAAAATTTATTGTTTCAAGAAGCGAAGACTTATATAAAAAAGTGTATTTTTCCTGTTGGTTTGTTTTCCCATATTTGTCAGTAGTTATTTGTTTTCAACCAGCGTAAGGGTTTAATATTTGAAGTTCTTTTACAATATCAGTCCCATCACCAGTTGTAGTAATTTCGGCAAGACCAACAACATCACTTCCAGAAGAATTTATAACATTAGCAAGAGCATAAGTTTTTGCACTATTTGGATTTTTTGATTTATTTGTGTAATTTAAAACGTTTCAAAAACCAACGCGAATTGATTGGTTATTATCATTTTGCGGATTTTTTTCAGATTCTGGAGTTTTTTGTTCATTTTGGTCTTGTTTTTTAGTATCATCAACCGAAGCGGATAAGTTTTTCCTAGGCGATGTTTGACTACCTTTATTTATAATAACTCCCGTTCCATTTTGTTCTCCGGTAGGTGAACTATAAATAAAATATGCACCAGCTCCAATAGCTGCCGCCGATCCTGCAAAAATAAGCGGGAATAAAATAGATTTCTTCATTTTAGATTAAATTTGTGTTAATAAATTTTCCTTTTAGATAATTCAATTAGAGCATCACTAACTTTTTTCAACTCAAGTTCGTTTAAAATTTCTAGTAAATCAGGACAAATTTTGATATTTAAACTCTTAAAAATATCAAAATCAAATTTGGCACCATAATTTAATCTAATAAAATCTTTAAAAAACACTATTTTGTCCTTTTTTTCCTCGATTTGTTTTGACAATTTCGCACTAATTTTATCAAGATTTTCCAAAATGTTATCTACATTTTTATATTTTTCAAGTAATTTTATTGCGCCTTTTGCTCCTAGACCATCAATTATCTTAATATTATCAGAACTATCACCTGCTAAAACTTTAAAATCAACAATTTGCTCAGGATTAATCCCAAAATTTTGGTGAAAATTTTCCAAATTAACTGCGTTAATAGAGTCATTTTTAATTTTATTAATAATAGTTGTTTTTTCATCAACTAATTGTAGTAAATCTTGGTCTGAACTAAAAATAAAAATTTCTGTTTCAGGCTTAGCATTTCTTATTATTTTTTGCATAGAAGCAATTAAATCATCAGCCTCAAATTCGCTGTCCTGTGATCAAAAAAACCCTGATAAACTAAGGATTTTTTTGATTATATTTATTTGGAAAAATAAAGAATCAGGTGGTTTTTGTCTACCTTTTTTGTAATCAGGATAGCTTTGGTGTCGATTAGTTGTTGAGCCAAAATCGAATGCAAAATAGATATTGTTTGGCTCAACAAGTTTAATTAATTTAAAAACGGTATTAAAGAAAATATGAATTGCAAAAGTCATATCACCTTTAGAATTAACTAGCTGATTTCCGTAGTAACCAGCAAAAAATGACTTAAAAGCAAGTCAATTTCCATCAATTAGCAAAATTTTTTTATCCATAATTGTCAACTTTATTCTGTAATTATTTTTTTATTGAATATTTTCCATCATTTCTTAGAAGTAATTTAAATTTATAGTTTTTTCCTAATTCAAGTGAATAATAATACGGATTTTTTGAATAGACGCCGATTGTCGTTTCTCCATCTGTTAGAGTTAGATGATAAAGTGTATAGCCGTTTTTAACATATTCTTTTACATTTTTTAACTCAAGATATAATAAATATTCATTATTAGGTCTTAAATCTTTAAGCGGAGTTTGACCTGCAACAATCGGAGCCTGTTTTTTTTCAATAAAAGACATTCCGAGATATTTTATTTCATTTTCGTAGTTTTCATCTTCATTATAAGGTAGTTTTTCAAGCAAATTTGATTCAGTTTCGCTGTTATTTTCAAGGGCAACCAAATTTCCATCTTTATCAGTTAAGACTAAAGTAGCATGATTTCAAAGTAAATCTAAATTATGAGCTAATGTTTCTTGATTTGCAAATTCTTTTAGTGAATTTGCAAAAATTAATTTTTCAATTACAACTTTTGAAAAATTAATTATTTTCATTCGTCTTATAAAATCAAGGAAAGACTTATATTTTCCATTTTTTTCACGTTCTTCAACAATTGATTTAATCGCAATTACTCCAAGACCTTTTATCATTAAAAGTGGGAGGTAAATCGTGCTATTTTGTTCAGAATAAGTCGCCTTGTGGGAAGAAAAGTTAATATTTGGCTGTAAAATCTGAATGCCAAAATTTTTTGCTTCTTTTTTTGCTTCTTCAACATATTTTTTAATGTTTGCTTGCGCCCCGTTTTCATTTGAAATAAGTTCAGCAAAAAAATAAAGGGGAAACTTAGCTTTTAAATAAGCCATTTTATAGGCTAAATTTGCATAAGCAACCGCGTGGGCTTTATTAAAACCATAGTCAGCAAATTCATAAATTTTATCATAAATTTCAGCGACTAATTTAGGATCACGGCCTAATTTAGCACCTCCTTCAAGGAAATGTTTCTTAATTTGTTCTAGTTTTGATTCATCTTTTTTGGAAATAGCAACACGAATTATGTCTGCCTGAGCCAAATCAAAACCTGCAACAACTTGACAAATTTCCATAATTTGCTCTTGGTAAATAATAACTCCAAAAGTTGACTCAAGAATTTTGTCATACTCAAGAAAATATTTAGGCCAATTTCTACTTTCTTTGTTTGTTGCATAGGTCGGAATTTGCTTAATTGGTCCAGGTCGATAAAGAGAAATTACCGCAACAACATCATTAATTGAATTTACGCCGATTTTTTTAATACTTGTTGTCATTCCGGGCGATTCAAGTTGGAAAATTCCGCTTGTTTTTCCTTCAGATAAAAGTTTATTTGCACTTTTATCATAGATAGGAAGCTCATTAAATTGCAAATTGTGACCTTTTTTATTAATTTCGGCAAGAATATTTGCCACAATAGTTAAATTTTTTAGACCTAAAAGGTCAATTTTCAAAAGTGAAAAATCTTCAATAAATTCAGCAGAATACTGAATCTGATTAAGATTTTCCTTTGAGTAATGAAGTGGAACTAGCTGAGAAATTGGTCTTTTTGAAAGAACAATTCCGGCTGCATGAGTTGATGACTGACGGGGCATTCCTTCCAAAAAGACACTGATTTCATAGATTTTTTTGTAAATTGCACTGTTGTCTTGGCCTTGAAAATTGTCGCCTTTTTGGATTAGTTTGTAAAATCCGGACTTAGTATTTTGATAAAGTTGAGCTAAGGTCATATTTGCACTAATTAATTTAGCATTTTTATTAATTTGAACCTCAGGAATACCAAAGCCTTTTGAAATATCACGAAAAATACTTTTTGCCGCAAGTGTCGAAAAAGTGATGATTGTCGCACAATGCTCTGGACCATATTTTTGAAAAAGATAATCAATTACCTCATTTCGACGAGTATCTTGAATATCAATGTCAATATCGGGCATTGATATTCGTTTAGGATTCAAAAATCTTTCAAAAATTAGGTTATATTTTAAAGGATTAACGGCGGTAATATCTAATAAATAAGCAACAAGCGATCCAGAAGCCGAACCTCGACCTGGACCAATTAGAATATTATTTTCTCTTGCTCATTTAAGTAAATCTCAAATTATCAAAAAATAGTTACTGAATTTTAGTTCAGAAATTATTTTATATTCATATTTTAACCTTGAGGAGTAGTTGTAATTTTCAAGTTCAGTTCTTTTTTTGTTTATTGCTTCAATTAAAACATTTTTTAAAATAATATCAGGATCGCCTTGGCCTGTTTGGTCTAAATTTGGCAAATTAATGCCAAATTTAGGAAATTCAATTTTAATATTTTCAACAAGAGCGTTTGTTCTCTTGATAATTTCAGGCTCAATCTCAACTTCTCAGTCATCAAAATCGTACAATTTTTGGCTTGCATCAAAAGTTTCGCCTTTGATTTTGTAAAGGGCTTCTAAATAAATTTTCTCTGATGCATGAAGCACATTTCGTTCTTGGACATAAATTGCATTGCTAATTTTAGGATTATTTTCGACAATATAGTAGTTTTTTAAATTATTCTGTCCTAAAAAAGTTGATAATTGCACCTTTTTTTGCCAGTAAAAACCTTTTCTGGGGTGGTCAATAATAATTATATTGTCTTGATTTAGTAAGTTGCCAAGAAAAATGTCCTCATTTTTTGTTTTTTTGGTCGAGATTGTCGACAAAAAAACATAGCCTTGATAGTTTTTTGCAAGCAAAATAAAATGAAATTTTTCAATTTCAATTTCAAGGCCAATTACAGGATTGATCCCGTTTTCCTTACATAATTTGTAGAATTTTGGAACCCCAAACATCGTGTTAAAATCAGTTAGCACCAATGTTTTTAGGTTATTTTTGAGCGCAAAATCAATCAAGGAGTCTAATTTGATCGTTGATGATAAAAATGTATATTCGCTTCTTGTGTGTAAATTTATTAGATTCATATTTAAAGTAATTTTATTTTAAATTTAAAAAAATTCATTTATTTTTTGAAAAAATGTCAAAAAATAAATGAATTTTCCTGAAAAACTTTTTAAAAAGTTAGTCCTGAGTTTGACAGTTTGATGGCAAATTCACTTTTTAGTGAGTATAAATAGGCAGAAATACCCATAAATCAGTGTTTTTTGAGGCTAAAACCTTAATTTTTATAGTTTCGAAATTAACCTTTTGAAAAAAAAAAAAAAAAATGTTTGGTCAAAAATAAAATTGTGTTATAATAACCATCACTAAGAATAAATTAATAAATTTTAATATTGAATTAGGGGGGAATTAGTTATGTTTTTTGTCTAAAAAATCAGACATTGCGAATTATCCATTATATTTTTAAATATGATGGAATGCCTTAAATTTAACCGTTTAGAAATCTATAAATTTAAGGATTTTAATTATTTTTTTTCAGTTCTTTCAAAACTTCATATATTTTTTTAGGCTCAATGTAAGTAAAAACAAGTTTTCTTTTTGCATTGAGTTTAAATAGCAGTTGTATTTTTTATGATTTTAGTTAGTGTTTTAAACTAAAAAAGCAGTGTTTAAAAATTTCATAATTTTGCTTTTTAAGTTAAAATTTTAGCTTTTTTAGTTTGCCTTATTTGAAACTGGGAAACTCGAGAATTAGATTCATATTTAAAATAGTTAGTTTTTGTCATCATTTTCATCTTGAGATTTAATTCTGGCAAAAATTTTGTCCATTTCATCGACACGTTTTGCAACAGGATCAAGTTTAAAGTGGAGTTCTGGAACCTTAAATCCTTCAAGAAGGTTGCCAAATTTGAGCCGGATAAATTTTTCAGCTTTAATAATTTCGCCTAGAAATTTATCTTCGTCATATTCAAACTCTAAATAGACAAAAAGATGAGAATTATCACCTGAAAGTCGAACTCAATTTACAGCAATTGGCATTCTTTCAGAAAAATGTGAGTCAATAATTTTTGAAATCAACTGGTGATAATAAGTTTGCCGTTTTTCATGACTAACAGACATAATTTTCTCCTTTAGTTATCAATTTCAACTTCAATAAAAGATCTAAGTTCATCTCCGATTTCGATGTCATCAAATTTGTAGATGTGTGTTCCAAATTCGTTTCCAATTGTTACTTCTTTTACAGGATTTTTATCGCGCTGAAGTGATTCGATTTTTCCTGAGTGAATTAATTTGGAATTTCTTCACAATTCAATTTTGCAATTTTCAACAAATTTTCCACTGACAACGCTACATCCGGCAATTGAACCAACTTTTGAGAACCAAAATTTAGCAATAATTTTGGCAGTTCCAATTTGTTGAAGTTCATATTTGATTTCACGCATACTTCGAACTTGTTTTTTAATTTCATCAACTATTTTATAAATAATAGTGTGCTCGCGAATTTCGACTTGTGCTTGTTTAGCTTGCGCTTTTATTGCTGGTGGAATCTGGAGGTTAAAAGTGTAAATAGTTGAATTTGAAGTTTGGGCTAGCAAAATATCGGCTTTGTTAATAATCCCAACTCCTGAGTGTAAAATGTGAATATGAACATGTTTTGAAGCAAGTTGTTCAATTGTTGAGTGCAACGCTTGGGCAATTCCAGTTACGTCAGCTTTGATTATAATATTTAAGGTTTTTTCTTTTGTTTGTTGTGTAGTTTGGGCTTTTGTTTTTGAAAGTTTTTCTGATTGTCTTCGTTCTAATGCAAGTTGTTTCGCAAATTTTTCCTCATGGAAACCAAAAAATTTATCACCTGCTTCAGGAACATAATTTAGACCTGTGACAATAACAGGAGTTCCTGGAGGAGCAAATTTAATTGGCTTACCGTTTGTGTCTTCAAGTGAACGAATTCGACCGTATTGGCAACCAGCAACAATGAAATCTCGAACCATCAAAGTTCCATTTTGTACCATTAGTGTTGCAATTGTTCCTTTATTATGGTGAAGTTTTGCTTCAATAACGGTTCCAATTGGGTAGCGATTTTTGTTTGCTTTTAATTCAAGAATTTCAGCAACTAGTAAAATAGACCGAAAAAGTTCATCAATTCCTTGACCAGTTAGAGCCGAACCGTAGACAAAAATATTGTTCCCTCCTCATTCTTCGGTGACAATATTTAATGCTGAAAGTTCATTTTTGATCCGATCGAGGTCTTTATTAGGTTTGTCCATTTTATTAACAAAAACAATAATAGGCACATTTGCGGCAGTAGCATGACTGATAGCTTCTTTAGTTTGAGGCATAACTCCATCATCAGCGGCAACAACAAGCACGATAATATCGGTAACTTTTGCCCCGCGAGCTCGCATTTGGGTAAAGGCTTCATGGCCTGGAGTGTCAATAAAATTGATAATATGGTCTTCAAAAGTAACTTGATAAGCACCAGTGTGTTGGGTTATTCCGCCGCGCTCATTTTTTGCAACATTAGTTTTTCTAATAAAATCAAGAAGTGTTGTTTTTCCGTGATCGACATGACCCATAACCGTAATAATTGGTGGGCGGTGGCTGAGATGATCAGATTCGTCTTTAATACTTACTTCTTCCATGAAATTTGATGCATCAATTTGGACTTCTTTTTTAAAATCAAGTCCAAATTCAAGACAAACTTCAGCAATTTCATCTTCAGATAGACTGTGATTTAAATTATACATTTTTGCTTGTTTGAAAAAATAAGTAATAATTTCATTAACAGAGACATTAATTTTTTCTGAAAGTTCGCTAATTGTCATTATTCCCGAAAAGAGGAAAACTCCGTTGTGAACTTTAGTTTCAACATTTTTTAGTTGAGCCTTAATTTCGCCTACATTTGAGATTCTTTTTTGTGGTTTTTTCATAAGTTTTCTACCTCGATTGCTAAATTTTGGTAAGCAAAAGCGGAAATATTTGTTTTAAATGCGCGATTAAAAAGTTTTCTTTTAATTGCATATTGAATTTTTTCATAATCATTGAAAATGTAAGCGCCCCTGCCACCAATTTCTTTATCAAAATGTTTATCAATAATTAATTTTTGATTAATATAAGTGAACCTAATTAAATTATTAATAGGATAAACTTTTTGATCAACTATACATTTTCTTGTGTGATTTTTCATTTTCTTACCTTAAAAGTCAAAATCGTCAATATCAATATCATCAACACCGGTGTATTTTACAAGATCATCATCTGATTTGAAATTTTTAATCTGTCTTTCATTTTGGATATATGGTTCATTGTCTTCTTCGGTTTGAGGACTGACTTGTACTTTTGGAGTTTTTTGCTCTTGTTTTTTGCCTTCTTCTTCTAAATGTTGCTTGTCGATTAATTCATTTTCGCTAATTGCTTCATTAACGGCTGAATCAAACAAAGAATCGGCATCAAAAAATTTTTTTTGATTTACATTTGAAAAAGAGTATGATTTTTCTTCTGAATCCGATTGATAATTTGAGTAATTTGGTTTATTTTCTTGTTTATTGCCGACTTTGTTTGAAGGCCTATTTTTAGTTGCTGATTGTTTTACAGGACTAGCTGGTTTAGCAACTTCTGGCTGAGTTTTAGCAGATTTTAGCTTACTTCTAGGGATGAATTCATTTTCAACCCCGTAAGGTTTTTCAAGTTCGAGAATATCAGATTCAAATTGCTGCAAAATTGAGTCAAAACTATTGCTAGGTCGACTATATGAATTTCACTTATTTTGATTTTGATAAGCGCGACTTTGTTGGCGTTGCATATATTCGTTTTTGAGATCGATTAGTTCCTGGTGATCCTTAACATTTCCATTTCATTCAATCTGGAAATTATTGTCTTTTAGAACTGCAGAATAAGGCAAAATTTGAAGTTGACTACGAGTTAAATCAGCTGTTAATTTTACATTTGAACCGTTTTTTCCAATAGCAAGACTATGTTGAAAATCAGGCACAACTACGGTAAAACGACGTAATTTATGACTTATTTTGAACTCTTTTACACAAATAACTTTTGAAGGTGACATTGCATTTACAATAAATTGAATTATATTGTCATCATATTTAATAACTTCAATTTTTTCACCATCAAGTTCTTGGCTAATTGCAAAAATTCTTGAACCGGTTTCGCCAACAACTGAACCAATTTCGGAAATATCACTTGCTTCGGCATCATCAGTTTTTCGGATTGCAACCTTACATTTTTCACCAGGAATTCGTGCTATTGAAGCTATTTCAAGATATTTAGACTGTAATTCAGGAATTGCATCAATTATTTTTTTCTTAACAAGTTGAACTGATTTTGATGAAACAACAACTTGTGACTGTTTTGTATTTTTAGTTACATTTTCAATAACAACTTCATGACGTGAACCAATTTTTAAATTATTTCCAGTTGCATAATGACTTGGCATAAAAGCAGAAACTTTGTCATCATCAATTTCAAAAATATAACCAGCTGAAATTTTGTTTGTAATTGTCGCAGAGACAACTTGATTTTTTAATAAAGAATATTTATTAAAAACATTATTGCGAACAATTTCAGAAATTTTTTGTTTAAAAGTGTGCATAATTGCTGTAAAAAGTCATTGTTCAAAAGCTGTAAGGTCAAGTTCAATTGAAAAAATGTCATCAACACGTGCATTTTCGTTAACTTTTTTTGCATCAGTAACTAAAATAAATGAAATAGATTCATTAATTTTTTCTTCATTTGTCAGCTCATCAAAGTAAGTATCTTCAACAACAATTCCGTTTGTATTAAAAACTTTAAAATTTGAATCTTCCAAATTAGCTTCAATTAAAATATGTGCATCAGGGTCAATTTTTCGTGATATAACAAATTCAATAGCTTCTTGGAAAATATCAACAACTCTATCTAGCGATAGTTCGCTGTTTTTAGCAACCTCCTTAATTGATTGAACAATTAATTTTGCATTGTCTCTTGGGTTGATTTTAGTAACTTTTTCTCTTTTTCTATTCATCTTGGCAATCCTGTCCTCTTGAAAGCACTTCTAAAATAAAATTATTTTCACTAGATTCAATTTTATCAATAAATTCAGAAATTTTTTTAGAAATCGCTTCAACTTGATCAAGTGAATTATAATTTGTAACAACTCTTAAATAGTTCAGCCCGTCTTCTAAAACAAAATTAATTGACAAAATATCATTAAATTCATCTTTTAACCTTTGTATTAAATTCAAATTTTCTCCTTTTTCTTCAATGTTTTCAATAGTTTCTTAGGTTTAAAACAAAAAAGTCGTCACAAGGACAACCTTTTATTGAAATGTTAATTTTATAAAGGTTAAAATAATTATACAACTTTTAAAATTTTTTTAAAATAAAAAATTAAAAGTAAATGATTTTAAGCTGTTATGTTATAATTTAAAAATATGTTTTTTTAGCACATTTATAGAAGTTTTGCTATTTTTTCAACATAAGTATTATAACAACTTCTAGATTTATCGTTTATTTTAGCACTTTTTTGGGTTTTTATAGTAAATATGTTTATAAATTATGATACAGCTTTAATTAGAAAAAATTCGCGCGGCGAATCATATTGAGGACCGCTAGGCTTAATTTTTAATTCAAACCGTTTTGAATTTTATTTATGATCACCTGATGCAACGCGGGTTCACTTTGCAATTTATGAAAATTTTCAAGACACAAATCCGACAGAAATAATCGCAATGACAAAGCGATCTGATGTCTGGTTTTGCGAAATTGACGAAAAATTTCACGGATATCTTTATAATTTATTAATTGAACACCGTGATTCAACAATAACTGAAGCACTTGATCCTTATTCTTATAGTATTTGTCCTTTTGATTGAACTAAAAATGAAGTTCCAAAAAGTTATTTAATTGATATTTATTCACCTCAGGCTGGTAAAAGTCCTTCTGAATTATCATTTCAAAGCAAAAATCCGCTGAATGACGCACTAATTTATGAATTAAATATTCGTGATTTTAGTTCAAAAAATTCAGGCATAGCAAATCCAGGCACTTTTCTTGGAGCTCTAGATCAAAAAATTTTTGATTATTTATCTGGACTAAATTTTAATTTTTTGCAATTATTACCAGTTCATTCTTGTTATACTTTTAGTCAAAAAAATGTTTCAATTCTTAAAAAAGGTCAAGGAAAAGGGCATTTTACAAACTATAATTGGGGCTATGATCCGCTTGGATTTTTCTCAATTAATTCAAGTTATTCGACAAATCCGCTTGACCCGTATTTAAAAATAAAAGAATTTAAAACATTTATTGACTCAGCTCATAAAAAAAATATTGGAATTATTCTTGATGTTGCTTTTAGTCAAACTTTTTGCAAATCAATTTTAGATGATGTCGCCCGTGGTTATTTTTATCGTGATGAGGCTTTGTCTTTTCCTTCCCAATTTCCGCCTCTTGATTCACAAAAGCCAATGGCATTTAGACTAATTTTAGACTCACTCATTTTTTTTGTTAAATACTATAAAGTTGATGGATTTCGCTTTGATGCAGCTTCGTATTTTGATAAAAAATCGCTTGAAATTATAAGTATTGAGCTGAAAAAAATAAATCCTAACATTATTTTATTTGGTAAATTTTGTAAAAAAACTGATTTACAGCACAAAAATCGAACTGAAAAAACTAGTCGTTCTAATAATTTTAACTTTGCTTATTTAAATTATGGACTTCCAAATGTTATTCGCGGATCGAATGTTCCTGGTGATAAAGGTTTAATTTTGTCAAAAAATAGTTCAAAATTTGCCTCATATGTCTCACTGATTCCAGGCGGGATTTTTGACTTTGATTTTGGCGATTTTTATCACTCAGCTAGAAGAGATGACCTTTTTGCAAACGATATTAGTATAAATGTTTCTTATATAACTTCATATGATGGTCCTACTTTAGCTGACAAAATTTTAACAAGTGCCTCAGGACTGACAAAAAACGCCTTTATCGAAACTTATCGTCAAGCATTAATGATGACTTTATTTGTTCAGGGAAAAGTTCTTTTAAGTTCAGGAACTGAGTTTGCCTTTTCAAAAGCATGTGATTTTTCGGGTGCTAGTTATTCAAATTGTCATCTTAATTTAAATTCAACAAAACCACCTTTTTCATATCAGGGAAATAAATTTCTTGATTTTTATTCAAATAAAACTACTGATTTTACTAACGGTCTTGATTTTAGCCTTCTTGAAATTGGCGAAATTAAAACTAAAATTTTTAATTTTTTAGCAAAAATTAACGAATTTCGCCTAAAAACCCAGTTTTTTAGATTGCCAGATAATCAAGCAATTTGTGATTCGATAAAATTTGAAACTGTGGACAATAAAAAAGGCTTAATTATTTTTAATATCCAAATTAAAAACGAAATTATTAAGGTGATTCATAATTTTTCAGCCAATTCTTATGACTATAATTTTGAAGATTTTGATGTTCTTTTTAATTCTAAATTACAATTTAGTCAAAATATTATTGAAAAACGACAGTCAATCTTGCTTATGAAAAAACTTTAGTCCTAAAATTTGCCTTGAATTTTAAAAACTAAAAAAACCAGTCAAACTCAAGAAAATAAGTAATTAACTTTTGCCAAAAAAGTTAAAAAAGTCTATAAATCACGACACTTTTTAAGATTAGCTCATCCAACCGAGAAAATCAAGAAACTAAAAAAACCAGAATAAACTGGTTTTTTTAGTTAAATTTTTGAGCCAAAAATCCTATTTTTTATTATATTTTAGCCCTAGTGCATTTAAAATTACTTGGATTACAAAGTTAAATGGTTTATTATAGTGAGGCAAGAAGTAGAAATCTGAAAGAGCAATTTCAGGTAATTTTAGACCTTTTTGAATTGCTAGAGAAAGGAAATAAATTACTTCAGTGTGATTATATTCTTTTCCATATGAACCAATTTGAGCACCGATTAATTTTAGACTTGGCTTGTCATAAGCGATTTTGATTCATACTTTTGATTTATTTTGCATAAATTCTGGGCGATCTCAGTCTTCAAGATATTCAACACCAACATTGTCTAAGCCCATTTTTGGACAAGCATTTTCACAATATCCAGTTGAGGCATAATTAAATCCAAAAACGGAAATTGCATTTGTTCCAACATAACCTGGGAAAGGAATATCTTCACGTCCTGCAATGTGGAAAGCAGCAACTATCCCTGATTTTACGGCATTTGTTGCAAGAGCGATGTGAGCGTGTTGTTTAGTTACATTATGAACCATTGAAGCTGAATCACCAATTACATAAATATCTTGATCACTTAATGAACGCTGAAATTCATCAACTTTGACTGCACCATTAGCAGTTTTTTCAACGTCTGTTAAAATTTTAGTGTTTGGTGCAAATCCGATTGCTAAAATTACAAGATCAGCGGCATATTTACCTTTGTCTGTTTCAACAAAAGCAACTTTTTCTCCACTTTCATCGGCAATAAAACGAGTAACTTTTTGATTAAATTGTAAATTAATACCCTCTTCAACGATTTTATCCTCGATTTTTTGAGTAAATTCCTGATCAAAATAATTAGGGATAATTCGATCTTGCATGTCAATTAGTGTTGTTTTTTTGCCATATTTGTGAAAAGCTTCAAGTAATTCAATACCAATGTAACCACCACCGATAATAATTACATTTTTAATTGATGGATCAACAGCTTTTGCTTTAATTTCTTTTGCGTGAGTAAATGTTTTTGAAACTAAAATATTTTTAAGATTAATTCCTTCAAAAGGTGGAATAATCGGTCAAGTTCCGCCGGCAAAAACTAATTTATCATAGCTGTCTTTAAAAATTTCGCCAGTTACTAAATTTTTAACTGTAATAATTTTATTTTTACGGTCAATTTCGAGAACATCATGCTGTAAATGAACATCAATTCCCATTGATTTTAATTGTTCAGGACTTGAATAAAAAAGTCCAGATGGATCGCTAAATTCATCAGAAACTCAAAGTGCAATTCCGCAACCTAAAAACGAAATGTCAGTATTTCTATCATATGAGACAAGTTCTGCTTGTGGGTGAATAGTTTTTAGGGTTCTTAAAAATGAAGTTCCGGCATGGTTAGTTCCAATTGATATTATTTTCATAAAATCTCCTATTTATTGTTTTTTCGGGAGTTAAAAAATTAAATTTAATTTTATTAAATTATACAATGTTTTTCCAATTTTTTATCAAAATTAAGTCATAATTTAAAAAATTAAGAATAAAGTAAAAAATTGCTAAAAACCATTAAAATAAAAAATCTTCGAAATTTTAGGAAAAACTACTAAATTTCGAAGATTTTTGCACTTTTTTGCTAAAAAGTTAATCATTTATGCATTTGCTTAATAAAAAAATTGCCGCTGTTTCAGAACGTAAAATTCTTTTGCCTAAAGACACAACCTTAAAATCAAATTTTTGGGCTAAATTTATCTCTGACTCATCAAATCCGCCTTCAGGACCGATTATTATAATTGTATTATTTTGTGACTCGTCTATTTTTGTTTGATTTTTTCGACCTTCAAAGGCGATTAATTTTTGACTAAAATTACTAGAGTTTTTCAAAATATCACTGTAATTTATAGGTAAATTTATTTTTGGAATCAAATTTCGAAAACTCTGTTGAGCGCTGTGGAGGCAAATTTGCTCTCATCTTTTTAATTTTTTTCTTAAGTCTCCTTCTAATTTTTGGCTGACATTTTTACTAAAAAACGGTCAAATTTCACTGACGCCAATTTCAACAGCTTTTTGAATTGCAAATTCAAAAGATTTTGTCTTTAGAATTGCAAGTGCTAAAATAATCTTGTTTTTAGGTTCATTATTTATTTCAAGTTTTTCAATAATTTCAGCTTTGTTTGAATTTTGAACTAATTTTGTAAGATAAAATTCACCTTTATAAACACAGATAAAATTTTCGTTTTTAATTCGCACAACTTTAATATGACTTAAAATTAAGTCATCAAGAATAAAAAAATTTTCTTGTTTTTCACTAACAAAAAAACGGAACATAGATAAAATTTTAATATAAAATTTTACAAATCCTAAAAATTAAGTAAAATTATTATTATAAGGATAAAACAAATGAAAAAATTATCAGCTAATGAAGTTCGTCAACTTTGATATGATTTTTTTCAGCAAAAAAATCATCTTCTTATAGAATCTAAACCCCTTGTTCCCCAAAATGATGATTCACTTCTTTGAATTAATTCAGGAGTTGCGGCGTTAAAAGATTATTTTATTGGTAAAAAAATTCCACCTTCAAAACGACTTGTTAATTCGCAAAAAGCACTAAGAACTAATGATATTGAAAATGTTGGGCAAACCTCAAGACATCACACTTTGTTTGAAATGCTAGGAAATTTTTCAATTGGAGACTATTTTAAACTTGAAGCGATTGATTTTGCCTTTGAATTTTTGACTAAATGATTAGAATTAGACCCTGAAAAACTTTATATAACTTATTATGATAGTGATTTTGAGACTTTAAATAAATGGAAAAGTTTAGGTTTTCCTGAAAATAGACTCATTCCTGGTGGTAAAAAAACTAATTTTTGAGACTTAGGTCAAGGGCCTTGTGGTCCATGTACCGAAATTTATTTTGACCGTGGTGAAAAATTTGATGCTCGTGGTGATGAATTAATAAGAAATGACATCGAAAATGACCGTTTTATTGAAATTTGAAACATTGTTTTTTCAGAATTTAATAACGACGGTGCGCAAAATTATTCACCATTAATGTCAAAAAATATCGATACTGGTGCTGGTTTTGAAAGAATCGTTTCAATTTTGCAAAATGGCCCAACTAATTATGATACAGATTTATTTTTGCCAATTATTGCAGAAATCCAAAAGTACACTAATTTTAAATACGATATTGAAAATTATTTTAAAAAAGATGCAAAACAAGCACAAATCAATAAAAGTTTTAGACTAATTGCCGACCACATTCGTGCAATAAGTGCCGCAGTAAATGATGGAGTTATGCCATCAAATTTACACCGAGGCTATATAATTAGGCGTTTAATTAGAAGAGCTTATTGAAACGGGAAAAAATTAGGAATTTCAGAAGAGTTTTTACACAAACTGGTCCCAATTGTCGCTAAAACATTGAACGCTAATTTTGATATTGAAAAAATTGAGTCCGTGATTTATCATGAAGAAAAAAACTTTATAAAAACTCTTGAAATCGGTCATGAACTTTTAGAAAATGAGATAAAAAAAACTCAAGACCAAATTTCTCCAGAAATTGTTTTTAAACTTTTTGTTACCTACGGATTTCCTCCTGAACTAACTCAGGAAATTCTTCAAGAAAAAAATATTAGTTTTGACCTTAAATCATTAGAAGAATATCACGAAAAACACGCTCAAATTTCTCGGGCAAATATTAAAAAAGGCATGGGGAAAGTTATTGATTCTTTAAATCAAGTTAAGTCAAAAATTTCAGAATTTATAGGTTATGAATTTCACAAAACTGAAACAAAAATTGCTTTTTTAGCAAACCAGTTTAATGAAATTGACCAAACTTCTGAAGGCGAAATTTCATATGCAATTTTTGAAAAAACTCCATTTTATGCAACAGCTGGTGGTCAAAAACATGATCAGGGATATATAATTCAAGGCGACAAAAAAATTGAAATTATTGATGTTTTTAAAGATAAATTTTTAAATAATGTCCATGTTTTTGAAGGTAAACTGTCAAAAAATTTACCTGTAATTTTAGAGTTAAATTCAGACAACCGTTTGAATTTAGAGCGAAATCACTCGGCAACTCACCTTTTATTTGCCTCACTTCGGGCAGAATTTGGTCCTCAAATTAAACAACTTGGTTCTGACAATAATGAAGAAAGACTGACTTTTGACTTTCCTTGCGCTCAAAAACCTTCAAAAGAACAAATAAAATCTGTCGAAAACCGTGTAAATTCATATATAAGCAAACAAGTTCAGCGTGAATATTTAGTCACAAATCTAGAAAAAGCCCAAAAACTAAATGCAATTATGACATTAGAAGAATCAGAATACATGGATCCTAATGCGCTTCGGCTTGTAGTTTTTCCTGGAATTACAACAGATTTATGTGGCGGAACTCATATTCAAAACACTAAATTATTAGAGAAATTCACAATTTTATCCTGTCAAACTAAGGGTTCAGGAATTTACCGGATTCGTGCAGTTAGCTCTTTTGCCAAAAATGTTGAGTTTTTAAAGCAAAATATTGAACTTTTAAAGTTTCAAATTGCTTCATTAGTTAATAAAATTGCAAAAATTAGTCAAGATTTTACCTTTGATTTTCCAAATTTTACTGATTTAGATTTAGAATTTGAGCACTTGACAAAAATTGAAGAAGAGCTCAAAGAAAAATATAAAAAAATCCTAAAAAATCAAGATATTTCTCAATCACTAGAATTAAATTTAGAAAATTTTGTTGACATTAATCAAAATAAGTTTTATATTGATTTGGAATTTAATTCCAAAAATCTAAAACAATCAGCGGCTACTTTTAGACAAAAAAACCCAAAATCAACATTTATTTTAGCCACAAATCTTGAAGATGAAAATTATTTAATTACAGTTGCATCTTTTAACTTAGATTCAAATGTCATTCTTGAAAAAATTAAAGAAATTTACGATGGCGCAGGAGGTGGAAATTCTAAAATAGCTCAGGCAAAAATTAAGAAAAAACCTATAAAAGACGATATAATTAAGCTTTTATGAGTATTAGACCCAGAGTTTTAGCGCTTGATTTAGGGGTTAAATCTTGCGGCTTTGCAATTTCTGATTCAGAATGGAAAATTTCACTACCTCTCGAGCAATATAATTTTAATAGGTATGATTTTGCAAGAGTTATCGCGCGAATTGGTTTTTGATTGGATCAATATTCTGTTTCTACTCTTGTTTTAGGTTATCCTTTGACTTTATCAGGTAAAATTTCGCCAAGAACAATTATGGTTGAAGAATTTGCCCAATTAATAAAAAAACACTATAAAATACAGCTTTTTTTCCAAGATGAGCGACTTTCTTCCAAGGAAGCAAACTCAATTTTAATTGACTCAGGCCTGTCCTTTAAAAAACGACAAAAAATTATTGACAAATTAGCAGCTCAAATTATACTCGAAAGATTTTTACAAACACAAAATGGATATGAAAACTAAAAAAACTTTAACTCAAGAACCAATCAACCTTTCAGACCCGCAGCGAGTAATAATTGCAAAAGAAATTTCTAATTCAACAAAACCGGGTTATGAAAAACTGTATTCACTTTTTTATACTGAATTTGAAGATTTGCGTATTTTTTCTGTTGTTTTTGATGAGAAAAAAAATATTCTTGCTTTTGAAATTGACAGAAATACTTGAGAAACTACAAAAACCTTTGTTGAATTTGACGACCAGACTATTGAACTTTTAGAGATGCAAATTAGTGAATTTTTTGACACAAATAAGTTCATATTTGAAGGTAAGCCAATTGATCCTTTTACTTTTTTCAATAATTTCTCGCCCGAAACTGATTATGATGATATAATTGAGGAACTTAGTGATAAAGAAGCAATTAGAGTTCCTGAATTAAAAAATAAAGCAAAAAAAGCTATGAAATCGAAGGTAAATTAAGATGAAACTAATTGTTGGACTTGGTAATCCAGGTGAAAAATATGCTCAAACAAAACATAATGTTGGATTTTGAGTTCTTGATTTATTAGCTGAAAAACTCGGACTGACCTTTGATCAAAAAACTGAGAACGGCGTTTTTTGTAAAACAAGTGATTTTATTCTTGCAAAGCCAACAACATACATGAATAAATCAGGTGATTTTGTCTTTGAATTAGTCCAATTTTACAAAATTAATATTCTGGACGTGATAATTGTTTATGATGATATGAATTTTGAAATTGGCCAGGCAATAATTAGAGCAACTGGAAGCGCAGGCGGCCAGCGAGGTATGGAAAATATTATTGAAAAATGCGGTACTAAAGATATAAAAAGACTAAAAATTGGTATTTCGCGGTTCGAAAATTCTAAGGAATATGTGCTTAGTCCTTTTGAAAATCAAGACAAAATTAAAGTTAAACAAGTTGTTGACCAAGCTGCTGACATTCTTATTTTTTATTTATCAAATAGTTTTATGACTACGGTTCAAAAATTTAATGCTAACAAAAACAAAGCCTAAAGAAAGATTTTTAATTGCAGTTTCTGGCGGCTCTGATTCAATGTTTTTGCTTGACAAATATAAAAATAAAGATATAATTGTTGTTCATGTCAATTATAATTTGAGGCCACAGGCCATTTTTGAAACTTTATTAGTTTCAAAATTTTGCCAAAAATATAATTTAATGCTTAAAATTTTATCATTTGATAGTTTTTCTGTTTCAGGAAATTTGCAGGCAAATTTAAGAAAGGTTCGTTACGAGTTTTTTTATCGAGTTTATAAACATTTTAAATGCACAAAATTACTTGTGGCTCATCATTGAAATGATTTTGTCGAGACAATTTTTTTGCAAAAAGAACAAAAAAAACTAGTAACATTTTGAGGAATCCGCGGGCAAAATTTCCTTTTTGGAATGCAAATCTCAAGACCACTTTTGTATTTTTATACAAAAAAAAGAATTCTTAATAGTTGTAAAAAAAGAAAAATCCCTTACCTTGATGATGATTCAAATTTCACAGACAAATATAGAAGGAATGCAATTCGCTTTAAATTACAAAAATTAAGCACTTTTTCTTTATTTTTTACTTTTTCTGTTCATTTCATTGTGAATTTTTTTAAATTAATAGAGCTAAAAAAAAATTATAAAACTCTTGAAAAGTGAAAAAAAACAGAATATCATGCTTATTTTTTCCAAAAAATTCGAAAAAAACCAGAAATTATCTTTTTATATTTGCACCAAAATTTTGACAATATTAAATTATCAAAGGGGAAAATCAATTCAATAATTGACTTTATTAGTTCAAAAGCACCCAATGGATCGTTTTTAATAAAAAAAAATAACTATATAATTAAAAAAAAACTAAAAATATACGCAAAATCTAGTAAAATTTAGTAAGATTTGTTGAACTAGAAAGGAAAATCATGCAAGTAAAACAAAAAAAGAAGCCATCGGTCGGTTGAATTGTTCTTTTGATTATAGTTTTAGGGGGACTTAGTTATTTTATATATACTCAATTACAACCCAGCCTTACTGTTAAAAGTTTATCTCATTTTGAAGAACAGTTAATTAAAAATGCCAAAAATACAACCGATGGTAATTTCTTTTACTCAGTTATTTTTGATATTAATGCTTATCGAATTCGTGTAGTTGAAGCTACTGAAGGTAAAATAATTGCTTATTCGGTAATAGCAGATCCTGCCGTTATTACAAAATTCCAATCTGGTGCTGCTGAACTTAGCCCATTGATTAAAAATCAACTGCAAAATTCAAATATTACAACATATTCAGAATTAGTTTCACTTTCAGTTAAAACAGTTCCCTCAAATTATACAAATCCTACACAACCAACAAAGCTCCTTCTTAATGAACTTTATGATTTAGTCGGCGCACAAAAACCCAAAGATAATGTCTATTTGCCTTCTTTTACTTCAGCCGATAGACCATCTACAACATTTGGCCAATATATTCTCTCATTTCTCCCTATACTTTTGCCAGCTTTAATAATTGGTTTTATTATTTTTCGTGTGAACAAAAATTCTCAAGGAGGTGCAGGTTTTTTCAATCCTGGAAAAAATCAAGCAATCCGTATTAAATCTGATAAAAAATACTCTGATGTTGCCGGGAATGTTGAGGCCAAGGAGGAAATTTCTGAATTTATCGACTACTTAAAAAATCCTGGGCGTTATTCTAGTGCTGGTGCAAAAATTCCACGCGGAATTTTGCTAGGAGGTCCTCCAGGAACTGGAAAAACATTACTTGCAAAAGCTACTGCAGGTGAAGCAAATGTGCCTTTTTTCTTCATTTCTGCATCTAATTTTGTGGAACTATATGTTGGAGTTGGAGCAAAAAGAGTGCGTGAATTATTTAGAGATGCACGAAATGATTCTCCGGCTATAATTTTTATTGATGAGCTTGATGCAATTGGACGTTCTCGTGGTTCAGGAATTGGTGGGGGTAATGACGAAAGAGAGCAAACACTAAATCAACTTCTAGTTGAAATGGATGGTATGGTTGAAAATACCGGACTTTTAGTAATAGCAGCAACAAATAGAACTGACGTTCTTGATCCAGCCCTTTTACGACCGGGTCGTTTTGACCGTTCAATAATTGTTGGACTTCCTGACGTTAGAGAGCGTGAAGAAATTTTAAGATTGCATGCAAAAGGTAAAAGAATTTCTAAAAATATCACACTTGCAAATATTGCCAAAAGAACTCCTGGATTTTCAGGGGCTCAATTAGAAAATGTTATAAATGAAGCAACACTTTTATCAGTTCGTGAAAAAACTCAAGTCATCACAAGTGAGCAAATTGACGAGGCAATTGACCGAGTAATTGGTGGGCCTGCCAAGAAAAATCGCGTAATAACTGAAAAAGAAAGAATAATGGTTGCTTATCATGAAGCTGGACATGCCGTTGTTGGTTTAAAATTAAGATCTGGGGTAAAAGTTCAAAAAATTACAATTGTTCCCCGCGGAAATACCGGTGGTTATAATTTAATGCTTCCTGAAGAAGAAAAATATAACAGTACAAAATCAGAACTTCTAGCAACAATTGCTGCATTTATGGGTGGTCGAGCAGCCGAAGAAATAAAATATGGTGAACAAGAAATTTCTACTGGTGCTGGTAATGATATTGAAAAAGCTACAAAAATTGCCCGTAAAATGGTTACCGAACTTGGAATGTCATCACTTGGTCCAATTCAGTATGAACAAGATCAATCATCGCCATTTTTAGGAAGAGATTATATAAAAAATACATCATTTTCTTCAAAAGTTGGTCACGAAATTGACATTGAAATTCGCCAAATTATTTCTAATGCTTACAAACAAGCTTCTGAAACAATTAAAAATAATCTAGATTTACTTGAATTAATCAAAGATACTTTATTAGAAAAAGAGACAATTGTTTATGAAGAAATTCAACAATTAGCCGAAACTCTTGAGCCACTTCCAAAATCAGACCCAGTTCAAACTAGCGCTGTAAAACCTTCTGATATTTTGGATGAACTTTTATCAGTAGATCCAGATCCTGAAGATAATTTAGAAGAAAATCCTCAACAAAATTCAGAGCAAAATTCTGAGAAAAATTCAAGTGTGAATCTTGAACAAAAATCAGATGAAAACCCTGAACTAAATTCAGATCAAAGTTCACAAAAAAAGCCTGAACAATATTCAGGACAAACCCCTGAAGAAAATTCAGAAGAAAATTCTGACACTACCCCAAAACAAGACTAATTAAAATTTTTTCATTTTTATTTAAAATTTAGAAATACTGAAAATAGTTTCAGAATTAAATTGACGTTTTAAGGAATAAGACTATGTCAAAATTAAACGACCAACAACAATTTCGCCTTGAAAAACTTAAAAATTTACAATCCAAAGGATTTAATTACCCAAAATCAATTTTCTTGCATGATAATTTAGACGAAATAATTAAAAAATATCAAGATAAAAACCATGACTTTTTTGTTGAAAATCAGATTAAAGTCGCTTTTGCAGGTCGTCTTATTCGTCAACGCTCCCCGTTTTTTATTATTTATAGTCAATCATTAGAATTTCAAGTCTATGCAAATAAAGATTTTCAAACACAAAATCAGTTTACTTTTTCAAATTTAGACCTTGGCGACATAGTTGAAATTTCTGGATATTTATTTAAAACTAAAACAAATCAAATAAGTCTTAAAGCAGAAACTTTTTCAATTTTAGTAAAATCACTCCACCCATTACCTGATCAATATTATGGAATTGAAAATGCTGATGATAAATATCGTAAGCGCTATTTGGATTTATTAGTAAATGAAAAATCAAGACAAACTTTTATTATTAGAAGCAAAATCATCTCCTTAATTCGCAAGTTTTTTGACTCACAAGGATTTTTAGAAGTTGACACCCCTGTTTTGCAACCAGTTTTAGGTGGTGCTTCGGCTAAACCGTTTATAACATTTTATAATTCATTAAGTCAAAATTTTTACTTACGAATTGCAACTGAATTACCGTTAAAAAAATTGTTAGTTGGAGGAATCGATGCCGTTTATGAAATTGGTAAAATTTTTCGTAATGAAGGTTTTGATACAACTCATAATCCCGAATTTACTTCGATTGAATTTTACCAAGCCTATTCAGATTTAAACAAGATAATGAATCAAACTGAAAATTTAATTCGCTTTTTGTTTGAAGAACTCGGATTAAATCAATCAGAACACTGATATGGAGATAATAAAATTGATTTTTCACAAAAATTTTCACGGTATGATATGGTCCAAATAACTTCGGAAAAAATGAATTTTGACCTTAAAAATGCAGATTTTTCAGCTTTAGTTGAGGAAGCTAAAAAACACAATATAAAAATTGAACCATTTTTTACAAAAGGTCATTTAATCAACGAATTTTTTGAAAAATTTGTTGAACCTACTTTAATAAATCCGACTTTTATTACCGGTCATCCCATTGAGATTTCACCCTTAGCAAAATCTGATCCTAATAATCGCAATTTTACACTTAGAGCAGAACTCTTTATTGCTACAAAAGAATTTGCAAATATGTTTGATGAGTTGAACGATCCTATTGACCAATTAGGTCGTTTTCAAGCACAAATTAATGAAAAAGAAAAAGGAAATCAAGAAGCTTCAGAAGTTGACCACGAATTTGTTCAAGCTCTTGAGTATGGAATGCCTCCAGCGGCAGGCTGCGGAATTGGGATAGATCGTCTTGTGATGTTATTAACAAATAATGAATCCATTCGGTCAGTTATTTTATTTCCACAACTTAAATCTAAAAAGGATTAAAATGAAACTATTTTTTGCTTTTGATCTTGATGGAACATTATTGCGCTATGACAATACAATCCATCCTGAAAATGTTAAAATGCTCAAAAAACTCTATGAATTAGGGCATATTTTAGTTGTAGCAACTGGTCGAGGTTTGTCAGCTTGCATTGATTTAGCAAAACAATATCCATATTTTCATTATCTTGTTTCAAATAACGGCACTCTAATTTATGATATTAAAACCAAAAAAACAATAAACAAAGGCACACTTAAAAAATCAGTTGCACTTGATTTATTTAAAGATTGTAAAGATACTAATTCAATTTGTGCTTTTTCAACCCCACACAATCTTTTTGAATATTCTCCCCATAAAAATTATGATTGATTAAAAAATCAGCATATAATGGACCTAAAACACTATACAAAACTGAATGATTTTGAAATTATAGAAATTATTCAAGCAGATCCAATAACACAAATTGCCTTTCGGAATGATGAAAAAGCAATTATAAATCTTCATAAAAAATGGGCTGAAAAGCTAAATAATTTATATAAAGTAACAATAACAAACCGAATTTTTTTGGATATTAATCCTTTAAATGTCGATAAATCTACTGCAATTTTAGAATTACTAGAAAAAAATAACATAAGTACCAAAAAATTAATAACTTTTGGCGATAGTTCTAACGATTATGGAATGATAAAACTAGCTCGTTATGGTTTTGCAATGCAAGATGCAACTCCTGATTTAATTGAGGTAGCCTCAAGAAAAATTGGAAGCTGTAAATCTGACACAATCGCAAGAACTATCGATATTCTTTTAGAAAATCAAGACAAATTATTTTCTTCTTAAAATTACTCCCTAGTTTGCCAGTTTGATGAGATAATCTTAAAAAGTGTCCGATTTTGGGCACTTTTTAACTTTTTTGGCAAAAGTTAATTACCTATTTTAAAACACTGGCAAAAATCAATTTATGG